>JAEULH010000042.1 GCA_016793925.1 Rhodospirillales bacterium | reverse complement strand
TGCTCATGGCTGCTGTCAGCGTACCGGCGACGGCGCAGACATCGCGGCCGACGGCGATGACCTGCGACCGCTACAAGAAGGAATTGAGCCTCGCCATCACCAAGCGCAGGCGCATCGACGCGGACGCCCGCGCCGAGCTGAATCAGCAAGCCGATGCACCAAATCAGGGCTATGGCGTTGAGGAAGCGCCCGCAGGGCCGCCGCCGCGGGACTATGCCGAAGTCGACAGCCACCGGCGCAAGGCGGCCATGGCTTGCGCGCAGCATAAATTCGAAGAGGGGATCAACGAGTACACGAAGGCGTTCAACCTGATCGGCGAGCCGCCGCCGCGCTATTGATCCTCAGCCGAACGCCGTGGCCGCTGCCAATGGCGCGCTCTCGCTCAGCGGGGGAAGCGCAACCGCAAGGCCGGCGGCGTCTTAGCCCAAATGCGATACCCCGGCGAAGCGCGCACAAGGCGTTGACAAGCCTTCCGCAGCTTCAATAACATAGTCGTTTCTCTGGCTCGCGGGCCGGTGCCCTGCACCGGCCCGTCGCATTTTCGGCTCCCCGCTGCATGCGCGGCAGAAGGCGGGCGGCTGCGGAGATCGGCCCTTGACAGCGTTGATGCCTACCTACCAGCGTTACGACATCGCCTTCGTCCAGGGCGACGGCGCTTGGCTGCAAGGCGACGACGGTCGCCGCTATCTCGACTTCGGCGCCGGGATCGCCGTCGCCGGTCTCGGTCATTGTCATCCGCATCTCGTCGCTACTCTGCGCGAGCAGGCCGGCAAGCTGTGGCATTGCTCGAACCTGTACCGGATCCCGGATCAGGAGCGGCTGGCGGCGCGGCTCGTCGCGGCAAGCTTCGCGGACGCAGCCTTCTTCTGCAACTCGGGCGCGGAAGCGCTCGAATGCGGCCTGAAGCTGGTGCGCAAGTATCATGACATGGCGGGCGCGCCGGAGCGTTATCGCGTCATCACCTTCGCCGGCGCCTTCCACGGCCGCACGCTGGCCACCATCGCCGCCGGTGGTTCGGCGAAGCACCTGGACGGGTTCGCGCCGGCGGTCGAGGGCTTCGATCAGGTGCCTTTCGCCGATCTGGCGGCGGCGCGCGCCGCCATCGGCGACGAGACCGCGGCCATCCTCGTTGAGCCGGTGCAGGGCGAAGGCGGCATCCGCCCGGTGCCGGAGGGCTTCCTCGCCGGCCTTCGGGCGTTGGCCGACGAGTTCGGCCTGCTCTTGTTCTTCGATGAGGTCCAGTGCGGCATCGGCCGCACGGGGCGGCTTTTCGCCCACCAGTGGGCCGATGTCGAGCCGGACCTCATCGCCGTCGCCAAGGGTCTGGGCGGCGGCTTCCCGGTCGGCGCCTGTCTCGCGTCGGGGCAGGCGGCCCGGACACTCACGCCTGGCAGCCACGGCAGCACCTTCGGCGGCAACCCGCTGGCGATGGCGGTGGCGAATGCGGTGCTGGACGTGGTTCTCGCCGACGGCTTCCTCGAGCGCGTCGCCGCCGCCGGCGCGACGCTCCGCAGCCGGCTCGCCGCTCTGCCGGCCCGCTACCCCGGCGTGATCGCCGAGGTCCGCGGCCATGGCCTGATGATCGGGCTGAAATGCGTCCAGCCGAACAGCGTTCTGGTCGAGCGCCTGCTTGGCGACGGCCTGCTAACGGTGCCGGCCGCCGACAACGTCGTCCGCCTGCTGCCGCCGCTGATCATCGGCGAAAGTGAAATCGAAACGGCGAGCGCGATCATCGACCGCGTCTGCGCAGCCCTCGTCGAGAAGGCTGCGTAGATGGCGGAGCGCAAGGGCCGTCCGCGGCATTTCCTCGATCTCGATCGCTTCGACACGGCGACGCTGCGGCGGATCCTCGATCTCGCCCAGACGCTGAAGCGCGAGCGCCATACGAACGGCAGCCAGCGACTGTTGGCCAACCGCGCACTGGCGATGATTTTCGAGAAGCCGAGCACGCGCACGCGCGTCTCCTTCGAGGTCGGCATGCGCCAACTCGGCGGGCACGCGGTGGTGCTCAGCGAGACGGAGTGCCAACTCGGCCGCGGCGAGACGATGGCCGACACAGCCCGCGTGTTGTCGCGCTACGTCGACGCCATCATGATCCGGACGAACAGCCCCACCAAGCTCGCCGAACTGGCCGAATACGCCTCGGTGCCGGTCATCAACGGGCTGACCGACGACTCCCACCCCTGCCAGATCATGGCCGACGTCATGACCTTCGAGGAGCATCGCGGCGCCATCGCAGGACGGACGGTCGCGTGGTCGGGCGACGCCAACAACGTGGCGCGCTCATGGGTGCACGCGGCGGTGAAGTTCGCGTTTCGCCTGCGCCTTGCCTGCCCGCCGCCGTTGCGGCTGAACGGCGCTCTGCTCGACTGGGTCCAGGCGGAAGGCGGCGATGTCGCCTATGTCGACGACGCCGAAGCCGCCGTCGATCAGGCCGACCTGGTGGTCACCGACACCTGGTTCTCCATGGGCGCCGAGGCGGCCGAGAAGCGTCACAACCAGCTCGCGCCGTATCGCGTCAGCGAGGCCTTGATGCGCCGCGCGAAGCCCGACGCCCTGTTCATGCACTGCCTGCCGGCGCATCGCGGCCAGGAGGTTACCGACGCCGTGATCGACGGTCCGCAGTCGGTCGTCTGGGACGAGGCGGAAAATCGCCTGCACGCGCAGAAGGGCATTCTTGCCTGGTGCCTCGAGTAGCAGTCGGCCATAGACGCTTGCCGGCCAGGCGCCCTGCCGCTACCTGAGGACGAGCGGGGAGTCGCCTTCATGCCCGAGCCCATAGCTTTCTTCAGAACGGAGGACGCCGGCGCCAAGCTGTTCGGCGACTTCGTTCAGCCCTTCCAGATCGAGGCGCCGGGGCTGCGCGGCCGCCTGGTCCGGCTCGGCGCGGCCGTCGATGCGGTCCTTGCGCCGCACGACTATCCGCCCGCGGTCGAAAAGTTGCTCGGCGAGGCCATGGCAATGGCGGCGGTGCTCGCCAGCGGCCTGAAGTACGAAGGCATTTTCACCCTGCAGATCCAGGGCGACGGGCCGGTCGCCGTGGTCATGGTCGATATCACGAGCGACGGCGACATGCGCGGGTACGCCCGCTACGACATGGCCCGGCTGGATGCGTCGGGACCGGCGCCGGAAGCGCCGGTGCCGCGCCTGTTCGGCGCCGGGGTCATGGCGTTCACCGTCGACCAGGGCCCGGATACGGAACGCTATCAGGGGGTTACGCCTCTCGAAGGGGCGACACTGGGTGAGTGCGCGCACGCCTATTTCCGTCAGTCCGAGCAGATCGAGACGGCGATCCGATTGTGCGTGTCCGATCCGGGCGAGGCGGACGGCGGCCGCCGCGCCGCCGCAATCATGCTTCAGCGCCTGCCCCGCGACGACGCGCGCGAGCCGGACGCCGAGGAGGACTGGCGGCGCGCCGTGATCCTGATGAGCAGCGCGACGCCCGCCGAACTGCTCGAGCCGAGGCTCAGCGCCAACCAGATCCTCTTTCGACTGTTCCACGAGGATGGCGTGCGGGTCTTCCGCCGTCGCGCCCTGCGCCATCGCTGCCGGTGTTCGCGGACCAAGGTCGAGGCGATCCTGCGCTCGTTCCCGTCGGCGGAGATCCGCGACATGCTCGAAGAGAACGGCCGGATCACGGTGACTTGCGAATTCTGCAAGACCGTCTACGCGCTCGACGAAGGCGATGTCGAAGCGCTGGCGTCGCGCTAGCCGGAGGTTCTGCTTTTTTGGGGGGGCACCGTGATCAGAGCAACGACGACATCCGTATTCGCGCCGGCGCTTCTTGTCCTGGCGATGCTCGCCGGCGGCTGCACGTCGCCGGAGAGAGCGACGGTGCAACTGGCGGACATTCGCTTCACCGACGCGCCGCCGATCACCCTCGACGTGAAAAGCATCGAGGTCGACACCGGCGAGGCTGCGGACAGCGCGCGTCGGGACCGAGACGTCGGCGACGGCTTGACCCATGCGCCCGACGTCGAACTGCGCCAGTGGGCCCTGGACCGGCTGCGGACAGCAGGGCGGGCCGGGGTCGCCCGTTTCGAGATTCTGAGCGCCCGTGTCGAAGAGGAAAAGCTGCCGCGGGCCGAAGGCTTTGCCGGCCTGTTCGGCAGCCCGCCGGGCGCCGTCTACACCATGACGGCGGAAGCGCAGCTTGAGATCGACGCCGCCGACGGACGAAGCGCCATCGCCTCCGCCAAGGTTGTTCGAACCAGGTCGATCGAAGGCAATCGTACGCGCGAGGAGCGGCGACGCTTCTTCTCGGAGTTGACCGAAACGACGATGGCCGAGTTCGATCAGCAGATGGAGGGAGCCATCCGCCAGCACCTCAATCCATGGGTGCTTTGAGCCGACCGACGCTTCGCCTGCTGCTCATCGCGACCGTCGCTGCGATCGCTCTCTCCGGCTGCTCGCCGCAAAGGGCGATCGAGACGATGCGCGTCCTCGACGATATCGCCGCCGGTGAGGCGCCGAGCGCATTGAAAGCCGCAACCGCGCCGCCGCAGCGCAGGCTGGTGACGGTTCCGGTACACGGCGGTGCCATTGCCGCCGACCTCTACCGTCCGGCCGAGGGCGCTCGGGCGGGCATGATCCTGGTGCCGGGGCTCGCGCCTGCGGGCAAGGACGACCGCAGGCTGATCGCCTTTGCGAACACCATCGCCCGCGCCGGTTTCGAGGTGCTGGTTCCCGACATGGCGCGGATGCGGGCGCTGCAGGTGTCCGCCGCCGACGCTCCGCTGCTTGCCGATGCCGTCGCCTGGATGGCGCAACGCGACCCCGCGCGGCCGCTCGGCATCGCGGCCATCTCGTTCGCGGTCGGTCCGGCGGTGCTTGCCCTCGCCGAGCCGCAGGCGAAGGGGCGCGTCGCTTTCGTGCTCGCCATCGGCGGCTATTTCGACCTGCCGGCGGTCGTCACCTTCTTCACCACCGGCTATTTTCGCGACAAGCCGGATGCGCCGTGGCGGCACCGCACGCCGAACGCGTACGGAAAGTGGGTCTTTCTCCTCTCCAACGCGCCGCGGCTCGGCGATCCGGCCGATCGGCGCGCACTGACCGAACTTGCCCGGCGCAAGATGCAGGACCGGGACGCCGATGTCTCCGACCTCGTTCGCGGGCTCGGGCCGCAGGGGCGCGCCGTCTACGCTCTTCTCGTCAACGAAGATCCCGAACGCGTTCCGGCGCTGCTGGCCGCGCTGCCGGAGAGCGTACGCAGCGAACTTCGCGCCCTGAACCTCGCCGGCCGCCGCCTCGCTGTCGGGGATGTCCGCTTCGTTCTCATCCACGGTCGCAACGACGCCATCATACCGGAAACGGAGAGCGAGGCGCTCGCCCGGGCCCTGCCCGAGGGGGCTGTGTCGCTTCACCTCCTGAACAGCCTCGACCACGTCAATCCGCAGCCGCCGGGGCCGGTCGACAGCTTCAAGCTGTTCGACGCGGTCTACACGCTTCTCAGCTACCGCGACGGCGAGGGCCTGCCGCAGCCGGTGCGACCCGGCGCCGGAGCCAGCCTCTCACGAGCCGACGCTACCGGACAATGATATCGCCGCTCATGCCGAACAGGCCGTGGAGCGGCTTCGTGCACTCCAGGGCGTATTTGCCTGCCTGCAACGGCACGAATTCGATCTCCTGAACCTCGCCGGGAGCGAGGCTGAAGCTGCCCCCGGACCGTTGGGCTTCGCTTGCCGATTGCCCCGGCCCGAACGCGACGGTGCGGAAAAAGGCGGGAGCGGTGAAATCATGGCGGAACCACCCCTTGTTCTCCAGCCGCAACACGTACGGTGCGCCAACGTCGACGGCGATCTCCGAGGGCGCGAACTGGAACTCGCTCAGGATGATGTCGAGGCGTCGCGCATGCGCCCAGTCGGCCTGTTCCGCTCGCACCTGGGCCCTGGCTGGCGAAATGGCCACATCGGCGCCCAACAGCCGCGGCGCCGGGGCGATTAGGATCAGAACGAGGCTGCAGGCGACAGCAAGGTAACGATATCCACGCATCCTCTGGCCCCGCGACAACCCACCCGTCCGCTTATCATAGGCTCAAGACCGGGCGGAAGGGAACACGACGATGCGGGGCGCCGGGGCGCTCTCAGGACAAGGGCAGGGGCCGGCGGAAGAGGTGCGAGGCGTCGCTAACTGGTGGCCTTGACGAACGCCACCGTTAGGAGCTGATACAGCTCGCCGAGCGAAACCCCCGTGGCGAGGACGGTCGTGATCACCGCTGTCGAGACAAGAGCGGCGATGATGCCATACTCGAGCGTGCTCGCACCGAGGTCGTTAAGCAGAACTTTTTCGACAATTTTGAGCATCAGCAATACGGCCCCAACCGGCGAGCATGATAGCGAAAATGTAACGCACGGCTCGCATCCAAGCCAGCAGCATCATGACCATTATTTGAAAACGAACGGCCATGTGACCGGCAAGTCTCATTTGATTAGCGGAAATTTCCTAATGCGCTCCTAAACCGGCTCGTTCGACGCGGGGGTCCAGGCGGCGGCAACGGCGTCGTCATGCAGCCACAGGATGAAAGATGGCGGCGGAGACGACGGCAAGGGTGCATTTCTGGGCGAGGCGATCGTAGCGGCTGGCGATGCGACGGGAATCGTTCAGTCGAGCAAGCATCATCGCCCGGCCATTCGCGGCAGCCCAGCTAAATCCGATTGACGCGTTTTCGCAAACGGATCACGAATGTGCAATGCAGCATTCGGACAGCGAGCAGGGCGGCCGCAAGAGCGTATCGCGTCTCGCTATTGCGAGCATCGGGATCGTCTACGGCGATATCGGGACCAGCCCGCTGTACACGCTCAAGGAATGCTTCACCGGAGCGCACGGCCTCGTCCCCGACGCCAAAAACATTCTGGGCCTGTTGTCGCTTGTGCTGTGGGCGCTCATCGTCATCGTGACGATAAAGTACGTGCTGTTCATAATGCGCGCCGACAATAAGGGCGAGGGCGGTATCCTGGCGTTGATGTCGCTGGCGACGTCCGGTCTCGACAAGGGCGCTGCGATCGTGACCGGCCTCGGGCTGTTTGGCGCCGCTCTGTTCTTTGGCGACAGTGTCATCACCCCGGCGATTTCGATCTTGAGCGCGGTCGAGGGGCTGACGGTCGTCGGCCCAATCCCGCACGCCTGGGTCATCGGCATCGCCCTGGTCGTGCTGGTCGGGCTGTTTGCATTTCAGTACATGGGAACCGACCGCGTCGGCGCATGGTTCGGGCCGATCATGCTCTTATGGTTCGCCACGCTTGCCGTCCTCGGGCTCATCAATATCGTTCATCACCCGTCGGTGTTGGCCGCGTTCGATCCGCGCTATGCGGTTCGGTTCTTTACCGAGAACGGGTTCGCCGGCTTTGTCGCCCTTGGCGCGGTCTTTCTGGCGGTAACCGGCGGCGAAGCGCTTTACGCCGACATGGGGCACTTCGGCCGACGTCCGGTGCAACTCGCCTGGCTGCTGTTCGTCCTGCCGTCGCTGATGCTCAACTATCTCGGCCAGAGCGCGCTGGTGCTGGTCAATCCTTCGGCGGTGAGCAATCCGTTCTACCTGATGGCGCCGTCATGGCTGCTGGTGGCGCTGGTCGCGCTGGCGACGGTCGCGACCGTCATTGCCTCGCAGGCGGTCATTTCGGGCGCCTTTTCCGTCACACGGCAGGCGATTCAGCTTGGCTTCTGCCCGCGGATGGAAATTCGCCACACGTCCGAGCATCAGTCGGGACAAATCTATATGCCGCAGGTCAACGAGCGGCTGCTCATGGGCGTGGTCATTCTCGTCCTGCTTTTCGAATCGTCCGCCAACCTGGCCGCCGCCTATGGCATTGCCGTAACCGGGACGATGGCAGCGACGACGCTTCTTGCGTGGGTGGTCGTGCGCAAACTATGGGGATGGCCCTTGCTGCCGAGCGTCGCCGTGATCGGCGTCTTTCTCGCCGTCGATCTCGCGTTCCTCGGCGCCAATCTGCTGAAGCTGTTCCAGGGCGGGTGGGTGCCGCTGCTGATCGGGATCTCGCTGTATACCCTGATGCGAACGTGGCGCGATGGCCGCGTGATCCTCGCCGGGAAGCTGCGCGACAGCAGCCTGCCGACCGAGCTGTTTCTGAAGCGCGTCGACGTCAAGCCGCCGTTGCGGGTGCCCGGAACCGCCATCTACCTGACCCGCCATTCGGACATGCTGCCCCATGCCTTGCTGCACAATCTGAAGCACAACAAGGTGCTGCACGAAAAGGTGATCCTGCTGACGGTGGAGACCCAGCCGGTGCCGCGTGTCAATCGCCGGGGCAGGCTGGCGACTCATCAACTCCGTTCCGACTTCAGCCACGTCTACCTGCGGTACGGCTTCATGGAAACGCCGAACATTCCGGAAGCCCTGCGTGAGATGAAGGACGGCGGCCTGGACGTCGACGCCATCGACACGTCGTTTTTCCTCGGTCGCGAGACCTTGATCCCATCGCCGGTGCCGCCGCTGTCGCGCTGGCGCGAGCGGCTGTTCATCCTGCTCTCGCGCAACGCCGTCAGCGGGACCGACTTCTTCCACATCCCGGCCGGCAAGGTCGTGGAACTGGGCGCGCAGGTCCCGCTTTAGCCTAAGCCGGATCCCTGAACGCGGGGGTCGAGGCAGCCGGCGGCCGGGTCGCCGAGCGGGTTGCCCAGGCGGCCAGACGGCGAAGGAAGGCGAGGCAGGTTTCGATCTGCTCGCGGGTGACGAACTCATCGGGCTGATGCGCCTGCGCGGCGCTGCCCGGACCGATAACGACGGCCGGGATCCCGGCCTGCTGAAACTGCCCGGCCTCGGAGGCGAACGCCACCCGGCCGGCGCTGTTCTGGCCGCTAAGCGCCAACGCCGCCGCGACCGCCGGGGACTCGGGCGCCAGCCGCAGCGGCGGCGCCGCCACCAGCCGCTCGGTCACCACCGCGGCCTCCGGCGCGACCTCCCGCAACGGCGGCAGCAGCACCTGTCGGGCCCAGGCATCGAGACCGCGGCTCAGCCGCTCCCCGGCGCCCCCGTCGTCGGACCGACACTCCCAGACGAAGCGACAGCGGCCGGCGATGATGTTGACGGCGGTCCCCCCCTCGATCCGTCCGACGTTGATGGTGGTCTTCTCTCCCGTTCTCGGCGCTTCCGCTTCCTGCTCCTCGAGGATCTGGCCGAGCGCGCCGATGCACTGCGCTGCAGCGACGATGGCGTTGACGCCGGCGTCGGGCTTCGACGAGTGTCCGGCCCGGCCGCTGATGCTGGTCGCAAACGAAGCGATGCCGCGATGGGCCTGGGCGACGCGCATTTCGGTCGGCTCGCCGATGATCGCGAACGCCGGCGGCGCGACGGCTTCGAGCAAGGCGTCGATGAGCGCCGGTGCGGCCAGGCAACCGACCTCCTCGTCGTATGACAGCGCCAGATGCAGCGGCACCGCCAGGGGCGTGCGGGTGAGATCGGGCACCAGCGCGAGGACGCAGGCGATGAAGCCTTTCATGTCGCAGGCGCCGCGACCGTGCAGGCGGTCGTCGCGAACGGCGAGGGTGAACGGATCGCTGGTCCAGACCTGGTCGGCGACCGGGACGACGTCGGTGTGTCCCGAAAGGACGACGCCGCCCGCCACGTTCGGCCCGATGGTCGCAAACAGGCTCGCCTTGGTCCCGTCCTCGCTTTCGACCCGGTGCGAGGCAATGCCGTGAGCGGCGAGATGATCGGCGACAAAGTCGATCAGCGCCGTGTTGGAATACCGCGACGTCGTGTCGAAGGCGATGAGCCGGGCGAGCAGGTCTTCGGTGGCGGACATTGTCACGGGCAGACCCTCATAGCCGATCCGTTATCCGCCGACCTTTGCGCGCCGATCCGGTCCGCACCGTCAGGCGAGCAGCCAGTCGCCGCCCGACGGCTTGCCAACCATGGCGAGCAGCTCGCGCCGGGTCGTCGGGTCGTCGCGGAAGGCCCCGAGCATACGGCTTGTGGTCATGACCACGCCGGGTTTGTGGACGCCGCGCGTCGTCATGCACTGGTGCGCCGCCTCGATGATCACCGCGGTGCCCCGGGGCTCGAGGATCTCGTTGATGTCGTTGGCGATCTGCGCGGTCATCTTTTCCTGGATCTGCAACCGCCGCGCATAGACCTCGACGAGGCGGGCGAGCTTGGAGATGCCGACAACCCGGCGATGCGGCAGGTACGCCACATGGGCTCGGCCGATGATCGGCGCCATGTGGTGTTCGCAGTGGGACTCGAAGCGGATATCGCGCAGCAGCACGATCTCGTCGTAGCCGTCCGTCTCGGCGAAGGTGCGGCGCAGGATCTCGACCGGGTCGGCCTCATAGCCGGAGAAGAACTCGCGAAACGCGTCGACGACGCGCCGCGGCGTATCGCGGAGGCCCTCGCGGTCGGGGTTGTCTCCTGCCCAGCGGATCAGGGTGCGGACCGCGGCCTCGGCCTCGTCGCGCCCGGGCCGCTCGACCGCGGCGGTCGCCTTCACCGCCGCCGCTTCGGGCGCCGGGACCGAAGCCAGCTTCGCCTCGGACAGCACCGCTCCGCCGCGACCAGCCGCGCTCGCTGTTGCCGACACCATGCTCTCCTTGTCCGAAACGATGGGTCCGAAACGATGGCGGATCCCGCAGCCGCCACTGGATATGGGCTAGTGGACAGCCTGCGTCGAGTGCGGACTGTCGAGGGAGAACGGCGGGATCTGCGCGTCGAATCGCTCGCCGTCCTCGGCCACCATCTGGTAGGTGCCGACCATGATGCCCGAAGGCGTCGCGAGCGGCGTGCCGCTGGCGTACTCGAACGTCTCGCCGGGGCGAAGTGTCGGCTGCTTGCCGACGATGCCCTCGCCGCGCACCTCTTGAACCTTGCCGGACGAATCCGTGATCCGCCAATGCCGCGTCAGGAGTTGCACCGTATCGAGACTGCGATTCTCGATCTTGACGTGGTAGGCCCAGACGAAGTGTCGCGCTTCGGGAACGCTCTGGTCCTCAAGGTAGTACGGCTGTACCGTTATGGTGATGCCGCGGGTCGTCTCGGAATACGAGCCCCCCGGAATGTCATCGGGCGCGGTCAAGGCTTCTCCCCAGGCGATCAGGCAACGGCACGCTTGCGCGGGTTTCGAGCGCGATCTTTGTATTCGAGCGCAGTCTCTACATTACGTTCCGCCGGCGGTTTGTCCAGCTTCTGCATGCCGACCGCTATCGGTTCGCGGCTGTTCATCGTCCGGACGCAAGCCTGCGGCGGAAGTCCCCGCCGCGGATGCACCCGGCGCTCATGAGGCCGAGCATGACGCGCCGCCGAGGACGCAGAACTGGGCGCAGAACGGATGGTTGAGTTTCACCGGCTGCGCCGCCTCGACCAGGGTCCGACCCAGTTCGAACGTCGGGTCGTAGGGCAGCAGCGTGCACGGGACGACGACCGGCGCCCGCGCCTCCTTGCGCTTGATGACCATCCGCGAGGTGGCGCACATCATGTCGCCCGGATCGACGCCGAGGATGCCCCAACAGGCGACCGTGATCTCCGGAACATCGGCCTTGGCGTTCATCTCCGGGAACAGCACAAGCTGCGCCGGGTTCCATGCGTCCACGCCGAATCCTTCGGCGGCGAACAGCCGGGCGAAGCCGTCGCGAAGCTCGTCTTCACGCTCCGGCCAGAACGTCCGGCTCGCCACGGCGACGCTGAAGCCGTGTTCAAAAAGCCAGCGCAGACCGGCCAGCGCCGGCGCCCAGGTGCCGGGCCCGCGCACGCGCTCGTGCGCCTCGCGATCGTAGTGGTCCAACGACACGCGCATGATCAAAGCCGGCCCATGCGCGGCGAAGGCGAGCAAACGCTGTGCATGGCGTTGCATCGGTTTCATGGCGTTGGTCAGGACGAGAACGCGATAACCGCGCCCCAGGGTGTCGGCGAGCATGCGGGGCAAGTCGCCGTTCATGAACGGCTCGCCGCCCGTGAAGCCGATTTCTTCGACGCCCAGGTGCTCGCGCTCGATCTCGTCGAGATAGCCGCGCACATCCTCGGCCGTGAGATAGGCGAGCCGATCGTTGCGTGGGCTCGACTCGATGTAGCAGTTGTCGCAGGCGATGTTGCACAGGCTTCCGGTGTTGAACCACACTGTCCTTAACCGGCTCAGGGGGACCGACGCCCGCGGCTCGCCCTTCGCCGTGACATCGGGATCGCGGAACTTCGCCGGATCCAGCGACGAGCGAGGAAGGAAGTTGGTATCGGGCATGGGCCCCCCTTGGCTTCGACGCGAACCCGCATCTTCCGCGCCTCATGCCTTCGACGTGGCGTCGCCGTGGCCCGGTTCCAATGCGCTTGAACGCTCGTCCCCTCACAATCTCGCGAGATCCTGCGAGCGTCGACGCAGCGCCGGCCCGTGCGCGGAGATGAGCCGACGGCCGGCCGGGCCGCATGTCCGGGCGGACATGTCCGCCCCAAATGTCTGGGACGACTTGCCTTGTCACCGGTTTTCGACCGGCATATAAGTCAGACGACGGCAGGCAGCCACGCTGCGGGCGTGGTTCAATGGCAGAACGAAAGCTTCCCAAGCTTTAGACGAGGGTTCGATTCCCTTCGCCCGCTCCAGCCGCCGGGACGACCGTCGATTTCCTGGAAGGAACGCTGCCTGAACGCCTCCGATTTTCGGCGATCATGGCCACGCGGCCATGGCCGATCGACGAGGATCCGGTGGCCGTCCTCGAGCGCTGCCGGCGGTGTCGCAGCGCGGCGAAAGCGCTTGACAGCCGGCGAACGCCGATGACCTACTACGGCCTTTCGCGGGCGACCTGGGACGAGGCCGTCGCTCGCCCTTCATGGGCGTAAATGAGAGCTTCGCCGTCCTCTTTGGTCAGGGGAGGACATTCCGGCGGCGCTCGCAAGCACATCCGCAACCGCCGTTCGGCTTGCCGGCCGCGGCGAGGCAAGCCGGAGAGAGGGACAGATGGACATGCCTGAAACGCAGCGTTGGACCGAGGCCGAGGTGGCCGCCCTCTATCGGATGCCGCTCCTCGATCTGGTGTTCGAGGCCGCCGAGGTGCATCGTCGCCATCACGACCCTCAAGAAATCCAGATGTGCACCCTGGCCTCGATCAAGACCGGCGGCTGCCCCGAAGACTGCGCCTACTGTCCGCAGTCGTCGCGCTACGACACGTCCGTCGAAAGCGACAAGATGATGAAGGTCGACGAGGTGCTCGACGCGGCCCGGGCGGCGCGCGATGCCGGTTCGACCCGCTTCTGCATGGGCGCGGCATGGCGCGAAGTCAACGACGGGCGCGCTTTCGAGCGCGTGCTCGACATGATCCGCGGCGTGCGCGACCTCGGCCTGGAAGCCTGCTGCACGCTGGGCATGCTCACCGGCGATCAGGCGCGACGGCTCGCCGAGGCCGGGCTGACCGCCTACAACCACAACCTCGACACCTCGGCGGACTACTACGGCTCGATCATCACGACCCGCACCTACCAGGAGCGGCTGGATACGATCGGCCATGTCGCCGCCGCCGGGATCAAGGTCTGCTGCGGCGGCATCCTCGGGATGGGGGAGGCGCAGGCCGACCGGATCAGGCTGCTGCAGACGCTGGCGAGCCTCGATCCGCAGCCGGAGAGCGTACCGATCAACGCGCTGGTGCCGATCGAGGGGACACCGCTGCAGAACCAGGCCGAGCTCGACATCTTCGAGTGGGTTCGTGCGATCGCCGTCGCCCGCATTCTGCTGCCCAAAGCGATGGTTCGGCTCAGCGCCGGGCGGCTTACGATCAGCGCCGAGGCGCAGGCGCTCGCCTTTCTGGCCGGCGCCAACTCGATCTTCACCGGCGAGAAGCTGCTGACGACGCCGAATCCGGAAAAGGATTTCGACCAGAGCCTGCTCGCGCGGCTGGGCCTGCGCGCACGGGTTCCGGACAAGGAGGCGTCCCATCATCAAGGCACTGCAGCGGCTGACGGAAGATCTCGACCGGCTGAGAACGGAGTCCCGGCAGCGGTCGCTTAGCCTGCCGCACGGGCTCGACTTCACCTCCAACGACTACCTCGGGCTGAGCCGGCACCCGGCTCTTGCCTCGGTCGCGCACGCGGCGCTGGAAGAGGGGGAGGGCTTCGGCGCCGGCGGCTCGCGCCTGCTCCGCGGTCACCACCCGGCGCACGCCGCGCTCGAAGACTTCGCCGCGACCTTCTTCGCCGCCGGCAAGACGCTCTATATGAGCACCGGCTTTATCGCCAACTACACCCTGTTCACCGCGCTGCCGACGCGCCATGACGCCATCGTTTTCGACGAGTGGATCCACGCCAGCGCCAGGGACGGGATCCAGGCCTCGCCGGCGCGCCGCTACAAGGCCCGGCACAACGACCTCGACTCGTTCGCCGATGCCATCGGCCGGGCCCGGCGGCGCGGCGCCCGGCAGGTGTGGATCACGGTCGAAAGCGTCTACAGCATGGACGGCGACCTCGCCCCCATCGGCGACCTGATGGGGCTCGCCCGCGCGAGCGACGCCATGCTGATCGTCGACGAGGCGCACGCCACCGGCGTCTTCGGCGCGAGCGGGCGCGGGCTGTGCGAGGGGCTCGAAGGCGAGGGCCTGATCACCCTGCACACCTGCGGCAAGGCGCTCGGCGCGGCAGGGGCGCTGGTCTGCGGCCCGAGCGCGGTCATCGACTACCTGATCAATACGGCGCGCCCCTTCATCTACAGCACTGCGCCGCCGCCGCTCGTTGCGGCGGTGGTCCGGCGCGCGCTGGCGCTGATCGACGAGGAGCCGTGGCGGCGGGTCCGGCTCTTCGAGCGCGCCGCCTTCGCCCGCGCTCGTCTGCGCGCCGTCCTCGGTCAAGGCCTGACCTTCCCCGACAGCCAGATCCTGCCGCTTGTCCTGGGCACTTCCGAGCGGGCACTGGCAGCGGCCGCCGCGCTGCAGGCCGACGGGTTCGATGTCCGGGCGATCCGCCCGCCGACCGTGCCCGCCGGCAGTTCGCGGTTGCGCCTGGCCATCAACGCCCTGCATCGCGAGGACGACATCGCGAGGCTGGCCACTCGGTTGGGCGACATCATGGTCGCCACGGCCGCGTCGGCGGCATGAGCGCCCCATGACCGCGCCGGTCATCGTCGTCAGCGGCACCGACACCGGCCTCGGCAAGACGGTGTTCGCGGCCATGCTCACGCGGGCGCTCGACGGTTTCTACTGGAAGCCGGTGCAGTCGGGGACGGACGACGGCACGGACGCCCGCACGGTTGCCCGGCTGGCGGGGTTGGCCCCCGAGCGGATCCTGCCCGAGCGCTACATCCTGTCGCAGCCGCTGTCGCCGCACCGCGCGGCCGAGTTGGACGGGGTCGAGATCGACGCCGACGCCTTCGCCCTGCCCGAGCTACGAGGCGAAGGGCGGCCGCTGATCGTCGAGGGCGCCGGCGGCCTGCTTGTCCCGCTCACCCGGCAGAGCCTGTTCATCGACGTTTTCCGGCGGTGGGGGGCGCCGGTCGTTCTGTGCGCGCGCACCGCGCTGGGGACGATCAATCACACCCTGCTGTCGGTCGAGGCGCTGAAGGCGCGCGCCATCCCGCTCCTGGGCATAGCCTTCATCGGCGAGCCGATGGA
>JAEULH010000122.1 GCA_016793925.1 Rhodospirillales bacterium | reverse complement strand
CTGGAAGGTGTCGGGCTGGAACAGGGTATGGAGCCGCTCTCGCGCGCTCAGCAGCCCCCGCTCATGGCGCTCGTTGATCTTCTGTTCGCCGCCGGCGGCGAAGACCTTCTTGCGGCGTTCCCTCAGCTTGTCGCGAAGCTTAGAGTCGAGAGGCATGTGCGTTCCCATTCCTGATCCGTGCACACGAACGGAAAGCGCAAATGCCCACCCGCTCGTGCCGCCGTCGGTCCAGCCGGACGAAAGCCGACTCCAGTCGGCCCCCATCCGGCCCTGCGACCGGGGACACTCCCCACCGAAAATTCCGTTAACGCGGTTGTATTCTGTTTTTCCGCGTCATCACCAGCCGTTCGGCCCCGTTGAGACGCGCGAAAATAGGTCGCAGGTCGCGCGGCTGTCAAAGCAAAAGCTTGCGCTGTTTCACGGTCCCGCAGCATCGGCGTCGTCGGCGAGGGGCGGCGCTTCGCCCCGGGGGTCGAGCGCTCCGGCCAGCGGCGTGGTCTCGGGCAGTGGCACGAAGGCGGCCTGCTCCTTGGCCGGAACCGGCGGGCGGCGGCGCATCCGCCACAGGGTAAAGGCGACGGTGCCGGTTCCGACGGCGCCGACGAACATGAACAGCCCGGTCGGACCCATGGCCTGCATCAGCGCCGACGCCGCGGGCGGGCCGATGACCGCGCCCAGACCGTAGGCCGTGATCAGCCCGGCGCTCACCGCCACCACCCTGTCCGGCTCGAGCCGGTCGTTGGCGTGGGCGACGCTCAGCGGATACAGGGTGAAGATCGCGGCCCCGAGAATCGGCGCGAGGGGAAGCAGCGACGTCGGCGACCAATGTTCGGCGACAACGAAAACGCCGCTGACGGCGACAAGGCCGACGGAGACGGCGACGAGGACGAAGCGACGGTCGATCCGGTCGGACAGGCGGCCGATCGGCCACTGCAGGATCATTCCACCGACGATGATCAGCCCCATGAACCGGGCGGTTTCGCCGACATCGAGGCCCAACTCGCGCGCGAACACGGGAGCCAGCACATACAAGGCGCCGAGACTGAGGCCGGACGCGAACGCGCCCTGGATGCCCAGCGGCGAGAGCGCATAAAGCTGCCGCAGGGTCATTGCACCGCCGAACGTCGGCGTCGGCGCCGCGATGCGGGTGACCGCGATCGGCACCACCGCGAGGGACACGAACGCGGCCGCGACCATGAAGCGGATGATCCCGTCGGGATCGGGCAGCGGCAGCAGCATCTGGCCGCCGCCCTGACCCAGGTACACCGCGATCATGTAGAGCGACAGGATCCGGCCGCGTTGCTCGTTGCTGGTCTGGGCGTTCAGCCAGCTTTCCACGCACATGAACAGTCCGGCGAGGCAGAAGCCGCCGACGAAGCGCAGGCCTGCCCACGCTTCGGCGCTCGGCAGAACGGGGAAGCTCAGCGTCGCAACCGAAAGGATCGAGGCGAAGGCGGCGAAGGCGCGGATGTGACCGACGGCGCCGATGACCCTTCCGGCATACCGGGTACCAACGATCAGCCCGATGAAGTAGGCGCCTCCGACCAGGCCGATCGTCATCGCGGAGAACCCGGCGGCGTCGAGCCGCAGCGGCACCAGCGAGCCGAGCAGGCCGATGCCGGCAAGAAGCAGCAAGGTGCCGAACAGCAATGCCGAGTAGCTGAACACAAGCGACTTCATCGTGTCGTCGGCGACCCCCCATGTCTGGGCGCGCGAAAAGGAATTGTCCGACGAGCCGGCGCCGTCAATGGTGTGCCACCAGGCGCGACGCCCCCGGGAGGGACGCGGTCGCCACCGGCGGAGGACAAATGATGACAGAAGCTGTGGGCCCGCTCGACGGTATCCGCATCCTCGACCTGACGCGGGTCCTCGCCGGCCCCGTCGCGACCCAGTTGCTTGGCGACCTCGGCGCCGACGTGGTCAAGGTCGAGCGGCCGGGCGCGGGCGATGACACCCGTGCCTGGGGCCCGCCCTACCTCAAGAGTGCGGACGGCGACGAGCCCGGCGAAAGCGCCTACTACCTGAGCTGCAACCGCAACAAGCGCTCGCTCACCATCGATCTCGCCAAGCCGGCCGGCCGCGATCTGGTGCGCGCGCTTGCGGCCCAGGCCGATGTCCTGATCGAGAACTTCAAGGTCGGCGACATGGCTCGCTACGGTCTCGCCTACCGGGATCTCGCCCCGGCGCTGCCGGGTCTGGTCTACTGCTCCATCTCCGGCTTCGGCCAGACCGGCCCCTATGCGGCGCAGCCGGGCTACGATTTCATGGTGCAGGGCCTGGGCGGGGTCATGAGCATCACCGGCGAGCCGGACGGGGCGCCGATGAAGGTCGGCGTCGCCGTTGCCGACGTGGTCTGCGGCCTCTACGCCGCGACCGCCATCCTCGCCGCGCTCCGCCATCGCGACGGCGTCCGGCGGCGTGGAGAGGCCGGCGGCGGTCAGCACATCGACCTCGGCCTGCTCGACACCCAGGTCGCCTGGCTCGTCAACCAGGGGATGAACTACCTCGTCTCCGGCCAACCGCCGCAGCGGCTGGGGAACGCCCATCCCAATATTGTGCCCTACCAGGTCTTCGCCGCCGCCGACGGCTACATTATCGTCGCCGTCGGCAACGACGGCCAGTTCCGGCGGCTGATGTCGGCTCTCGGCGCCCCGGGCCTTGCCGACGACCCGGCCTACGCGACCAACGCCGCCCGCGTGCGCCAGCGCGAGGCGCTGGTGCCGATCCTCGAAGCGCTGATCCGATCGAAGCCCGCCGGCCACTGGCTGGAAACCCTGACCGCGCAGGGGGTGCCGTGCGGTCCTGTCAACGCCATCGATCAGGTCTTCGCCGATCCTCAGGTCCGCGCCCGCGAGATGCGCATCACCATGCACCACCCGCGCGCCGCCGACGGCGAGGTCGCGCTCATCGGCAACCCGATCCGGCTGTCGGCCTCGCCCGTCATCTACCGTCGGCCGCCGCCGACGCTGGGCGAGCACACCGAAGCGGCGCTCGCCGATTGGCTCGCGCTTTCGACCGACGAGATCGCCAGGCTGCGGCAACAGGGCGTATTTTAGGCCGGGGCCGGAGTTGCAAACGCGAACGGGGGATCCCTCACAGCGTCAGGCGAACATGGACGACGCCGGGCTCGTCCGGCCTCATCGCCTTCGTGAATTTGAAGAGGTCGCAGACCCTGAGCATCGCCCTGTTTTCCCTCAGCACGTCGCCGAAAATCTCCCGCATGCCGCGACGCCGGGCGTAATCGATGATGCGTCGCATCAGCAGCGGGCCGAGGCCGAGGCCGACGACGTCGCTGCGCAGCATGATCGCGTATTCCGCCTGCTCGCCGTCGGGATCGGCGGCCAGATGGACGGCGCCGTAGACCTCGCTCTTGCCGGGCACGCCGGGTTTGGCCAGCACCAGCGCCATTTCGCGGTCGTAGTCGATCTGCGTCAGGCGGGCGGCGAGGGGATGGCTCAGCGCCTTCTTGGGCGCGAAGAAGCGCATGCGGATGTCTTCGGGCGAGAGCCTGCCGAACAGGTCGTGGAACGCCGGCTCGTCCTCGGGGCGCACGGGGCGAAGGAGGAAGGACCGCCCGTCGGGCAGCGTGAGAACCTCCTCGAGTTCCTTGGGGTACGGTCGGATGGCGAGGCGCCTGGTCCCGTCGACATCGCTGGCCCGCACCCGCATGCGGGCGTCCAGCGCGATGACCCCGGTCTCGTCGGCGAGCAGCGGGTTGATGTCGAGTTCGACGACCTCGGCGCAGTCGATGACGAGCTGGGCGATCTTGATCAGCGTCAGCGCAATGTCGTCGAGAGACGCCGGCGGCCGGCCGCGGAAACCCTGGAGGAGCCTGTAGACCCGGGTGCGGGCGATCGCCTCGCGGGCCAGATGCATGTTCAGCGGCGGCAGCGCCAGCGCCGTGTCGTTGAGGATCTCCGCGGCGGTTCCGCCGTGGCCAAAGAGGATGACGGGGCCGAACTGGGCATCCTCGTTGGCGCCGACGATCAACTCGAAGGCGCCGGCGCGTTGGATCATCGGCTGGACTGTGAAGCCTTCGATCTTGACCGGCCCGGCCCTCTCGCCGATGCGTTTGATCATGGCCTCGGCCGCGGCTCGGACCGCCTCCGCCGTCGGCAGGTCGAGCGCGACGCCGCCGACGTCCGACTTGTGGGTGATCTCGCTGGAGAGGATCTTCAGCGCGGCGGGGAAGCCGAGCGTGGTCGCCATCGCCGCCGCCGCAGTCGGATCGGCGACGGCCCGGGTCGGCGCCACCGGCACGGCGTAGGCCTCCAGCACCGCCTTGGCTTCGACCTCGCTCAGCCATTCCCGACCGGCTTCGAGCGCGCCGGCGATGATCCGGCGGGCGGCGGAGACGTCGGGGGTGAAGGCTTCCGGGATCGACGGCGGCGTCTCGGTAAGCGCGGTCTGATTGCGCCGGTAGTTGACGATGTCGATGAACGCGCGGACGGCGCGCTCCGGCGTGAAGTACGTCGGGATCCCGCTTTGCGAGAACATCCGCCGTGACTCGGCGGCGGCGTCCTCGCCGAGCCAACTGGTCAGAACCGAATGCCGCTTGCCGCCGACGGTGGCGATGACGGCCGCGGCCGCCTCGCTGCTCGAGGCAATGGCGGCGGGGCAATTCAGGACCAGGATCGCGTCGGCGTTGCGGTCCTTGAGCAGGATCTCGAGCGCCGCGCCGTAGCGGGCGCCGGGCGCATCGCCGATGATGTCGACCGGGTTGCCGCGGGACCATGTCTTCGGCAGCACCGCGTCCAGCGCGCCTATCGTCTCCTCCGACAGCTCGGCGAGCTGGCCGCCGTAGTCCACCAGCGCGTCGGTCGCCATCACCCCGACGCCGCCGCCGTTGGTCAGGATGGCCAGTCGGTCGCCGGTGACCTTCAGATCCAGTCCCATCGTCTCGACCGCGCCGAACAGGCCGCCGATGTCGTGCACGCGGAGCATCCCGGCGCGCCGGAAGGCGGCATCGTAGACCGCGTCGCGGCCGGCGAGAGCGCCGGTATGGGAAGCGACGGCCCTGGCCGCGGCCGCAGACCGGCCGGACTTGATGACGATGACGGGCTTGAGGCGGGACGCGGCGCGCGCCGCCGACATGAACTTCCGCGCCTCGGTTACCGCCTCGATGTAGAGCAGAATGCCGCGGACCTCGATCTGGTTGGCGAGGTAGTCGAGGAGGTCGCCGAAGTCGATATCGGCCATGTCGCCGAGCGAAGCGAAGTGGGAAAACCCGATCGACCGCGCCGCCGCCCAATCGAGGACCGAGGTGACGATCGCGCCGGACTGGGCGACGAAGGCAAGGTGCCCGGGTCGCGGATGGATGTGGGCGAAGCTGGCGTTGAGACCCGCGCGCGGCGCCAGCACGCCGATGCAGTTGGGCCCGACGATCCGCAGGGTGGCGGGCCGCGCCGCCGCCAGCATCTCCTGGCGCAGGCCGTGACCGCCGGCGTCGCCGCCCTCGCCGAAGCCGGCGGTGATGACGACGGCGGCTTTGGTTCCGCGCGCGGCAAGATCGGCGACGAGGCGGGGCACCGTCGGCGGCGGCGTGGCGATGACCGCGAGATCGGGCGCCATCGGCAACGCGGCGACGTTGGGGTAGGTCAGCAC
>JAEULH010000119.1 GCA_016793925.1 Rhodospirillales bacterium | reverse complement strand
GCTACCGTCCTGGTTCCGCGGGATATGGATGGCCCTCTTGCTGCAACAGCTTGGCGAGAGCCTTCTGCATCTGCTCGCGGCCTGGTGCGCAGGCCCCGCAGGGCAAGTAGCGCCACCTGCGCCGAGAATTCCACGTTCTTGTCCGCGAAGTCCCGCGCCGCCCGCACCAGCGTGGCCGGCTCCGCTGTCGCGGTATATGGCAACGTAGGTCGCGCCGGCGCCGACGTGCGGGCCGTACGTGCGATAGGCCTCATCCTCGCGGCCGGCCTGGAGCAAAATGCGCTCGCAGAAGCGGTCGATCTCTCGGTGATCGTAGGATGGTAGGCTCGTCCGCCGGCAGGCCTCGGCGAAGGCAAGCGCCTCATCGCAGTGTCCCTGGCGCGTCAAGGCTTCGGCGCCGAAGCGCTGATCAGACCAGAACCGGTTGCGGGCACTTGTAAGAAGATCCAGCAATTCTTTGTAGCGGCCTGCCTCCAAAAGGCACGACAGGCAGATCGTGTCGCCGGTGACCTGGACGTAGTGGTCGGTCGACTCCTCGTGCCAGACGCGGCGCAAGAGCGGCAGCAGCAGATCGGCATACGCGTTCATTAGCTCAGGGTAGACGGATATCTCGCCCCAGCGCTCCTCGGCCGGGTAAAGGTACTGTACGCCGTCCTCTTGAACGGCGGCATAGAGGCGTCGCAGCCAAGCGGTGCGGACCTTCAGGGTTGCCGGTGCCGTGATCAGGATCGGAATGATCTCCGCAAGCGCGGTGTTGACGGCGGTGCCCAAGGCGCCGGATGAGGTGTCGATCTCCTGAAAAGCGGGCCACAGCCGCTCCATCAACGCGACAGCGCCGTCGCCGGCGGCGATCGGGTCTGTCCTGTTGACCGACTTGATCTCGGAAACTGCTTCCTTCAGGCGCCCGATCGCGGTCTTCGAGCCCCGCCAGCCGAAGGCACGCGCGCGCGCCTGGATTTGAACGTCCACCGGTGGCTTTCAGCCATGTCCGCGCCCTTTATCCGGCTAGATGAGGACGTACTCCCAAGGATCTGATCACTGCCCGATCTTCGCGGGCTCCGGTACTTCGTCCGCGTCGCTGGTGTCCTTGTAGACCGCGTCACGGATCACCCGGTCGGTCACTTGCGCCAGATACTCCGTGAGCGCGTCGTTGATTTCCTGGAACTCCGGCCACAGCACCGAGTTCAGAAACGTCTCCGGCGCCCGGACCATGAGGCTTTGCCGGTGCATGCGGGAATACCGGTAGGGTTGCAGGCCGTACCGCCGGCAGAGCGCGATGAACATCTGCCGCGACCACGGATCGGGGAGGCTGAAGCGCATCTCGACCGGCTTCTCGCGCTTTTCCTCTTGCCGCAGCCGGCTCCGGATTCGGTCCGCGGCGGCGCCGGCAGCGGCCTTCTCCCCGGCCGTCCCGGCGCCAGCGAACAACGCCTCGATTTTGCGCAGCTTGTCGCGGAGAGCGGCTTCGTCGTCCATCCTCGTCTCTCGTTGGCGCGTCGGTGAGAAAGCCTGCTATGGATGACGAAGGGAGCAAAGTCCATGGCGCATGCAATCATTCGCCCCTTCGGTAGGCGCCGGTTTATCCTTGCGTCTGTCCTGATTCCCGCTGCTTGGAGTCTCGAACGCTTGGCCATGGCGAGAAGCGACGACGTGCTCATTCTGGACGATTTCGCCCGTGACGATCTGATCTCCGCCCGGGGCACGCCTTGGCGCGGCTTCAGCGATCGGGTGATGGGCGGCATATCGCAGGAAACGATCGCGCTGACCGAGATCGACGGCCGGCGTTGCCTCAGGCTCACCGGCGACGTGCGGCTGGAGAACAACGGCGGCTTCATCCAGATGGCGCTGGATCTGGCGCCCGAAGGGCAGACGCTTGATGCCTCGGATTACCGTGGCGTGCTTCTCGTCGGGCGCGGCAACGGCGAGAGCTATGGCGTTCATCTACGAACGCCCGACTGCGTCCGTCCGTGGCAGTCCTATCGAGCGAATTTCGTTGCCGGATCCGAATGGCAGGAAATCAGGCTGCCGTTTGATCGGTTCGAGCCGCATCGACTGATGGAGCCACTCGACGTTCGACACTTGCGCCGCCTCGGCCTCGTCGCCATCGGCCGCGCCTTCCATGCCGACCTCGCCGTCGGCGTGGTCGGTCTCTACGACTGATCCCAGCCGCCGGAGATGCAGATAACGCCGCCGCCCTCGCCCGAGCGTGAGAACCTCGCCGGCCTCGTCGAACGGGTCACCTTCCACAATGAGGACAGCGGCTTCTGTGTCCTGCGGGTGAAGGCGCGTGGTCAGCGCGATCTGATCACTGTCATCGGCCATGCCGCGGCCATCGGCGCCGGCGAATTCGTGCAGGCGAGCGGCCGCTGGGTCAACGATCGGACCCACGGCGTACAGTTCCGCGCCGATTTCTTACGAGCGGCACCACCCACTACCGCCGAGGGGATCGAGAAGTACCTCGCCTCCGGCATGATCAAGGGCATCGGCCCGATCTACGCCAAGAAGCTGGTCAAGGCATTCCGGGAGGTGGTCTTCGACGTCATCGAGCAGACGCCGGAGCGCCTGAAAGAGATCGACGGCATCGGCCCGAAGCGCGCGGACAGCATCGTCGCCGCCTGGGCCGATCAGAAGGCGATCCGCGAGATCATGATCTTCCTGCATGCCCACGGCGTTGGGACGTCGCGGGCGGTGCGCATCTTCAAGACCTACGGCGCCGATGCCATCTGGCTGATCTCGGAGAACCCGTATCGGCTGGCGCGCGACATCCGCGGCATCGGCTTCAAGAGTGCCGATCAGATCGCGGCGAAGCTCGGCATCGAGAAGACGGCGATGATCCGGGCGCGTGCCGGGATCGGCTACGCGCTTACCGAAGCGATGGACGAGGGCCACTGCGGCCTGCCGCTTAACCAGCTGGTGCCGATGGCCGTCAAGCTGTTGGAGGTGTCGGCCGGGATCATCGAGACCGCGCTCGATCTTGAGCTCCAGGACGGCGAGGTCGTCGCCGACACGGTCGACGGCGAAAGCTGCATCTTCCTCGCCGGACTTCATCGTGCCGAGCGCGCCATGGCTGCCAGGATCATAGCGCTGTGCAGCGGCGTTCTGCCGTGGCCCAGGATCAATGCCGCAAAAGCCATACCCTGGGTCGGGACGAGGGCCGGCATCACCCTCCCCGCCAGCCAGCGCGAGGCCGTGCAGCTGGCGCTGAAAACAAAGGTGCTCGTCATCACCGGCGGCCCCGGCGTCGGCAAGACAACGTTGATGAACTCAATCCTGAAGATCCTTAGCGTGAAGGGCGTGCGGATCGCGCTGGCCGCGCCCACCGGCCGCGCGGCGAAGCGGCTGTCGGGGAGCACCGGCCTCGAGGCCAAGACGATCCACCGGTTCCTCGAGGTCGATCCGATGCACGGCGGCTTCCGCCGCAACGAGGAGCACGCGCTCGATTGCGATCTGCTCGTCGTCGACGAGACTTCGATGATCGACGTACCGCTGATGCACGCGCTGCTGAAAGCGGTGCCGGATCATGCGGCGTTGATCCTCGTCGGCGACGTCGACCAGCTGCCGTCGGTCGGACCTGGCCAGGTGCTTGCCGATATCATCGCCTCCAGCGCGGTGCCGGTGGTGCGGCTTACGGAGGTGTTCCGCCAAGCGGCCGAGAGCCGCATCATCGTCAACGCGCACCGCATCAACCAGGGGCTGATGCCGGAATGGGTGCAAGATCCGGCGAGCGACTTCCATTTCATCGAATGCACTGATGCCGAGGACGGCGTCGGCAAGATCCTGCAGATCGTGCGCGAGCGCATCCCGGCGCGCTACGGCCTCGATCCGATCCGCGACATCCAGGTGCTGTGCCCGATGAACCGCGGCGGTCTCGGCGCCTGCGCCCTCAACATCGATCTGCAACAGGCCCTCAATCCACCGGGCGAGCTCCGCGTGGAGCGGTTCGGCTCGACCTACAGCATCGGCGACAAGGTGATGCAAGTTGAGAACGACTACGACAAGGAGGTCTACAACGGCGACCTCGGCGTCGTTCGCAGCATCGATCCTGAGGCGTCGGAGATGGCCATCGAATTCGATGGCCGGCCGGTCACGTACGGCTTCGGCGCGCTCGACAAATCGTGCTCGCCTACGCCACGACCATCCACAAGAGCCAGGGTTCGGAGTACCCGGCCGTTGTCATCCCGCTGACGACGCAGCACTACTCGATGCTGCGGCGGAACCTGCTCTACACCGCGGTGACCCGCGGCAAGCGGCTGGTCGTCATCGTCGGACAGAAGAAGGCGATGGCGATCGCCGTCAAGGGCAAGCAAACATGGCGACGGTGGTCGAAGCTAAGGGAGTGGCTCGAGGGGAACCGGTAAGGGCCACGCTGCAGCACGGCTTGCCTGGGTGCCGGCGCCTCCAATCTCGCGGCACAACCAAATTGCCTGGGCGCAGGAAGGATCTCCGGGCGATAGCCCGGCCACCACTAACCTCCGGAGTGTGAAGGGGATCATAGACCGAAACGGCGAAACTCGCTGCAATTGCCTCTTACTGGCGGAGGAGGCAACGATGAGCCCGGACGATATTGTGGACAACAGCCATCGCAGCCGTCTTGGCGACCTACCCGGTTGGATCGGCGTCCGCCGCCTGTAGCGCGACGGTCAATGGCCGGCCCACGTCCGAAGACGTGTGCGCCTTGGCCACCCGCGTCTACGGGGCGTCGCCCCCGGTCACTATTGGCTCGACAATCAGGGTAACTGGAGCCGCATAGGCCCCGCTTCAGCTGTGTGAACAAGTTTTGAGGATTGCGAACCCTGGCCCAAACGTTCACGCTGGGCACACATCGCTTGGCTTGGCGACAACTGGCGCAAGTTGTTGCTGGTGGCTGGTCTGGTGAGCTAGCCGGGGGGGTTCGAGGATGGGGGAGCATGGTGTCAGCATTGGCCGTGATGCTTTGGGTAATGCGATTGTCACCGGCGACAACAA
>JAEULH010000070.1 GCA_016793925.1 Rhodospirillales bacterium | reverse complement strand
CCAGCGCTGGTTCTCGTGGCCCAACATCGCCTACCTCTCGCCGGTGCCGCTCGCCACCGGCCTGCTCGCGTTCGTGCTGTTCCGGGCGGTAGAGGGCCGGCGCGAAGTCGTGCCGTTCCTCTGCGCCGTCGGCCTGTTCGTACTGTCCTACGGCGGGCTCGCGATCAGCCTGTGGCCGAACGTCGTCCCGCCGAACATCAGCATTTGGGAGGCGGCCTCGTCGCCGGAGACGCAGCGCTTTCTCCTTTACGGCGTCGCCGTGGTCGTCCCCCTGATTCTGCTCTACACCGGGTACTCGTACTACGTCTTCCGGGGCAAGATCCGCGCCGACGCGGGGTACCACTGAGCCGGTACCACTGAGCCGGTACCACTGAGCCGGTACCACTGAGGCGGTACATGAGGCGGTAGGGGAGAGGGCGAGACAGCGCCACGGCGTGCGTCTGGACAGCCGCCGGTTCCCCGATTTAAACTAGTCAAACAAACTAGTCAGAAGCGGGCAATGTACACCATCGGCGCATTCGAAGCGAAGACCCATCTCTCTGCCCTGCTGGATCGCGTCGCCGCGGGCGAGGAGGTTGTGATTACCAGGCGCGGCAAGCCTGTCGCTAGGCTCGTTCCGGCCGCTGCCGCGGATCGTACGCGCATCGAGGAGGCAATTTCCCGGCTTAAGGGGGCGCGGGCCGGAGTGTCGTTGGGCGGGCTGAGCTGGAGGGAACTGCGCGACGAAGGTCGGCGGTGAGCGGCCTTGTTCTTGACTGCTCCGTCGCCTTGACGTGGTGCTTCGATGACGAGGCGTCTGCCGAGGGTGATGTGGTGCTTGATCGGGTGCGAGACGAAGGCGCACTGGTCCCCGCACTTTGGCATCTCGAGGTCGCCAACGTCCTCGTTCAAGCGGAGCGCAGGAAGCGGCTTACGCGTGACGAGTTGGCAACGTTTCTTGCTCTGCTCGCGCAGTTGCCGATCATGATCGACGATGAGACGGCGCGCCGGGCATGGCATGAGATCTCCGATATTGCCCGCTCCGAAGGGCTCAGCGCCTACGACGCTGCCTACCTGGAGCTGGCGGCGCGCCGGGCGCTACCGTTGGCGACGAAGGACCGGGCGCTCTCGGATGCCGCAGCGCGTCTTGGTATCGTCCGCGTGCTGGTGTAGCCAATTCGGCTCGAAAGCCGCTGCGGGTAGTCGCGGGCTGTAGCGCTTGCGATCGATGGGCGCTTCACCGGAGTAACTGAGCAGGAACAACCCGATGGTCGCACCATCTGCCGGCACTGCCTCTGGATCGCAGGGGGGCTGCGCCTGCGGCGCCGTGCGCTTCGTCGCCGAGGGCCGGCCCTACCGCGTCGGCCTGTGCCACTGCCTCGACTGTCGCAAGCAGCACGGCGCGCCGTTCGGCGCTTTCGCCATCTTCCCCGCCGACCGGGTCACCTTCTTCGGCGACGCGCCCGGCGTGCACGCCTCCTCGACCAGCGGGCGGCGGTACTTTTGTCGGCGCTGCGGCTCGCCGGTGTTCAGTCGCGACGAGGGTTCCGACGAAGTCGATCTGGCCCTGGGCTCCTTCGACGAGACCGACCGCTTTACGCCGACCTACGAGCTTTGGCTGGTGCGACGGGAGAGCTGGTTGCCGCCGATGCCGTCGATCGTCCGCAGCTACGAGCGCGATCGAACCGGGACGCAGCGAACCGAGCCTTAGCGCCCGGTTGTGCAGGGCGACGGTCAGGCCGGGCCTGCCGACCGGCCCGCGGCGCCGCCGGATCCGCCGGCGCTTGCAGAGGAGTTCTCGTCCGCATCGCCGATGCGGCGGATGACCTTGGCCGGAACGCCAGCAGCCAGCGTGTAGGCCGGTACGTCCTTGGTCACGACCGCGCCCGCCGCCACCACTGCGCCCTGGCCGATGCTCACGCCCTTCAGGACGATGACGCGGGACGCCAGCCAGACATTGTCGCCGATCGAGACCCGTTGGCGGGCCGGCGGCGCGTCGCGGTTGTCGACCGAATGCTGATCGGTGTCCATGATCATGGCGTCATCGCCAAGCCAGCAGCCCCGTCCGATGGTGACGGCCTGTGCAGCGGAAATTCGCACACCCGTGCTCAGGAAGGTTTCGGCCCCGATCTCGACGAGGCCTCCGCGACCGGCGGAGATGTGCACCGGAGCGGGATATCCCACCAGCTTGCAGTGTTCGCCGATGCGAACCTTGCCTTTGCCCTGGACGATCGCCTTTCCCTCGACGGTGACCCAGCGGCCGCTGTCGGTCCGGCGCAGATCGTACTTCGCCCGTAGCAGGCGCCAGCCCATGCGAAGGGCGTGGCCGACCATCGCCAGGACCAATTGGACCGTGTCGCCGAAGGATCGCTCCGGACCGTCGAAACGTGCGGCGGCCGTCCTTTGCATCCAGCCGCGAATACGCGCCATCATGCTCATGAGCCTGCCCCGTTTGGTTGTGGTCCTACGGTTGATCCGATGAGCGGCGCCAGGTGCGCCATCCCTGCACGGTCGTCTCCGGCTCGACACGGGCAAGGATCTCGGCATCTTTTCAACGCCATCCGGCGAGCGAGGTCAACGCAAAGCGGCGCAGCGGGATGCGAGGCGGATTCGACCGCAAGCCACGGAGTGTTTATCCATACGCGCACGGGCAGACTGGATGGACCGGGAGCCGGTGCTCCCCATCTCAATGCTGTCCGGAGTCATCATGCCCACCATCGCAACGACGAGTGCCGCGGCCAAGCTCACGCCATCGCAGTCCGCCCTCGACGCCGCCCGCTGGTCCGCCGTGCTCGCCCGCGACGCCACCGCCGCCGGCGACTTCCGCTACGGCGTGCGCTCGACCGGCATCTACTGCCGGCCCGGCTGCGGCGCGCGTCGGCCGCGGCGCGAGAACGTCGCCTTTTTCAGGACTTCCGCGGAGGCGCGTGCGGCCGGTTTCCGTCCATGCCGGCGCTGCCGCCCGGACGCGTCCAAGCCGGACGATGGCATTGTCGCTCGCATCGACGAGGCCTGCCGGCTGATCGAGGCGGCGGAGGAAGCGCCGACGCTGGAGACGGTCGCCCGCGCCGTGGGCCTCAGCCGCCACCATTTCCATCGCGCTTTCACCGCTGCGCTCGGCGTGACTCCGCGCGCCTACGCCGCGGCCTGCAGGACGCGACGGCTGCGCGCAGGCCTCGGCGACGCGTCGTCGGTCACGGCCGCCGCATACGGCGCCGGCTTCAATTCCAGCGGTCGGTTCTATGCGCAGTCCAACGCCATCCTCGGCATGACGCCCAGGGCCTACCGGGCCGGCGGGGCCGACGCCGAGATACGCTTCGCCGTCGGCCAGTGCGCGCTCGGAGCGATCCTGGTTGCTGCGACGGGCAAGGGGATCTGCGCCATATCGCTCGGCGACGATCCGGAAACGCTCGTGCGCGACCTCGAGGACCGGTTTTCCGCCGCCCGGCTCATCGGCGCCGATCCTGCCTTCGAGGCGACGGTCGCACGGGTCGTGGGCCTGATCGAGGCGACCGGCGCATCCGGCGCCAGGCTCGACATGCCCCTGGACATTCGCGGCACGGCCTTCCAGCAGCAGGTATGGCAGGCGCTTTGCGCCATTCCGCCGGGCGAGACCCGGACCTACAGCGAGATCGCCGCCGACCTCGGCACGCCGCGCGCGGTGCGTGCTGTCGCCCGCGCCTGCGCTGCCAATCCGCTCGCCGTCGCCATTCCCTGCCACCGCGTGGTGCGCCGCGACGGCGACATCTCCGGCTATCGCTGGGGCGTCGAACGCAAGCGGGCATTGCTTGAACGCGAGGCACGGGGGTGAGCACCGGCGATGGCAACGCGGTGCCGCCGGCGCGGCCAGGCAGCTTCCTGCGCGGGTGGGCGGTTCACAGCCCGCGCGGCAAGGGTCGACGCGCCTTCAGCGCCGCGCTCAGGGTGCCGTCGTCCATGTAGTCGAGCTCGCCGCCGAGAGGTATCCCATGGGCGAGCGCCGATACGGTCACTTCACAGCCTTCCAGTCGGTCGATGATGTAATGCGCCGTCGTCTGGCCGTCGACGGTCAGGCTCGTCGCCAGAACGACCTCCGCAACCGCCGGGGCGCGGGCCCGACCGACGAGCCCGGCGATGTTCAGGTCCTCCGGGCCGACGCCGTCGAGAGCCGAAAGCGCACCGCCCAGCACGTGGTAGCGGCCACGGAAGGCGTTGGCCCGTTCCAGCGCCCAGACGTCGGCCACGTCCTCGACGACGCACAGGATCGTCGGGTCGCGGCGGGGGTCGGCACAGATGGAGCAAGGATCGGTGCTGTCGAGGTTGCCGCAGGTCGAGCACGTCCGGACCCCCTCGGCCGCGGCGCTGAGCGCGGCGATCAGCGGCGCGAGGACCGATTCCCGCCGTTCGAGCATGTACAGCGCGGCGCGGCGGGCTGAGCGGGGACCGAGCCCGGGCAGCTTCGCCAGGGACTGGATGAGCCGGTCTATATCGGACATGGCAGGTATGTCAGCGCCGAGGCGTTGGCGCACAATGGCCGGACGGCCACCGTCGTGCTGGCGCCGAGCGCCGGCGCGAGCCGGGGCCGGGCCGTTCGGCTACATCGGGAACTGCAGGCCCGGCGGCAGCTTCATTCCGCCGGTCACTTCCGACATGTGTTCGGAAATGTGCGCTTCGACCTTGGCCTTGGCGTCGTTGAAGGCGGCGACAAGGAGATCTTCAAGGACCTCGACGTCGTTCGGGTCGACCAGAGACGGATCGATCCGGATCTTCCGCACTTCGCCTTTGCCGGTCACGGTAACCTGGACCATGCCGCCGCCCGCCGCACCGTCGATTTCGGTATTGCCAAGCTGCTCCTGCATCTCGGCCATCTTGGCTTGGAGCTTCTGGGCCTGCTTCATCATCTGGCCGATGTTTTTCATGTGCCGTTGCATCTCCGCGGAAGGATTGATCGGGCCGCGCCCGTGGTTCCGGATATAGCAACTCCGCCTGCCGGAGTCATGCCTGCGCGCCCCCCTGCGCGCCCGATGTGCGGTTCGCTGCGCAAAATCGGAAGGGAGCGACGCCGACGTTCGCGGCCCGGCCGGAACCGGCCGGGACCGGGGCCCGGTCAGGACACGCTATAGCCGCCGAACGGGATCGTCTGCGGCTTCGATCCGCTGAGGGTGTGACGATCGGCGCCGACGTAGAGGTCCATCGGTTCGCCGGCCTCCAGCGTCGCCTGCACCGCGTTGGCGTCGAGGCGCACGTGCAGGCGGCGCCCGCGCCAGTGCAGGCGAAAGCTCAGCGCTTTCCACTCGCCCGGGATGTGCGGATCGAATTCCAGACCATCATCGCGCAGCGTCAAACCGGCGAAGCCGAAAACAGCGGCCTGCCACAAGGCGCCCATGCTGGCGATATGAATGCCGCCGGCGCTGCCGAGCGCCTGGTCGGTGATGTCCGTCGCCGCCGTCTCCTTGAAGTGGCGCATCGCCCTGTCGAGACGGCCGAGACGGGCCGCGACCAGCGCATGCATCCCTCTGCTGAGCGAACTGCCGTGGCCGCAGCGGGGCTCGTAGTACTCGAAGTTGGCGATGTGGGTCTCCGGCGAAAACGCATGGGGCAGCAGCGCGAGCAGGGCGACGACGTCGGCCTGCTTGACGACCTGCGAGCCCTGGGTCCGCTCGCGGCCGAGAATGACGTCCATGGGCACGGTTCGGCCCTTGAAGGCGTCGAGGTCGATCTGCTCCAGCCCGAAGAAGCCCTCGAACTGCTCGAAGAGGTGCTTGTCGGGGCGGAAGCCGGTCACCAGCCCGCCGGCGACGTCGCGCCACGTTTCCAGTTCCGCCTCTCTCAGATCGAGCTTGTTCGTCAGGCGGTCGCCGACCTGCGGCCAGCGTTGGGCGAGCATTGCGACGACCTCCAGGCCCCGCTCGATGTTCCAGCGGGCGAGGATGTTGGTGTAGGCGTTGTCGTCGATGTGCTCGTGATACTCGTCCGGGCCGATGACGCCGCGGATGTGGTATTTCCCGTCGTCCTCCAGCGCTGCGCGGCTCGCCCAGAAGCGGGCGGTGTCGAGGATGATCTCTGCGCCGCCATCGAGGAGAAACTGGTCATCGCCGGTGGCTCGCCAGTACTGCCAGACGGCGTAGGCGACGTCGGCGCTGATGTGCTGTTCCTGCGTTCCGCAGAGGACCTGGATCGGGTTGCCGTTGAGGTCGAGCACCGCCTCGGGCGTCGTTTCCTCGCCGGTGTCGGCGGATTCCCAGGCGTAGAGCGCGCCGCGATAACCCATCCGTTCCGCCTTGGCGCGCGCGCCGGCCAGCGTGTGGTAGCGGTACATCAGCAGGGCCCGCGCGGCCTCCGGCCACGTCAGCGTGTAGAACGGCAGGAGGTAGATTTCGGTGTCCCAGAAGACGTGGCCGAGATAGGAGTCGCCCGTCAACGCCCGGGCCCCGATGGAGACCCGCTCGTCCTCCGGGTTGGCCGCGCTGACCAGATGGTAGACCGCGAAACGCAGCGCCTTTTGCGCTTCCTCGTCGCCGTCGAGCTCGATGTCGGCGTCGGCCCAGCGTGCGGCCCAGGCCGCCTCGTGATCGTCGAGCAGGGCCTGCCAGCCGCGAGTGCGGGCGCGCTCCATGGCGACCTGAACGTGGACGGCGGGCTCGCGCGCCCCTTCGTCGCCGCGAGCGAAGGCAACCGTCCGCCAGAACATCGCATGGTCGCTCGGATCGTTGCGCCAGGACCACGAACGCTTCAGCGGCTCAACCGTCTCCGCTTCCATGGCCTTGCCGTTGATGGCGACGCCCGCGTCGTTGGCGAGCGACAGCCACTTGCCGGACGTCGTCCGCCACAGGGCCAGATCGTCGTCAAGCCGCTCGATCTCGAGCGCGGTCCCGGTCCCTTCGATCGTAGCCTCGAGCGTCGCGTCAACCGGGCGCTGCCCGATCTTCAGTTCAAGAACCTGCACGCCAAGGGAGCGCTCGGCCTGCGAGACCATGCGCAGGGAGCGAACCTGGACGAGATGACCCCCTTCGGTTTCCTGCTGCCACTCGGTCAGCATCAGGCCGCGGCGGACGTCGAGGACGCGGTGATGGGTAAGCAGCTTTCCGCTACGGATGAACATCGGCTCGCCGTCGAGGATCACGCGGAGCCGCAGCCAGTCCGGCGCCGGCACCAGCGCCGGAACCGGCGGTTCGGTGTTGGGTATATCGAACAACCCGGCGATGTACGTGCGCGGCGACGAGGCCCAATTGAGCGTATGCAGCCACGACACCCACATCGGCCCACGGCTGATCGCACGCGAGGCGCGGACGCCGAGGAAGCCGTTGCCGATGGCGAAGCGGGACTCGACCCCACTCTCGCGGCTGGGATTGTACGTAGGCTCGTGGAACGTCCAGGCCGGCGTCGTCGGCAGATCCAGCCTTCCTTCAAGCCACGACAACGGTTTCACGGCAGTCTCATTTTCCATCATTGTCGTGCCTTATCCTGAAGTTTTTTTTATTCACCCGGCGCGACGGCCGCGCCCGTGCCGGCGCCGCGCAAGAGCCGGCCGGCGAGGAGATCGCTCAGCGACACGTCGTCGAGGGATGTCACCACGAGATCGGCCTTTTCCGCCGCAAGCAGGTCTTCGTCGTCGAAGCGCGCGATCCCGAGCCCGAGCATGCCGCCCGCCTTGGCCGCGGCGATGCCGGCGGCGGCGTCCTCCACGACAACGCAGCGCTGAGGAGGCACAGCAAGCGCTTCGGCGGCGAGCAGGAAGATTTCCGGGTGCGGCTTGCCGTGCTTGAGGTCGCGGCCGCAAACGTTGGCCTTGAAGACGTCGAGCAGGGTCACCCCGTCGTCAAGATGGATCTGGACCATGAAGCGGTTGGCGTTTTTCGACGAAGACGCCGCGGCGAGGGGCACGCCGCTGGCCCGAAGCGCGCTGACGAAGCGCAATGCATCGGGATAGGCGACGAACTCGCCGGCGTCGATCAGGGTCTCGATCTGCGCCTGCTTGTAGTCCGCGTATTCGACAGCGCGCCGTTCCACATCCGGAACGCCGAAGAAATCGAGGACCGAGCGGGCGCCGCTCATCCGCGGCTTGCCCGACAGCCGGGTCTGGTAGACCTCGGAGGTAAAGCGCTCCGGGGTGTACGAGGTTCTTGCGGCGACGTCGCGCCACGGGCCGGCCATGAGCTTTTCCAGCGACTCCTGCCAGGCGCGCTCATGCGGGGAATCGACGAGGACGCCGTCAACGTCGAAAATTACGGCGGGCGCCTCCGCGCCGTTGGGTCGGGAAGGCTCTCCGGTGTCTCGGCCTGACGGCATGGTCAACCTCGTCGCTACAGGAGCAGTGAAAATCCGCGCGCTCTGCGCCCGACGCTGAATCCGGACAGGCGCCGACCGCAGGATCTGTCGTACGCTGCTTGCGAACGGATATCAATCCCGCAAGGCGCGCCTGCCGTCGGTGTCCGGCGGCAGAGCGGGGCCTGCTTCGGCGATCCGGCTATCTTGCGGGACGATCAGCGCTGCTTCCGAACTGACCCGATCAGGCCGCGCGAACCTTGCGAGCCTTCGCCAGCATCGTTTCGTAGAGCTTGACGTAGTCGGCCGTCATGCGCTTGTCGGTAAAGCGTTCCTCGAACCGCGCCCTGATCTTGCGCCGATCGAGACTTTCGACGCGGTTCAGCGCGGCGACCGCCTCGTCGTCGTTGTCGACGATGAAGCCGGTGAGGCCGTCGTCGATGACCTCGGGCACCGAGCCGCAGCGGTAGGCGATGACGGGGACGCCGCAGGCCATTGCTTCGATCATGACCAGACCGAACGGCTCCGGCCAGTCGATCGGGAAGATCACCGCCTTTGCGTTGCCGAGGAAGATCTGTTTGGCGTCGTTCTCGAATTCCCCGGTAAAGCTCACAAGGTCATGGTTGGCGTCGATCAAAGGCTGGATGCTCTCGTCGAAATACTTCTGGTCGACCTTGTCGATCTTGGACGCCATCCGGAGCGGCATCCCGGTGCGCGCCGCGATGTTGATCGCCCGGTCCGGGCGCTTTTCCGGCGAGATCCGGCCGAGGAAGGCGAAGTAATCGCACGACGGATTTTCCTCGTAGGTCAGCAGATCCGCGGGTTGGCCGTGGTAGATCGTCGCTTGCCAGTTGACCGGCGGCAGCGGCAGCCGCTGATTGTTCGAGATCGAGACCAGCGGCATGTCCGGGAACTCCCGGAACAGCGGCTGCAGGTCGGGAAGGTCGAGGCGGCCGTGGAGGGTCGAAAGCGTACGGTCGGCCATATGCCTGAAAAGCGGGAAGTACATAAAGTCGACGTGGAAGTGGAGGATGTCGAAGTCGCTGGCGCGCTTGCGGATGGCTTCGAGCAGAAGAACGTTGTAGGGCAACACGTCCTTGACCGATGGATCGAGACGGAGCGCGCGATCGCTGACCGCTACCAGTTCGGCCGTCGTCTCCGAGTCGCCGCTGGCGAACAACGTGACCTCGTGACCGAGGCGCACCAACTCTTCGGTCAGCCATGACACGACGCGCTCGGTGCCGCCGTAAAGTTTGGGCGGAACACACTCGATCAGGGGAGCAATCTGCGCAATCCTCATCTCTCTATCCTCGGCAGGAATGTTTCAACCTAGGCTATAGGCCATAAGCACCGTGGCAAAGTTGAATTTGCGTAATTCGCACGACCAGCACGGGCAGCCAGCATGTACGACATCCGGCGGTTGCGAAATATGAAATGATGGAGCGCACTGCAGGAAATCGAGGGCGCGAGCTGGTGCCGGCGCTCAAAGAAAAAGGGCGCAGCATCGCTGCGCCCTCGCATCATGGTTAGGATCGGGTGCTTCGCCGGCGTCAGGCCGCGTCGGAAGCGACCTCGATCTGCTTCGGCTCGTTGGCGTTGGCGCTGTCGCCGCCGATGGTCTTGCCCTGCACGGCGGCGCCGGCCGTAATCGGGATTTGCCGCGGCTTCATCGCCTCGGGGATCTCGCGCACGAGTTCAATGACCAGCAGGCCATTGCTCAGCGACGCACCGACAACCTTCACGTGGTCGGCGACCTGGAACTGCCGCTTGAACGAACGCCCGGCGATTCCACGATAGAGATAGCGCGCATCGCCGTCGCTCTCGCGCTTGCGGCCTTCGATAAGCAGCGTGTTCTCGTGGGTCTCGACGTTCAGCTCGTCGTCGCCGAACCCTGCCACCGCGAGCGTGATCCGGTACTGATCGTCGCCGGTCTTCTCGATGTTGTAGGGCGGGTAGCCATTCGCCGTTTCGGCGAGCTGGGTCGAACTTTCCATAAGGCGCATCAGCCGGTCAAAGCCGACGGTCGAACGGAACAGGGGGGAAAAATCGAAAGTCGTCATCGCGACACATCCTCCAATAAGCAATGTGCAGATGCCACCGTGGCCGCTTCAAGCTGGCCCATGGTGGCGCGAGACCCCATCCGGCGATCCCGCAGCGACGAGATATGTTGCCATTGCCCTCGCCGCAAGGCCCGGCGTGCCGATTTTACGCTTTGTTATCAGCAACCTTGGTGTCACGCGGGACGGTACGGCGCCGACCGGCCGACAACCGGCCGCCGGTGCCGCGGCTCGCCCGATGCGCCTGAATTCGCGACAAGCACGGCTTCCGCTATTTGCTTCGAAGCGCCGGATTGAGGGTGTAGGTGCCGACCCAGGATCCCTTGGCGAGAATGTGCGGCGCCAGCGCCTTCATCGCCTGATCGCCGCCGAAGGCGCCGGTCAGGCCGAGGCTCTCGACATCCAGGGCGTAGACGGTGAAGTGGTAGTGGTGGACGATCTCGTCGTTCCAGGGCGGGCAGGGACCGTCGTAGCCGGCGTAATCGCCCTTCATTTTTTCGTCGCCCGCGAACCACTCCGTGTAGTTGTTGATCCCGCGCACCCCGTGCGCCGTCTTCCCGGGCGCTTTGCCGCCGGCGACGATGCCGCTGCCGTCGGCGCCTTCGGCGATGCGGGGCATGCTGGCCGGAATGTCGACCAGCACCCAGTGGTAGAAGTCGACTCGCGGAAGATCGGCAGGGACGGTCATGCCCTCCTTGTTCACCGCATCCGGCTTCGACGGCACGTCGGGATCGTGGCAGATGATGGCGAACGACTTCGTTCCCTCGGGCGCGCCCGACCAGCCGATCTCGGGGCTTATGTTGTCGCTCATGGCCAGGTGATTTTGTTCGTCGGGGACGCAAAAGGCGAATTTGTCCGGTATCGGCTCGCCGTGCGCCCAGCCGGTGATGGTGACGGTCAGCGTTGCAGTCATCGGTTCCTCCTTTTCATGATGTCCGTGGCTTGCCCGCGCCGCGTCACCTTAGGGCGGCCCGCCGGCGCATGCGAGAGCAACGGCAGTGCCGGCATTCCGTCCCCGCATCCTGTGACGCGATCGACCGCGCCCCCATATCGCGCTGGACAGCCGGCGTGGTGGCGCGCCGCCGGTTACCGATCGATCCGGACGATGCATGCGTGTTCTGTTTTCCGTTGCCCTGAGCTGGTTGCTTGCCGGCTGTTCGCTGCTCAAGCCGCTGCCGAAGGAAATGTCGCTCGACCAGCGCCTGTCCGTCTTTCCGACGACCGGGCTACCGCTGGCGGGCCCGGTCACGGTGTGGTGGGACGAGCACCAGATCCCGTTCATCGAAGCCGATCGCGACGACGATGCGGCGTTCACGCTGGGCATGGTTCACGCGCATCTCCGGCTCGGCCAGATGGCCATCTATCGCCGCATCGCCGCGGGGCGGATCGCCGAGATGGGCGGTCCGCTGGCGGCGGATATCGACCACGGCCTGAGGATCATCGACTTCGGCAAGGCCGCGGCCGAAACCGAGGCGAGCCTGTCGCCGGAGGCGCGGCGCTGGATCGAGCGCTTTGTCGCCGGGATCAACCTTTACCAGGAACGACTCGAGGTTCTGCCGTACGAATACGCGGCCCTCGGCCTCGATCGCGAGCCGTGGACGGTTCGCGACGTTCTGACCTTCGGCCGTCTGAGCGGGACGGACGTGACATGGCTGGTCTGGTTCCGGCTGCTGCCGTTGCGCCACCGGGCCGACTGGCCGACGCTGTGGAGGCGGCTGGTCGAGGCCGGCAGCCGCTCGGTGCCGAGCTTCGAAGCGAGCGGCGGCTCGGAGGTGCTCGGCGGCCTGCTCGAGAGCGTCAGCCGTTCAGGCAGCAACAGCATTGCCATTGCCCCGAAGCACACGACCACCGGCGGCGCGCTCATCGCCAGCGACCCGCATCTTGGTCTGAACCTGCCGAACACCTGGATTCTGGCCGGGCTGAAGTCGCCATCCTACCATGTCGTCGGAATGATGGTCCCGGGGCTGCCGCTGTTTGCCATCGGCCGCAATCCGGACATCGCCTGGGGCGGAACCAACATGCGGGCCGCGGCGAGCGACCTCGTCGACCTTTCCGCCGTCCCCGAGCGGCTGATTTCGGAACGGCGCGAGACGATCAGGGTTCGCGGCTGGCGAGATCGAGAAATTACGGTGCGGCAGACGCCGTGGGGGCCGATCATTTCGGACGCGCCGCAATTGGCCGATCTCGGCCTGCCGCCGCTGGCGCTCCGGTGGACGGGGCACCTGCCGAGCGACGAGATCTCGGCGATGCTGGCGGCGAGCCGCGCCCGGTCCTTTGCCCAGTTCCGCGAGGCCTTCGCTACCTTTTCGCTGCCGGGGCAGAACATGATCTACGCCGATGCGCACGGCAACATCGGCGAGATCATGGCGGTGCGGCTGCCGGCTCGCGAGCGGGCGACGCCCGAGGACATCACAACCTCGCCTGAGACCAGCGACACCGACTGGTCGCGGATCCTCGCCAGCACGGAGCTGCCGTACAGCTACAATCCCGAGAAGGGCTTCCTCGCTTCCGCCAACAACCGCCCGACGACGGCCGGCGATGTCCGCATCGGCTATTTCTTCTCGCCGGGATACCGGGCGCAACGTATGGCCGAGATCGTCGGCCAGCGCGATCGCCTGGGGGCGGAGGATGCCCGCGACCTGCAGCGCGATGTCAAGCTCGGCGCGTCGCTGGCGCTGCGCGACGCGTTCCTCCGCCATCTCAGCCGCGCGGGCCTCGGTCCCGACAACCCCGATCTTCCGGCCGATCAACGCGCCGCGGTCGAGCTGATGGCGTCGTGGGACGGGCGCTACGAACAGACCTCACGCGGCGCCGTGGCCTTCGAAGTCTTCCGGGCCGAGTTCACGGAGGCCTTCTACCGGCAGCGGCTGGGCGACGACGACTGGCAGGCTTTCACCGGCGCCGGCGAGGTCAAGATGCTTCTGATCGAGGACCTCGACGCTGCCGATGCGGCGACGGTGGCGCGGCTGTTGCGCGAAAGTCTGGCGACGGCGGCGACCAGAATCGACGACTTCCCGACCTGGGGCGACATGCATCGGCTCAAGCTCCGCCATCCGCTGGCATTCCTGCCACTCATCGGCCAGCGGTTCGAGTTCGCCGACGATCCGGCCGGCGGCAGTTCCGAGACGCTGATGAAAACCGCGCACCCGATGACGAGCGAGCGCCATCGCGTCACCTACGGCTCGAACGCCCGGCACATCTCCGACATGACGGATATCGACAAGAACGACTTCGTGCTCCTCGGCGGCCAGGACGGCTGGCTCAACAGCACAACCTTCCTCGATCAGGTTCCGCTGTGGCGTGAAGGCCGTTACGTCACGCTGCCGCTCCGTCCCGAGACGGTCCGACAGCGCTCCGTCCGGCGGATGGACCTGTCGCGCTGAGCGCCGGGCGGCGGCTTCGCCGCATGGATGAAGGGGCGCGACAAGCTCGGCGGGCGGAACAAGGCACCGCGCGTCATCTCTGACGAGGTCCTGTTCAGCGAACTGCGCTTGATCGCGAGCCGGGTGTTTGCGCAGCAGCCGGATCCTCGCCGTCGACCGCCGTCAGCACGGCTTCTCCGCGTATGCCGCCGCGCAGCGGCACCAGTCCCGCCGCCGGCGCCAGGGCCCGCGCCCCGGCGAGCACCTGCTCCAGGCGATCGAGATCGCGCAGGCGGATATCGTGCTGGGCGAACGGGATCTCGATATCGTTGTCGCGGAACGCCTGGTCGATGGCGAAGCGGAGATCGCTCGCGACCATCAACCTCTTTTCGATGTCCTTGATGAAGGCGCGGACTTCGAAGTCAAGCGAACTTGCGCCGAACTCGCGGAACACCACGTACGGCGCCGGCCAACTCGAAATCTCGACGTGGCCTCGGGCGCACTCGAGGAGGATGTCGCGCACCTTCTGCGTATCGCTTCCGTAAGCGACGCCGACGCCAACCTCGACCCGACCCGTCTTGTCCTTGTGCGTCCAGTTGAGGACGGCCGATTGCAGCAGCTCCGAATTCGGCAGGAGCACCGACGCCCGTTCGAAGGTTTCGATCTCCGTGGCCCGTACGTTGATGCGCTTGACGTATCCCTGATGCGTCCCGACCACCACCCAGTCGCCGGCCTTGATCGGCCGCTCGACAAGGAGGATCAGGCCGGAGATGAAGTTGTTGACGATGTTCTGCAGGCCGAAGCCGATGCCGACGGAAAGCGCGCCGGCGACGATGGCGAGGTTCGAAAGATCGATGCCGAGGACGGCGATCGCGAGGAGCACCGCCACCATCGAACCGATATAGCCGACGCCCACAGAGAGCGAATTGCGAATGCCGAGGTCCAGTTTGGTCAACGGCAGAACGCGCTCGCTCAGGGTTCGCCGAAGGGCGCGGGTCACCATCAGGGCAAGCGCGAAGACGGCGACGGCGACGGCCGCGTCGACGGCCGACAGCCTGACTCCGCCGATCGTGAACCCGCTCAGGAAGTCGCCGGTCCAGCGGCGGATGTCCTCTCCGGGAACGCCCCAGCTTGGCATCACGGCGTAGACGCCGACGCCGATGAGGAGCGGCCCGGTCAACGCTTCCAGCCAGAAGCTGATCAGGTCGCCGCTGCGCGCGCCCAGGCCGCAGCGCCGGGTGAGGAATTGCGACCTCAGGCCCATGCCGATCACTTCGCGGAACAGGCCGCGGCAGAGGTAGATAAGGGCGAAGATCGTCCCGCTGATCAGAAGATTGCCGACGAGATAGTGACCAAGCCGGACGTAGCCGGCGATCGCGGCGACGACGCCGGCGAGGGCGACGGCGCTGACGTTCCAGCGCAGCGCGGTCCACGCGTGCCGGCGTCCCGCCCCGGCCGCAGGCGCGCCCGCCTCCGCCGCCTCGGTCGGCGCTTCCGCCGGCAGGCGCCAGATCACGCCTTGCATGATCGCGACGATCCCGAAGGCTTCGATCGCGCCCATGACCATGGCGTACAGCGCCAGCAGATCCGATGAAAGGACCATCTCCCGGGTCGCGCGGGAGAACAGCAGATCGAAGGTGTAGACCCCCGCGAGAAGCATGATGCGACGGTTCAGCATTCGCGCCGCCGCTGGCGCAAGCGAGGTCAATCGCCACTGCGGCAGGTCCGGCGCGAGCACCGCGCGGGAGAAGGCCGCCGTGAGGACAAAGAAGATCAACGCAGTGCAGGCGGCGGTAGCGACCCGTCCCGCAAGCGCTTCCGCAAGGCCCTCATCCGCCTGGACGCGAAAGTAGACGCAGGCGACGACCGCCGCCGGAACCATGCCGTCGGCGATGCTTTCGGCGATGGCGGCGACAAGGCGGCGGGCGTAGCTCGGCGCGGCGATGGTCGTGTCGCGCCCCAGCGTGCCGAGCAGGGCGCGACGAACCAGCCAGCCGGCGACCATCGCGCCCGCTAGGAGGATCATGCGCCAATTCAGCCAGAAATCGCGCCATCTGTCCTCGGGCAGCCCGGCCAGCCACGCAACCGGCGCGCCGACCATCGTCTCGATCGTGCTCGCCGCTTCACCGAACACAGGCGCCAGACGCGACGGCGTCAGAGGCGAGCGGAGCCTTTGTCCAAGCTGATCGAGGAGGCTGCGCCGGTAAACCTGCGACAGTTCGTCATAGAGCCCGGCTGCGCGCGCCCTGGCAAGCTCGGCCTGCGCGATCTGCGCCCGGGCGGCGCCGATCGCCTCGCTCAGTTCGCGCCGCTTCTGCGCGATCTCCCGGGCCTCGCCCGGCTCACTTTCGGCAGGGGCGGGACCGAGCGTGTTGAGAAGGCGGAGGTTGGCCTCAACCGCGCCCTGAGCCTGCGCTGCGACGCCTTTCGCCTCTTCGCTCACGGAAGAGAGTTGTGCGGCGAAAGCAGCGTGCTGGGCGGGCGTGTAGGGCAGGCCGCTGACGTAGGCTTCGACCGAATCGAGAATGTGGCCCCAGCCGACGATGGTGGCTTGCACCGAACGAGCCGGTTCGTGGTCCTGGGCTTCGGCTGGCACGCCCGCGAGCGCGCCCAGCGCAAGAAGCCCGGCCACGAGGATCAGCCGGGCGCGCCTTGCGGCGATCCGCTGACGGCGACGCGGGACCGCACGGAGCGGCGCTTTCAGTATCCTCATGGCGGGCGGCGGTTGTTGTGGAAACGGACGCCGGCGATAATGGTACAAACGGGGTAATTTTGCCAGTCAAAGCGCCGGAGCGCCTGCCGCGCGAATCAAAGCCTGTGCGATGCGCAGATCCGCGGCCGCCCGAACCGCGTACTCGAATCGACGGATGTGCGTAGGGGAGGGAGACCGGCGATCTCGTGATAAAGGCCATTTTTCTGGCTGTTGCGATCCTGGTCGGTACCGGCATGGCTGCGGCGGCCGCCGACCGGGATATCGCCTACGACTTTTCGTTCACCGCGATCGACGGCGGCCGGCTTCCCCTGGCGTCCTATCGCGGCAAAACGCTGCTGGTCGTCAACACCGCATCGTTCTGCGGGTTTACCCGGCAGTATGCGGAACTTCAGGCGCTGTGGTCACGCTACCGCGATCGCGGGCTGGTTGTCCTCGGCGTTCCCTCGAACGACTTCGGCAGCCAGGAGCCGGGGTCGGAAGCCGAAATCAAGCAGTTCTGCGAGGTGAATTTCGCCGTCGATTTCCCGCTGACGGCCAAGGAGCACGTTGCCGGGGCAAATGCGCATCCGTTCTACAAGTGGTCGCATGAGAAGCTCGGCCCCGAGAGTGCGCCGCACTGGAATTTCCACAAGATCCTCGTTGCTCCGAATGGAGCGGCGGTCCGCTTCTTCCCCACCATGACGTCGCCTCTGTCCGACGCGGTAATCGGCGCCATCGAGCCGCTTCTGGAAAAGCCGGAAGGGTAAGAGGTCGCGCCGCCAACGCCGGCTCGTTCGCGATAGTGCATTATACTTGAGCGATCCGGTACACTATCGATGCGACAATGATGGTTATCCTGATCAAGCAGGCAGGCGGGCCGCGCGATATCTATGATCCACCGCGCCGCGCTGTACGTAAGACATGGAAGATTCGCGCTGCAAGGGCTAGAGATGGAACTGCGAGCCGATAGCTTCAGCGGAGCCGCTTCCGGTTTCAAACCGCTGATGGCCGCTCGCACCCTGGCTTGGATCTCGACGCAGCGGAATTGTCCGGTGACCAACGAAGAGCTTTGTGGCCTTGTCGAATCCATCGCGGCCCGGCGGGATCGTGATGCGTTCGCTCAGCTCTTTCGGCATTTTGCGCCGCGGCTGAAAGGCTTCGGCATGAGACGGGGCACCGACGCGGCCTCGTCCGAAGAGTTGGCTCAGGAAACGATGCTCACGGTATGGCGGAAGGCCGACACGTTCGATCCGCGTCGCGCGACCGTGTCGACCTGGATTTTCACGATCGTGAGAAACAAGCGCATCGACCTGTTCCGCCGCGAGGGACATCCGGATGCCGAACTGAGCGAGGCGACCGAGGCGGCCTACGAAGGGCGGGCCGCTGACGATGAACTGACCTTGGCCGAATGGGGCTCCGTTCTGCGTCAAGCCCTGACAGAGCTTCCCGAAGATCAGGTCACGGTCTTGAAGAAGGCGTTTTTCGAAGACAAGTCGCACAGCGTCATAGCCGAGGAACTCGGATTGCCGCTGGGTACTGTAAAGTCGCGCATTCGGCTGGCGCTGGCGCGCTTACGCAACGCGCTGCCGGAGGATTGTCAATGATCAGGCATCATCCCGAAGATGAATTGATCGTCGACTTCGCGACCGGCGCCCTGGGCGAAGGCCCGGCTCTGGTGGTCGCAACCCATGCGGCGATGTGCGGGTCTTGCCGTGCTCGCGTCGCTCTTGTCGAAGCGGTCGGCGGTCTCATGTTGGAGGATCTGGAGGGGGAACCGGTCTCCGCCGGTCTTCTGGACGAGACGCTGGCGATGCTCGACGAAGGCGAAGATGCCGCGACCGTCGCGGCGCCTGTGGCCGCCACCGATGACCGAGAGCAGGTTCCCGAACCGCTTCTACGCTACATCGGCCGCGGCCTCTCTCATCTTGTGTGGCGTCGTGTCCCCGGGTTCCCCGCGATAGAAGAGGCGAGGCTGCCGATTGCGGCCGGGGTCAAGGCCGTCTTGATGCGACTGAAGTCGGGGGCTGTCGTGCCGGAACATTCCCATCGCGGGAACGAGTACTCGGTCGTGCTCGCCGGCGGTTTCTGCGATGGCGCGACGTCCTACGGACGCGGCGACTTTCTGGCCCGAGATCCGTCGCACACGCATCGACCGGCGGCGGATAACGATGGCGACTGTCTTTGCCTCATCGTTCTCGACGCGCCCCTGCGTCTGACCGGCGCCCTGGGCATGATCGTCAACCCGTTCCTTCGTATCTGAAGGCGAGGCGGTGGCCGGGGACGCGACGGGGCGGAAAGGCTGCCTCCCTGCCGCTTCAGCGGCGTGTCGATCATGAGGCCGGTCCCTGCATGACGGTCGCCTGGTGCACGGGAGCGGGCAAGGGAATCGGCCGAGCCGTCGCCTACCGGCTGGCTCGCGACGGCATGTGTCTGGCGGCGAGTTCGCGAACCGTCGAGGATCTCGAAGCGCTTGCTGCCGAAAGCGCGGGCCTCAGCGGCGAAATCCGACCGTATCGCGTCGACGTCACCCGGAAGGAAGAGGTATCGGCCACTGTCGAGGCCATCGAGGCGGAGATGGGGCAGCTCGACCTCGTCATCCTCAACGCCGGCACCCATACGGCGGTCCGCGCCGAAGACTTCGAAGCCGGTGTTTTCCGCAGGTTGATGGAAACCAACTTCATGGGCACCGTCAACGCGCTGGCGGCGGTGCTGCCGCGCTTAATCGAGCGCCGTTCCGGCCACATCGCCGTCGTCGCGTCGGTGGCCGGCTACCGCGGGTTGCCGACGGCGGCCGCCTACGGTGCGAGCAAGGCTGCGCTCATCAACATGTGCGAGTCGCTGAAGCCGGAGCTCGACCGCCATGGCGTCAGGCTCACCCTGATCAATCCCGGCTTCGTCAAGACGCCGCTGACCGACCGTAACGAGTTCAGGATGCCGTTTTTGATGGACGTCGAGGATGCTGCAGAGCGGATCGCTGTCGGCCTCAAGTCGCATCGGTTCGAGGTGACGTTCCCCAAGCGCTTCACCTGGGGGATGAAGGCCGCCCGCTGCCTTCCCTACGCGCTCTATTTTGCGCTGACCCGACGTATCGGCTGAGCGCCGTCGCGGTTGCGCTCTCGTGCCCGTGACGGCAGGGGGCGATCAGGCTCGCACCAGACGAAACTGGCCGACATCGATCGAACCGGCGCGAAAGCCGGCTTCGCAGTAGGCGAGGTAGTACTCCCACGTCCTCTTGAACCGCCCGTCGAAGCCGAGCGCTTCGATCCTCGGCCAGGCCTGCTGGAAGCGGCTTTGCCACAAGGCCAGCGTCCGCGCGTACGAGCGGCCGAACATGAATGCGTCGTTCACGGCGAAGCCCTTCGCTGCGGCTTCCCGGCGGAACGCCGGCGGCGAGGGCAACATGCCGCCGGGGAAGATGTATTTCTGGATGAAGTCCGGCCGCCGCCTGTACGCTTCGAAGCGCCGTTGGTCGACCGTGATGATCTGCAACGCGGCGATGCCGCCCGGTTCCAGCCGCGCCTGAAGGACATCGAAGAACCGCGGCCAGTAGCGTTCGCCGATCGCTTCGAACATCTCGGTTGAGGCGATGCGATCGTAGCGGCCGTCGACGTCGCGGTAATCCTGCAAGCGCACGTCGATGAGATCGTCGAGGCCGGCGTCGCGGATGCGGGCGCGGGTGTACCGGTGCTGCGCGCGCGATAGCGTGATCGCGGTCACCCGGCAGCCGTAGTCTCGCGCGGCCATCAAGGCGAACGCGCCCCAGCCGCAGCCGATCTCGAGCAGTCTCAGTCCAGGCGTGAGCCCAAGCAGGTCGGCAAGTCGTCGATTCTTGGCCGCCTGGCCCTCGACGAGCGGTTGCTCTTCGCTCGCAAACAGTGCCGAGGAGTAGCTCATGCCCTCGTCGAGCCAGAGCCGGTAGAAGGCGTTGCTCAGGTCGTAGTGATGGGCGATGTTCCGCCGGCTTCCGGCGCGCGTGTTCCGTCGGCGCAGGTGCCTGATGCGATCCACAACTCGACGCAGCGCCGGCGCCTCGATCCGGATATCGCCGGCCGCCTGGTTGACCGCCGCAAGTTCGATCAATGCCGTCAGATCCGGGGTGTCCCAGTCGCCGTCCATGTAGGCCTCGGCGAAAGCGACATCGCCGCCCGTGAGCAACCGCCGGATGGCGCGGCGCCGTTTGATGCGGAGGATGCCGCGCGGACCGAGGACGCGCGGGGCGGTAAAGGTGGCCGCGTGGCCGTTCGGCAGAATGACGTGGAGTTCGCCTGCGCCGAGGCTCGATACCAGACGCAGAAGGCCGCGCGACCAGACGTCCAGGGAGGCCGACCGCGCGCCGCCGGTCGAACCGAGGAGCGCCGCATCCACCGCCGGCCTGGTAGTCGAAGTCGATGTCACAGTTCGCTGGCTCTGACTACGGTCACCGGGCGGCGAGGCGGAGGCGGCCTCTTGATCAGCGGCACGCGCTTGCGCCAGAGCTTCGCCGCCTCCCAGTGGATGCCCGCCATGACCTTGATCGTCATGAGCGGGTGCGTGACGAAGCCGCGAAGCAGCATCCGATCGCTCAGGCGTACGCGACTGCCCGCAAAGGCCGCGTGCAGAAGCAGGCCTTGGTCATCGCTGTAGTTGACGATAACGGAAATCGTCTCACCGGGCGGCGCAAGCCGGAAGCGGTATTGCCCGGCGACGGCGATGAACGGCGAGACATAGAAGCGCTTGTCGCAGACTTGTCGAACCTCTCCGCCGCAGCTCGTTTCGACGGGGATGACATAGCAGTGACGCTGCCCGAAGGTGTTGTTCACTTCATAAATGACTGCGGCAAGCTCGCCACCGCGGCCATGGCAGTAGTAGACGCTGAGCGGGTTGAAGACATAGCCGAGGATCCGAGGGTAACAGAGCAGTCTGATCGCGCCGCCGTCATGTTGAACGCCGGCGCTGTCGAGCGTGCGTTCGACCCAGGCGCGAAGCGGCGTTCCATCGCCCGATCCGTGATCGCGAGCGAAGAAACTGAAAAGCCCGGCGCGGTCGTGGGAGAAGAGGCGCAGCGCCCGGGCGAGGCCGGAGAGTTCGTCGAGGTCGGCGTACAGCGCGAAAACGCGATAGCGCAACCGGTGTCGCCTGGGCCGGGTCCGCTGGTGGATGACGGTGCCGAAGTAAAGGCAAGAGTTCGACTCGCTCATTCGGCGGCGCTTCGATAGCCCTCGGTCGCCCCCTCGGCTGTCGCACCCCCCGTCTCCGCCCACGGTCGCCGCGCCCCGCCCAAAGCTTCGCCCACCGCGAGACCCGAGGCCAGGGCGTCCTCGTGAAAGCCGGCGCCGAAATAGCTTCCGCAAAACCAGGTGCTGCGCCGGCCCTGAAGCCGGTGCAACTGCGCCTGAGCGCGAAGGGCTTCGGCGTCGAACATTGGATGGTGATAGTTGAAGGTCTTCAGCGTCTTCTTTGGCTCGGGCGGCGTATGCGGGTTGAGGGTCACGAACACCGGCGCCCCGGTATCGACATTCTGCAGCCGGTTCATCCAGTAGGTCACGCAAACGCGCTCGGCGGCGCTCGGCGGCGTCGGCAAATCCGCGAGGGCCGGCCTTGCCGAGGATTTCGGCCGCCGATGCCGCTCCGGGGTTCGCCCGTCGATATAGTTCCAGCTCGACCATACCCGCTTGCGCTTCGGCATAAGGCGCCGGTCCCGGTGCAGGACGGCGACGTTGGCGCGGTACCGGAATGCGCCCAGAAGCCGCCGCTCATCGTCGCTGGGATCTGCCAGCATCGAAAGCGCCTGATCGGCGTGGGTCGCGATCACCACCTTGTCGAACCGGTTAACGGCGCCGTTGGCGTCCTCGACGACGACCCCGGCAGGCGTTCGGGTCAGGCCGGTAACGCGCGCATTGATCATGATGCGATCGCTGAACGACGCCGTCAGCCGCTGCACATACGAACGGCTGCCGCCGACGACGGAACGCCACCGCGGCCGCCCCGAAACCTGCATCAGTCCGTGGTTCATGCAAAAGCGGACGAAGGCGAGCGCCGGATAGGCGCGCATGCTTGCGGTATCCGTCGACCAGATCGCCGCCGCCATCGGCAGCAGATGGTCGCTGATGAAGGACTCGGAGTAGCGCTCCCGGTCGAGATATGCGCCGAGGCTCAGCGTCGCGTTGTCGCCCGCGATCGCGAGCATCGACCCTTCGCGGTAGAAGCGCCTGATGTCGCGGAGAATGTGCCAGAAGCGGCGACGCAGGAGATTGCGCGGCTGGCCGAACAGCCGGGCGATGCTCGAGCCGGCGTATTCGAGGTCGCCCCCGCCCATCGAAACGGCGAACGACATCTCGCTCTTCTGCGTCTCGACGCCGAGATGGGCGAACAGCGCCGTCAGATTGGGATAGTTCAGCTCGTTGTAGACGATGAAGCCGGTATCGATGCCGACCGGCCCTGTCCCGGTCGAGACGTTGACCGTGTTCGAGTGGCCGCCGATGCGGCCTTCCTGCTCGTAGACCGTAACCCTCTGCGTTTTGCTCAGAAGCCAGGCCGCAGCCAGGCCGGCTACGCCGCTCCCGATAACGGCGACGTCAAGACAGTAGGGTTGATAATCGATATCACGGGGCATGAAGATCAATCTTGAACATGTCTCTGTCCTACGGCTGCGCGACGTCCCCGGATCACGGTCAAGCAACAACGCAGGGGCGCGACCCGCGTGCGCCGTCAGGAAAAGTCGAAGTTGCCCAGGAACGAGAACAGACTGAACAGCCCCACACCGCCGACGAGGAGGCCCAGCGAGACGTTGATGCCTGTCAGGATACTGAGCGGGAGCTTGTGGCGCGCCGCGGACGCTGTCGCCGTGAGAGTACACCACCACAGCATCGACCCGGTGAAAATGCCGAGCATGACGGCCCAGTGCGCGAGCAGGCCGTCGGGCTTCTCGGGGAGGAGGCCGAGGCCGGCGAACACGCCGATAAAGGCGAGGAAGGTCGCGGGGTTGATGATGGTCAGCCCGAAGCCGGTCGAGAACGACCGCAGCCAGATTCGCCAGTGGCGCAGTTCGAGCGGCTGCGGCCGCGGGCCTTCCGAGACCCTGATCTTCCGCTTGTAGATCATCCTTGCGCCTATGTAGACGAGAACCGCCCCGCCGATAAGCTTGAGCCACTGTTCGTTCTCGTTCAGGTAATGCGTCACCAGGGACAGGCCGAACATGGCCGCCGCCGCGAGAAACGTGTCTGCCGTGGCGGCGCCGAAGCCGGTCATCAGGCTGACCATCCAGCGGCCCTGCATGCCCCGTCGGACGCACATCGCACCGATCGCGCCGATCGGGACGGCGATGGCGAAGCCCGCGAGAATGGCTTTCAGAAACAGCAAGACGCTAAACACACGACCTCAGTCGAAAGCGTGGGACGCAGCCTTCCCGAGCACTGCGCGGGAAAGGACGGGAGCAGCAGGCCATGGCAACCGCGCACCGTCCTTGCCCCTATTAGCGCGTGTTTGCCGCCCAAGCCAAACTTCAAGTGAGAGGTTCGGCAGAGCCTTTCGACAAAGCTGCGATACACGACGGTTGACCGTGTACCGCAGGCGCGCTAGTGAACATCATCTTCGTCAGTGCAGCAGAGCAATACGTGGCACACCCGCCGCAAGAAGCAGCGTCCACGGCGGTCCTCGATTGTCGAACGACGCCGGACGCTGCGCTGGAACTGTATCTTGCGGGCCCGTGGACGTTGAAGAGCAGGCGGCCGGACCCTGCAGTGGTCGTCCGCCGCCTGGAAGATCAACCGGAAACGCGGCGCGTCGTCTTCTCCAGCGAGCAGGTGACCGCCTGGGATTCCGGCCTTCTCACCTTCCTTAACGTCGTCAAGTCGGCCTGCGCCGAGCGCCACATCAGCGTCGATTCCACGGGCCTGCCGGAGGGGGCGCGCAAGCTGCTCGACCTGGCCGCCGCGGTTCCGGAGAAATCCGGGGCCAGACGCCAACAGACGGCGGACCCGTTTCTCGACGCGGTCGGGAAGTGGGCGCAGGGTGCGGGGGCAAGCTTTGGCAACGCGCTCGCGTTCATCGGCGGCGCGGCGCTGGCATTTGGCCGCCTGTTCGTCGGCAAAGCGCAGTTCCGCGGCTCCGACCTGGCGCTGGTTCTTCAGGAGACCGGCGGCCAGGCGTTGCCCATCGTCTCGCTGATCTCGTTCCTCGTCGGCGTCATCCTCGCCTTCGTCGGCGCTCTTCAGCTCCAGCTGTTCGGCGCACAGATTTTCGTCGCCAACCTGGTCGCCATCGGGATGGCCCGGGAGATGGGCGCGATGATGGCCGCCATCATCATGGCCGGGCGTACCGGCGCCGCCTTTGCCGCCCAGATCGGCACGATGCAGGTCAACGAAGAGGTCGACGCCCTGCAGACGTTCGGCATCGAGCCCATGGACTTTCTCGTCCTGCCGCGGATGATCGCCTTGATCGTGATGATGCCGTTGCTGTGCCTTTACGCGATCTTCATCGGCATTCTCGGCGGGGCTTTCGTCGGCATCGTCATGCTCAATCTGTCGCCCATTCAATATTACCACCAGACCCTGGCGTTCCTCGGCGTCTCGGACTTCGCCGTCGGCGTGTTCAAGGCCGGCGTTTTCGGCGTGATCATTGCCTTGGCCGGGTGCATGTCGGGCATGGACTGCGGCCGAAACGCCGCCGCGGTCGGTCAGGCGGCGACATCCGCGGTCGTCACGTCCATCGTGCTGATCGTGGTTTTCGACGGGTTGTTCGCCGTTCTTACCAGCGTTCTCGGGATCTGAGGGGCGTCGCACCATGGCCGCGAGCGAAGCGCCGATCCGCGTCGAGAACCTGACCATGGCGTTCGGCAGTTTCGTCCTGCAGCGTGACCTCACCTTCACCATAAACCGCGGCGACATCTTCATCATCATGGGTGGCAGCGGTTGCGGCAAGAGCACGCTTTTGCGCCACCTGATCGGGCTCAAGGAGCCGGCCAAGGGGGTGATCAGCTACTTCGGCCGAAGCCTGTGGGACTCGCCGCCCGAGGTCCGCCAGGAGATCCTCCGCCAGACCGGCGTACTCTATCAAAAGGGCGCGCTGTGGAGCTCGATGACGCTGGCGGAAAACATCGCCCTTCCGCTGGCGGAGTACACCGACCTGAAGCCGGCCGACACCCGCGAAGTCGCCGCGCTGAAGCTGGCCCTCGTCGGTCTCGCCGGTTTCGAAGACTATTACCCGTCCGAGATCTCCGGCGGCATGCAGAAGCGCGCCGGGTTGGCCCGCGCCATGGCCCTCGATCCCGAGATCCTCTTCTTCGACGAGCCGAGCGCCGGGCTCGACCCGATCAGTTCGCGACTGCTCGACGATCTGATACTGCAGTTGCGCGACAGCCTTGGCGCGACGATCGTCGTTGTCACCCACGAGCTCGCCAGCATCTTCACCATTGCCAACAACTCCGTGTTCCTGGATGCGGACACCCGGACGATGATCGCCCAGGGCGACCCGAAGGTGTTGCTCAAGGATTGTCCCAATATCACCGTTCGCAACTTTCTGACCCGCGGCGAGGCGGCGCATGCCGAGATGTAGCGAAATGGCACCGAAGCGAACGACTGGAGCGAAGCGATGAGCAAGCAGGCGAGCCCCAAGCTGATCGGCGCGTTCGTCCTCGGGGCCCTCGTTCTGGCCCTCGCAGCCGTGATCATTCTCGGCGGCGGGCGCTTCTTCGCGCGTCAGATCCCGGTGGTCATGTATTTCGACGGGTCGTTGGCCGGCCTCTCGCCCGGCTCGCCGATCACCTTTCGCGGCGTCCGCGTCGGGCAGGTCACCAACGTCTTCCTGCGCTTTGACGAGGGGAACAGCGACATCCTGATCCCGATTTTCGGGGTCATCGAACCGGATCAGGTCAAGTTGGTCAGCGACAGTTCGGCGGCCGAAATCCGGTTGGAGGAGAGCCGCGCTGAAGGCCTGAAAAACCTCATCGAGAAGGGCCTCCGGGCGCAACTCGCGGTCGGCAGCCTCGTGACCGGACAGATGACCGTCAACCTCGACCTTTACGCAGGCGCGGGAGCGAATGTCGACGCCGGCAGGAACCCCTACCCAGACCGGGTCGAAATCCCGACGGTGCCGTCGACCATCGAGGCCGTGCAGGACACGCTTAAGACCGTCATTCAGAAGGTTTCGCAGCTGCCCCTCGACCAGATCCTTGAGGAGGTTCGCGGCACCACCAACAGCGTGACCAAGATCTTGAACGATCCGCAGCTCCGCGAAGTCGTGCCCAACCTGAATGCCGCGCTCGTCAATTTCCGATCGTTGAGTGCCAGTCTGAACGGCACGCTGGGGTCGCTCACGGCGCAGTTGGACAAGGCGTCCGGCAAGGCCGACGAGACGTTCGAGCAGGCGCGGTCGGGCTTTGCGGAGATGCAGCGCGCGTTCGCCGCAGTCGAACAGGCCTCGACGCGCGCTTCGCAGACAATGGCGTCCGCAAATGCGATGTTGCAGCCGAACTCTTCGATCTTCTTCGACCTCTCGACGGCCTTGCGCGAAATCACGAACACGGCGCGCTCGATGCGCAGCCTGAGCGACACGCTGTCGCGCGATCCGAATTCCATTCTGTTCGGCCGATCCAGACCAGGGGGGGTAGCGCGATGAGACGCGTTTCAGGGGCGAGACTGAGGCTTTGCCTGCTAGCGGCCGTCTTCGCCGTTGCCGGCTGCAGCGGTCTGCTCAACCGCGAGAGCGAGCCGACGAACTTTTTCCTTCTGACGCCCATGGCGAAGCCGGCGGCGCCGGCGCAAGCCGTGTCCGCAGGCAGGAACGGGCCCTTTGTGGGCGTCTTTCCGGTGCGCCTGCCGGCCTATCTCGACCGCGCGAGTATTGTGACCAAGACGAGCGCCAACGAACTGGACGTGGCGCAGTTCTATGCGTGGGCGGGGCCATTGTCGCCGAACATAACCAGCGTGATCGGCGAGAACCTGTCGGTCCTGATCCCGACGGACCGGATCGTGCCGGTGCCGGCCAATCTTCCGATGCAGATCGATTATGAGGTCGCTGTCGAAATCATCGACTTCGTCCGCGATGCGGATGGGAATGTCCAGCTCACGGCCCGTTGGATGGTGACGCGCAACGACGGCCGTCAGCTTCTGGCGGTTCGCCAGTCCGGTTTTCGGGCGACCGATGTTCCCTTCGATTACGACGCCATCGTCGCGACCATGAGCAGGCTGCTGGCCGAACTGAGCCGCGATATCGCCGCGGAGATCAGGAACGCGCCGCCGGCGAGGCGGTCGTAGGTGGGCCCGAAGCCGGCCAGCCGTGGAGGCGGCGGGCCGGGCACGCGTGGATTTGCGCGCGGCCGAGCAGCCAGGCCGTGAAGTCGCCGGTCATCACGGCGGCGAATGCGGGGGAGAAGACGTCGAGGCCGCCGGCGTAGGCGCCGAAGGCGGGCAGGATCAGCCGCCGGCCGTCGCTGACGAAGCAGCGCATGCTGAGACGGCGACCGGCGACGACGACAGCAGCCTTCGGGTGGTAGTGGCCGGAGATTTCGCCCGCCGCAGGTCCGGACGCCGCGATATGGCGGAGCGCGAAGGGGCCGATGGCGAGCTCGTCGACCCAATCGCCGCCAACGGCGGGCGGAAGCGGATCGTGATTGCCGGCGATCCAGACCCATTCGCGGCCGGCCATCAGTGCGCGCAACTGCGCCGCATCCGCATCGCTTAGCCGCGACCCGCCGGCGCGATCGTCGAAGCTGTCGCCAAGGCAGACGACGCATCGCGGCGCATGGCGCGCGACGGCGTCGGACAGCGCGGCAAGGGTGGCGCGACTGTCGTAGGGTGGCAGCAACCGCCCGCGCCCGGCGGCCCGAGACCCCTTCTCCAGGTGCAGGTCGGCGACCACGAGCGCGCCGAGCGTCGGCAGGACGAGCGCGCCCGAAAGGCAGGCGATGACTTCCGTCCCGGAGAACGGGAAGGACGTTTGACTCACGTGCGACACCTTTTGCGTCTCGTCGCGCGGGCTTCGGGCTCGGCGTCGCCAGCGCCGCCGTCGGTCTCCCGGTCGTCCGTCGCCTCGGCGATCAGCTCGCGCGCGGCCGTGTCGAGAAGCTCGTCGACGCCGGCGCCGAATACTGATTCCTTGCCGATTTCGAGCAGCACCGGAACGGCCAACGGCGAGACGCGGCGCAGCTTGCGGACGACGATGCGCCCTCGAATGCGCCGGAGCATTTCGGCCAGCCGCTTGAGGTCGGCGAGGCCGCGCGCCGCATCGTCGCGCGTCGCGCGCAGCAGAACGTGGTCCGGCTCGTAGCGCCTGAGCACGTTGTAGATCAGGTCCGAGTTCACCGTGACCTGCCGGCGGGATTTTTCGTGGCCGGGATGGCGGCGTTCGATCAGCCCGGCGATCACCGCCACGTTGCGGAAGGTTCGCTTCATCACCGACGATTCGCTCATCCAGGCTTCGAGGTCGTCGCCGAGCATGTCCTCCTCCAGCAACGTGGCGACATCTTCGCAGCCGGCCGGCCTGACGCTCCAGACCGCCAGGACGTAGTCGGTGGCGACGAAGCCGAGGGGGGCAAGGCCGATCCGCTCCATTCGCCGCGTCAGCAGCATGCCGAGGGTCTGGTGAACGTTCCGGCCTTCGAAGCTGTAGACGATCAGGAAGGCCTTGCCGCCGCGCGGGAAAATCTCGACCAGGAGCTCGGCGGGGTCGGGGACGAGGGACCGCGCCTGCTGCAGCCGAAGCCACGCCTGCACGTCTTCGGGCAGTTTTCCCCATCGGCCCGGGTCGGCGAGCATGGCGCGGACGCGGCGCGCCAACGAGGTCGAGAGAGGCAACCGGCCGCCGGCGTAGGCGGGGACCTTGGCGTCGGCGCCGGCCGCGCGCGAGACGATCGCGCTCGTTTCGCGGATCGCCTCGAAGCGGAGCACATCTCCGGAGAAGACGAACGTGTCGCCCGGTTGCAGGCCCTGGATGAAGGATTCCTCGACCTCGCCCAGAACCCGGCCGCGCCTCAGCTGCACCTTCATCGTCACTGCCTCGACGATCGTGCCGATGTTCATCCGGTAAAGGCGGGCGACGCGCGGCGAGGCGACGCGGTAGAGGCCGTCGCTGTCGCACGTGAGCCGGCGATAGCGTTCGTAGCCGCCCAGCGCGTAGCCGCCGCATTCGACGAAGCGCAGGGTGTCGTCGAAGTCGCGGCGCGTCAGTCGCGCATAAGGAGCGGCCCGGCGAACCTCGGCGAAGGCCGCCTCGGCGGCAAAGGGCGCGGAACAGGCGCAGCCGAGAAGGTGCTGGGCGAGGACTTCGAGGCCGCCGGCGGCGGGCACGTCGCCGTCGAGCTCGCCGGCGCGCACCGCCTCCAAAGCGGCCGTACATTCGAGATGCTCGAAGCGGTTGGCCGGAACCAGGATCGCCCGGCTGGTCCGGTCGAGCCGGTGGCCGGCGCGGCCGATCCGCTGCACCAGGCGGCTGACGCCTTTTGGTGCGCCGACCTGGATGACCAGGTCGACGGCCGCCCAGTCGACGCCGAGATCGAGCGACGAGGTCGCGACGACCGCGCGCAGCCGGCCGCCGGCCATGGCGGCTTCGACCTTGCGCCGCTGTTCGACCGCCAGGCTGCCATGGTGCAACGCGATCGCCAGGTTGTCCTCGTTCAGCCGCCAAAGCTGCTGGAAGACGAATTCGGCCTGGGCGCGGGTGTTGACGAAGACGATCGTCGTCGCCGCCTGGCGGATGTGCCGATGGATCAGGGGCAGGGCGTGCGTGGCCATGTGCCCCGACCACGGGATACGGTTGGCGGCGGTGAGGATGGAGACATCGGCCGCAGGGCCGTCGTCGGCCTGGATGGCGACGACGTCGTCTCCCGCAGCCAGCGGCGACAGCCAGGCGCGCAGCGCACCCGGGTGCGCGACCGTGGCCGAGAGCCCGACGCGGCGGCAGCGCGGCGCCAGCGCCTGCAGGCGGGCGAGGCCGAGGGCGAGAAGGTCGCCGCGCTTGCTGCCGACGAGCGCGTGCAACTCGTCGATGATGACACAGCGCAACCCGGCAAAGATCCGCCCGGCGTCCGCATACGAGAGGAGCAGGGCCAAGGATTCCGGGGTCGTCATCAGAAGGTGCGGCGGCAGCGAGCGTTGCCGCCGGCGCTTGGCCTGGGGCGTATCGCCGGTCCGGGTTTCGGCGCGGATTGCGAGCCCCATCTCCTCGATCGGGCGCTCGAGGTTGCGGTGAATGTCGACCGTCAAAGCCTTCAGCGGCGAGATGTAAAGGGTGTGCAAGCCGCCGCCCGCGCCCGTCGACTCCGCCAGGTCGAGGAGCGACGGGAGGAACCCCGCAAGCGTCTTGCCGCCGCCGGTCGGGGCGATCAGGAGGACGTGCGCGCCGCGCTGCGCCGCCTCGACCATGGCCTGCTGGTGCGGGTACAGCCGCCAGTCGCGGCCCGATAACCAGCTCTCGAAGCGGGCGGGTAGCTCCATGCTCATCCCGCTATACATAACTCACGACAACCGCGTGTCAGCGCATCGGATCCGCTATGACCCGGCTGGCCGAGTTGGTTTTGCGACGGGCGCGCGAACGGACGGGGCCAGGCACGATGGACGCGACGGCAACCGATCGTCAACGATGGCAACCCCGGTGGCTGCGGCCGACCGTCGCCGGTCTGTGGTGCGAGCCGGGCCGCTTCTACATCGATCCGACCCGGCCCGTGGACCGCGCGGTCATCACCCATGGCCACGCCGACCACGCCCGGCCCGGGCACCGGAGCACGCTCGCAACGGCCGAAACGGCCGCGATCATGCGGGCGCGATACGGCGACGACGCCGGCCCGGTCGAGAGCCTGGGTTACAATGTCCCGCTCAGCCTCGGCGACGTCGTCGTTCGCCTCGTTCCGGCAGGCCATATTCTCGGAAGCGCGCAGGTGGCGATCGAATACCGGGGCTGCCGCGTCGTCGTTTCCGGCGACTACAAGCGGCGGCCGGACCCGACCTGCGCCGGCTTCGAGGTCGTGCCGTGCGACGTCTTCATCACCGAGGCGACGTTCGGCCTGCCGGTCTTCCGACATCCGCCCGATAGCCACGAAGTCGAGCGCCTGCTGCAATCGCTGCGGCTGTTCCCCGAGCGCTGTCACCTCGTCGGCGCCTATGCGCTCGGGAAATGCCAGCGGCTGATCATGCTGCTGCGCCGTGCCGGCTATGACCGGACGATCTGGCTCCACGGCGCTTTGGTCAATTTGTGCAACGTCTATGCCCGGGCCGGCGTGCAGTTGGGTCCCATCGGTACGGTATCCGGCGGCGCCCGGCGCGCGCTCGCGGGGGAGATCGTGCTGTGCCCGCCCTCGGCCCTGGCCGACCGTTGGGCCAGAGCCTTCCCCGATCCGGTCACTGCCATGGCGTCCGGCTGGATGGGGATCCGCCAGCGCGTCCGGCAGCGGGGCGTCGAATTGCCGCTCGTGATTTCCGACCACGCCGATTGGGACGAACTGACCGCAACGCTGGACGACGTCGGCGCTCCGGGAGTTCTTGTCACCCATGGCCGCGAGGAGGCGCTCGTTCACTATGCCGCGAGCCGCGGCTACCGGGCCTCGGCCTTGTCCGTCGCCGGCTTCGAGGATGAGGACGACTGACGATGAGAGCGTTCGCCGAGCTGCTGGAAGGGTTGACCTTCGCGCCGCAACGCAACGCCAAACTGCGGCTGATGGACCGCTATTTCCGGCAGCGGCCCGACCCCGATCGCGGCTACGGGCTGGCAGCGTTGACCGGCGATCTCGCCTTCACCGGCGCCAAGCCGGCCCTGATCCGCGAACTCGTCGCCACCCGGGTCGATCCGATCCTGTTCGCGCTCTCCTACGACTTTGTCGGCGATCTGGCCGAAACGGCGGCGTTGATCTGGCCCGGCGGCTCGCCATCCGCGTCGCCGCCGTCGTTGGCCGCCGTGGTCGAAACCCTGAGCGGGGCCGGCCGGAAGGATGTTCCGGCGTTCGTCGAAGGCTGGCTCGACGGCCTCGATGCGAGCGCCCGCTACGCCCTGCTCAAGCTGATCACCGGCGGCCTCCGCGTCGGCGTCTCGGCGCGGCTGGCCAAGACCGCCGCGGCCGGCTTCGGCGGCGTTCCCCTGGCCGAGGTTGAGGAGTTGTGGCACGGGCTGAAGCCGCCGTACCTCGATCTGTTCGCCTGGCTGGAGGGCCGAAAACCTCGACCGGAGACGCGCTCGGCGATCGGCTTCCGGCCGTTGATGCTGGCGAACCCGCTCGACGAGGACGAACTGGACCGGCTCGATCCGTCGGCGTACGCCTGCGAATGGAAGTGGGACGGCATCCGCGTCCAGATCGCCGCCGGCAACGGCGAAGCGCGCCTGTTTTCGCGCACCGGCGACGATATCGGCGCAAGCTTCCCGGATATCCTCGCCGACGTGGATTTCGCCGCCGTGCTCGATGGCGAACTGCTCGTCGCGCGTGAGAGGGAGATCGCGCCGTTCAACGACCTCCAGCAGCGCCTCGGCCGCAAGGCCGTGACCCGGGCAATGATGACGCGCTACCCGGCGCATGTTCGGCTTTACGACATCCTGCTCGATGGCGACGAGGACCTTCGCGGCTTGCCCCTCAGCGAACGTCGTCGCCGCCTCGAACGCTGGTACGACGCGCACCGCCCCGGGCGAATGGACCTTTCGCCGCTCCTCGAGTTTGCCGACTGGGCTCGCCTCGCCGCGCTCAGGGCTTCGAGCCGGGCGGCGGGTATCGAGGGGCTGATGCTGAAGCAGTGGCGCAGCCCGTACCTGGCCGGGCGGCCGAAGGGGCCATGGTTCAAATGGAAGCGCGCCCCCCTGACGGCGGATTGCGTGCTGATGTACGCCCAGCGCGGTCACGGCAAGCGCTCGTCGTTCTACTCCGACTACACCTTCGGCTGCTGGCGCAACGGCGGCGACGATGCGACCGCGGACGAACTCGTGCCGGTCGGCAAGGCCTATTCCGGCTTCACCGATGCCGAGCTCGTTGAACTCGACCGCTGGGTTCGCCGCAACACCGTCGACAACTTTGGGCCGGTCCGGGTGGTTGCGCCGGCACTGGTCCTCGAAATCGCCTTCGACGCGGTGCAGGTCTCGACGCGGCACAAGTCCGGCGTCGCCATGCGCTTCCCCCGCGTCCATCGCATTCGCTGGGACAAACCGGCGGCGGAGGCCGATCGATTGGAGGCGCTTCGGGCCCTTATCGAGAGCGCCGCAACCGGCGGCGAGAAACTGGCGAGCGGCCGCTGATATCTCTGGTCATACGATCGCTCCAATTGATATACAATAAAGTGACCGGTGCACGTTGCGATAACATTACGCACAGCGGGCCCGGTACAAAAAGCGAGCAAACATTCAGGAGGGGAGACGTTTATGCTCCGTATCAGTTGGGTTCTCGTGTTGGGTTTTCTGCTTGCCGGCGGTCTCGGCAGCGCCTACGCAGCCGATCAGTATGGCACTCCGGCAGAGGCCAAGGCGATGCTGGAGAAGGTCGTTGGGGCCATTAAGCAAGACGAAGCCAAGGCCCTGAAGATGATCACGGCTGGCGAGGATGGATTTAAAGAGAAAGACTTGTACCCGTTCTGCGCCGGGCCGGACGGGAACTTTACCGCACATCCTAAACTTGTCGGAAAGAGCCTGGCGGATCTTAAGGACAAGAGCGGCAAGGCCTTCGGCAAGGATATCATGGACGAGGCCAAAGAGGGCAAGATCAGCGAGGTCACCTACATGTGGCCGCGGCCGGACGGGGGCGACCCCGTGCAGAAGGTCGCCTATGTGACCAAAGTCAAGGATCAGGTCTGCGCCGTCGGCTACTACAAGTAGGCCTCTGCGTCACGCCTTCCACGCCAGCGTCGGCCTATCGCATCGGGTGCCCGGTTATGGTAGGCCGACCGGCTGACACGGCCTTTAAGCTTTGATCCGAAAGCAGCCAGATCCAGACAGGCCGCATCGGAGAACGTGCCGTCGCCGACAAGGTCGGACGTCGGCTCCTCTCGAAGCCCCGCATCGACGGGGCTTTTTGTTTGCGGCGTTCACTCCGGCAGCGGAATGAATTCGTCGCGATCGAGATCCGGAAGCTTCATCCGGCCCGCCTGCCAGTCCGCCTTCGCCTGTTCGAGCCGTGCCTTCGACGACGAGACGAAGTTCCAATAGAGGAAACGCTCACCGAGCGGCTCTCCGCCGAGCAGCATGACGGAGGATGGCTCGACGGCGGTGAAGCTTGCGGAGCCCGGCGCCATCACCAGCATCGCGCCGGCCTCATGGCGCTCCCCTTGGACCTCGACCGCTCCGGCGGCGACATAAAGAGCGCGCTCGCGGTGCTCATCGGGCAGGCCCATGCACGCTCCCGCAGCCAGCGTGAGATGCGCATAGAAGAGCGGTGAATGCGTGCGGACGCGTGCGCTGAGACCGAAAGCCTCGCCCGCGATCAACTGCCCGCTCACGCCGCCGTCGCGCCAGACCGGGAGGTCAGCGCCCTCGTGGTGGGCGAAGGCGGGGTCGGTCTCCTCGTCGGCTTCGGGAAGCGCCACCCAGGCCTGAATGCCGTCGAGATGATCGCCCTCGCGTCGCGCGCGCTCGAAGCGTTCCGAGTGGGTGATGCCGCGCCCGGCCACCATCCAGTTGACCTCGCCGGGACGGATCGGTTGCTCCGAGCCGACGCTGTCGCGGTGCATGATCTCGCCGGCGAAAAGGTAGGTCACGGTCGACAGGCCGATGTGCGGGTGCGGCCGCACGTCCACCGACCGCGGCACGCCCGGGGCCATGTCGACCGGCCCCATATGGTCGAAGAAGACGAACGGCCCGACCATGCGCCGCTTGGCGAAGGGCAGCACCCGCCCGACCTCGAAACCGCCGAGACTGTGGCGGCGTTGACGGATCACCATTTCGATCATCAAAGCTGCTCCGCCTGAGCGTCCACCTCTAGTGCGACTTGTGCTCCATCTTGCCAGGGCCGGCGGCACCGGCCGGCGCCGTTGTCGCGACATCCTTGACCTGGACCTCGACGGTAACGTTGCCGGCGTTGGCGAAGGAAAGGGTCAGCGGAAAGACCTCCCCGGAATGCAGCGGCGCTTTCAGGCCGAGAAGCATGACGTGCAGGCCGCCGGGCTGCAGCGTCGTGGTCGCGCCTGCGGGAAGGTCGATGGCGTCGACCCGACGCATGCGCATGACGTCGCCGTCCTTCACGTGCGTGTGCAACTCGGCGGCGTCCGCAACATCCGTCGACGCCGCCAAAAGGCGGTCGTCGCGATGGCCGCTATTGATGACCGAGAAATACGCGGCGCCGGCGCCGCTCCCGACCGACGCGCGTGCCCATGGATCGTGGATCGTGAGATCGGCTACCGCCGTGTCTGAGCTGATTGCCGGTCCGGTCAGCGCGGCCATGAGCACCGCGGCGAGAAAGGCGGTTGTCGTCGCTTTCATTGTCGCTTCTGCATCCTCGCGTCAGTTCAATTTCTTTCGCGCTCGAGCGCCGGATTACAACGCCCCTGCAGCGCCCGCGATGCAGCCGGCTTTAGCCGCCCCGCTCGCGGAGTTCAACCGCCAGCTTGAGCGCTGAATGCGGTGAACCGCGTCGACCCGTCCTGCGGAAACAATCGGCCGCTCACTATTTCTCTGCATTCATCAATTTCGCCATGCGTACGCCTATTTATGCTTCTGAAGCATGCTGCACTGCAAAAGACGCGCTTCAGGATGCGGCGGCTCGCGGTTAGGCTTTCCCTCCAACACCGTAGAGCATCGCTCGCTCAGGCCCGTGGGGCAGTGGGCGGTCGGAGATGCGCAGGGGATTTGTCATGAACCTCGACCATTTGATTGCCCGGTTTGTTCCGTTCGCTGCGCTGGCCGTTGCCGCCGCCGGGACCCTGCTGGTATTCGCCGCCTACTATCAATAGGCTTTCAATAGGCTTCCGCACGTCGCGGCCTATGCGGTCCTTGCGGTCGCGAGCTCCGGCTAGGGCCTCATGACAAGCTCCACCAGCTTGTAGACTTCCGGCCGCACAAGGCCGGCGTTGGGGGCGTCGGCGATGGTCGTGAACCAGTGCGCGGGTGGCGTTCGGCCGCGTCGGTGCGGCCAGTGGACTGCCCGAAGCAAGGCTTCGGCGGCGTCCGGCAACCGCTCGGGGATGGGACGATGTGTCAAAGTCGCCCAGACGCCCGCCCAGCAGCGGGCCACGCTCCACGGGTTGTAGCCGCCGCCGCCAAGCACGAGCAGGCGCGGCGCCAGCGTCCGTACGGCGTCGAGCGCACCCCACAACGCCCGGTTCGATAACGACAGCTTCGTCATCGGGTCTTCGGCAAGGGCATCGGCGCCGCACTGGACGACGAGGGCTTGCGGCGCGAAGGCCTCGATCAGCGGCAGGACCGCCTCGGCGATGACGACCGCCATCTCGCTGTCGTTCAGGTCGCGCGGGAGCGGAAGGTTGCGCGCCGTTCCGCCGGCGCGGTCGTGGACGCCGCCCGGGCCGGCGGTCCAGGTGTCCTCGCGGGCCATGGGCCAGCGGCCGCCTTCGTGGAGCGACAGGGTGAACACCCGGTCGTCATCGGCAAAGGCGAACTGCACGCCGTCGCCGAAATGCGCATCGAGGTCGAGGTAGAACACCCGCCGCGAACCGTCTTCGAGAAGCGCGAGAATAGCCAGAACCGGATCGTTGAAGATGCAAAAGCCGCTCGCCCGTGCGGCCAGCCCGTGGTGCGTGCCGCCGGCGGGGTTGTAGACGACCCCGCCATCGCGCAGCCGTCTGGCTCCGGCCAGGGAGGCGCCGCATGCGGTCGCCGGCCGGCGGAACATGTCGGCGTAGATAGGGTTGCCGTTGACGCCGAGATTGAAGCGGGCGCGGTCGTCCGCATCGGCGAGTTGGCGCCGCTCGCAACGCTGGACCGCGGCGACATAGGCCGGTTCGTGGAACCGGCACAGGTCGGCGGCGCTGGCCTGGGGGCTTTCGATGTATTCGCCCTCGGACAGCCAGCCCAGGGCCCGGCACAGGTCAATGCACAGCGACACGCGCGGGATGGCGAGGGGGTGGCCGGACGCATGCTTCGAGGTGCGGTAGATGTCGCTGCCGATCATGATCGGCCTCGTCGGGTTGGCGCCGTCAGAGGGGGCCGATGGGCGGGACATCAACCGCTACATGGCTGCCGCCGCCGGCAACGTCAACGCCGGCCCGGTCGCATCGCCGAACCTGGCCGCGGCCGTGGTTCGTCGCGCCGCTTGAAAAAGTCGTTTAGCCTTGCGCGCGCTGTCGATTGCCGATCAAATTGGCGGCCGAACCGCGCTTTCCGCATTGTCGTCCATTCAGGGGGGATCTGACATGCTTGGAAACGGCAGGATCCGGCGCGAGGCAGGCGTGCGACGTCTTCGTCAGCGTCGGCGTGAGCAAAGCCGGGTGATAACGGCGCTCTGCCTGATTCCCGAGAAAGAGGGGAACGCCAGCGCCCGCGCCGACCCGGCGCCGCAAATCCGGGCTGCGTCAGCAGGTTCGTGCGACTTCCTGCAACCGCAGACGGATGGTCTGGAAGAGGCCTGAGGCGTCCGCGGCCGCCAGCGCGCGGGCTCGCGACGATCCCGCCGCCGCCCGGCGATGCGGCCTCGATCTGCGGCCTTACAGGTAATTCACCAGGCTGAACGCGCGGATGCGGGCGACGACCTGGTAGGACGCTTCCAGGGCCCGGCCATCGTCGAGCAGGCGGGTGATTGCCTCAAGCGGATCGGCGTTCTCGATCTTGGCGATCTGATCGTCGAGCGACGCGGCCAGATCGCGGTGCCGCTCGTTGGTCTCGGCGAGCACGCTCAGGTCGAAACCCAGGCCCATGCGCACGCTCTCGATACTGCCGCTTTCTTCCGGACCGAACGGTTGGACGGCGTCCGCGGCGCGCTGCAGGGAAGAATCGAGAAGGGCAATGGCCTGGTCGACCCGCTCCGGGTTCTGCTCCAGCCCGCCGGCGGTGCCGTAGGCGCCCTGGGCGATCAGACCCATCGCCCTGATGGCTTTCTCGAAGCTCGGATCGATGCCGTCCAGATCGAGGGCGATTGAGCGTGACTTGTCGACCCGATGGCCCTGCGCGACGGTGTCGCCGTCGTACCAGTTCACGACCGAGACGGTGGCGGCGGCCTCGGCGCCGTCGTTCATGACGTTCGCCACCGTCATCGTCGCAGAGCCGACGGTCATGCTCCCGGCGATGCCGACCCGGTCGGATCCGTTGGTCGAGACCACGGTGTAGTAGCCGTCATTGCCGAGGCCGCTGCCCGAAAGCCGGATGGTCGCGCCGACGGCGAGGTTGGCGAAAGCGCCGGCGGATGCGGCCGTGATCGTATCGCCGCCGGCGACATTCAAACCGCCGGTGGTGGCCGGTGTCAGGCTCGCCCTGGTCCCGACGTGCGCTGCGCGGGTGGGCGGATAGATGACGCTCTCGCCGTCGAAGCGGGCCTGGAAGTCGACCGCTGTCGTCAAACCCATGTCGACCGGCGCCGATCCGGCCCGGCTGCCGGCGAAGAGGAAGCGGCCGGTCACCTCGGTGTTGAGGTAACTCTCCATGTCCTTCAGGGCGCGGAACGCCCAGTCCTGGACGGCGGTGGTGTGCGCCTCGTCGAGCGGCTGGTTGGCGGCGAGATCGAGCAGGACGGCGCGGAAGTCGCGGATCGTCCCGCCCATCGCCTCGACGGCGGTATCGGTCGCCTCCAGCCGCGTCTGCGCGATCGCGTTGTTGTCGATGCTGCGACCGATCGCCGATCGGGTCGTTTCCAGCGAGACCAGCCGTCCGGCGTTCGGCGCCAGGCCGGCATAGGTCTGACTGGCCTTCTCGGTCGCAACCTGAACCTGCTGATCCTGGACCCGGCTTTGAACCTTGGCCATGAGGTCGAGCAGGGTGTTGCTGGCGGCGAGCGTGGCGATGCGGCTCATTTTTCGAAGCTTTCCTGTTGCGACTGGAGGGTCCCTCGCCGGCGCGCTTGCACTAGTCGAGCATCCTTTCGAGCGTGTCGAACATGTCGTTGACGACGCCGAAGACCCGGGCCGATGCGGCGTAGGCCTGCTCGAAAACCATGAGGTCGGCCATCTCCTCGTCGAGGTTGACGCCGCGCAGGTTGTCCGACTTGGCCTGGAGGCTACCCACGAGTTCGCCGCGCTCTTGCGCCAGCGCTGTGTGCCCGCTGGTCCGCCCGGCCACGTCGCCGAGGATCGTCGTCGCGTAGCCGCCGAGCGTGGTTTCGACGGCGCCGAGCGTTCCGCTTGCCGGGAATGCGGTGCTTCCGGACATGGCGGCGGCGAGCGCGTCGACGGTCGTCTTGTCGGCGACGCCGGTGCGGTAGCCGCCGGCCGCGCCCTGGCCGGGGTCCCACTGGATGGCGCCGCGCGAAAGGAGCTGCGGTGCTGCGGCGATGTCGGCGCGCACGGCGATCCGGCCCGCAAGGCCGGCGGAGGACGGGGCCAGGTTGAGGTCCTCGAGCAGCGAATCGCCAGCGCCGGGGTTCTCGGTGAGCGTGAAGGCCGCGCCGCCGGGCGCGGTCAGGCGCAGGCGGACGCCGCTTCCGTCGGGGACGAGGTCCGTCTCAAGCCCGGTCGCGGCGCTGATCTTCGCCGCGATCGTGGACAGATCGTCGCCGGCGGCGATGGCGACCGGGGCGCCGAGCACGCCGGCCGCGTTGCGGACGGTGAGGGTCGCGGGCGACGCGGTGAAGTCGGTCGCAATGACCGCCGAGGCCTGCGCGGCGATCCGGGCCTCGTCGACGAACAGGTCGTTGAGGCCGAAGAAACTGGAGAAGCCGGCGACGGTCTCGTCGGTCTGGCCGTCGGCATCGGCGTCGAAGGCAATGCTGGCAGGCTGGCGGTGGCTGGCCGGCGCGGCCTCCGCCTCATCCCGGATGCCGAGGGCCCGGCCGCCGGCGCTGACGCGGATTTGCACGGCGCCGTCGACGATCGTGGCCCCGCCGTCGGTTCCGAGCCAGCCGTCGATCTGCTGAACGAGGTTGGCAACGGTGGCGCTGGCGCCGTCGATCAGCGCCCGGATGGAGGTCGAGCGGACCTCGTTGCCGGCGCTGTCGAACAGGACCAGACGGCTGTCCTCGTTCGCCGCAAAGCCGATGGTCTGCTGCGCCGGTTCGGTGAAGCGGCGGGTACCGTCGAGCCGGGTCAGGCCGGGATAGGGCAGTCCGGCGTTGTGCGCCTCATTGAGGCTGTCGCGCAGCCCGGCGGCGAGCGTGTCGAGCGCGCTCTGGAGATCGGGCAGGATCCGATCGCGCAGTTCGATCAGGCCGGCCAGGCTGCCGCCGCGGATCTCGTCGGTGATGTCCCTGGCCGTCGCCCCGGTGCCGACGGTGATGGCGTCGAAATTGCCGCCTGCATAGGTCGTATTGGCGTCGACAAGCGTCACCGGATCATGGCTGATCGGTGCGGCCGTGCCGTCGAGCAGCGTCCGGCCGCTGGCGGTGAGGACGGCGATGCCGCCGCCGCCGCGGGCGAAGACGCGAATGTCGATACGTTCGGCGAGACGATCAAGCGCGCGATCGCGCTGATCTTCGGCGTCGCCGGTCTCGCGGCCGACGGCCCTGTCGCGCACGATGGTGGCGGTCAGGTCGGCGAGCCGGGCAACGAGGCCATTGATGTCGTCGACCGTCTGGGCGATCGCCGCATCGGCGTCAGCGCGCAGCGACTGGACGGTCCGGGTGGAGTGCCGCAGGGCCTCTGCGACCTCGTCGGCCCGACGAACGGCTTCGCGCTGCTCGATGAGATCGTGCGGGGCAAGGGCCAGAGAGCCGATCGCGTTGTCGAATTCGGCCAGTCGGTGGCTGAGCGAGGCGTCGCTTTCGGGGCTGCCGAAGAGATCCGAGATGCGGGTGTAATAGTCCTCCTGGACCGACAGCGTGCCGAGGGCTCCGCGCTCGGTGCGGATGCTTCTGAGCAAACCCTCGTCGATCGTGCGCATGAGCGGGCCAAGGTCGACGCCCGCACCGCCGCCGGTCAACGCCCGGCTCTCGAAGCGCACCGTCTTGCGCGAGTAGCCGAGCGTGTTGACGTTGGCGACGTTGTTGGCGACTGCGTCCAGCGCGCGCTGGTTGGCGAGCAGGCCGCTCGACGCGCTGCGCAACGCGGACGTCAGATCTCCGGGCATCTGGCGATCTCCTTTATCTTCTTACAGCGCGCGACTGAAGGTCAGCGCCGGGGGGTTGGTTTTGCGACCGCGCCCAGCGTCGTTGCGTCCGTCGCTGGCGTAGGCGCTCCCTCCCGCGGCCTGCGCCTGCGCTGCCGACGCGATGGTCTCGACCAGGCGGCGATTGGCTTCGATGGCGACGCGCAGGCGCCACCGGTTTTCTTCCATGAGAGCGGCGAGCCGCGACCTGGCGCGGCGGACGGCGTCCGCCGCCGAGCCGGCTTCGTCGCTGCTTGCGTCCGGCGCGTTCGCAGCGAAGGCGAGGAGGCGCGCGCATTCGTCGACGGCTGCGCGCTTTTCCGCCGCGAGAGTCTCCAGCGTCCGCCTGTCACGGGCGCGAAGCGCGGCGTTCTCGCGCGCGAGCACGTCGCCAAGGCGATCCAGGGCCGCGAGCGCCGCGACGCCGGGTGTCGCGGCATTGGTCGAGACAGCGGCAAGGTCTGCGGTCATGGGTGTTTCATCTCCGACATCGTGAGATCCTGTGGGCTGGTCGATGGCGCGGCCTGCGCTCGCGACAGGGCCGGCGCCGGCGTCGCCTGCTAAAGATCGAGCAGGTCGCGGACCATGGCGTCGGCGAGGCCGACGCCCCCGGCATTGGCAAATGCCTTCCCGTACTCGTCGACCAGAAGCGAGCGCCACATCGTCTCGGCCAGGCCGCCGCCGAACGGCGCCTCGGCGCCGATGCCCTCGAACATCGGCTCCAGCGCCCTGGCAAGGAAGAACGCTTCGAAGTCGCCGGCGGCGCGACGAAGCTGGGCCGCATCCATCGTGGGCCTCGGTGCGGCCGGCATGGCGGGCGCGGCCGCTGCGGTCGGCGCCGATGTGCCGGCGTTGATGAAGGTTGCGGTCATCACATGACCTCTATTTCCGCCTGAAGGGCACCGGCCGCTTTGATTGCCTGGAGAATCGCGATCAGGTCGCGCGGGCCGATGCCAAGCGCGTTGAGCCCGTCGACCAGGTCCTGCAGGGTCACGCCAGAGGAGACGATGCCGAGCTGCTTCGTCCCGGCTTCGTTGACCGCAATCTCCGTGCGCGGGACGATGGCGGTCGCGCCGTCGGCAAACGGGTTGGGTTGCGACACCTGCGGTGTTTCCGTGACCCGGATCGTCAGGTTGCCCTGGGCGATGGCCACGGTTCTCACCCGCACATTCTGGCCCATGACGATGATGCCGGCTTGTTCGTCGATCAGGACGCGCGCCGGCTGGTCGGGTTCGACGCGAAGCTGTTCGATGTCGGTCAAAAGGTTGACGACGCTGCGGCGGTAGGCCTCGGGGACGAGCACCTGGACGGTGGAGAGATCGCTGGGCCGGGCCGCCGGCTGCTTGAGGAACGCGTTGATCGCCTGGGCGATGCGCCGGGCGGTGGTGAAATCGGGGTTGCGCAGGCTCAGGCGGACGGAGTCCATGTTGGCCATGGCGAAACCGACCTCGCGTTCCACGATTGCACCGGCTGCGATGCGGCCCGAGGTCGGCACGCCCTTGGTCACGCTTTCGGCCGCGCCCGTTGCGGTAAATCCGCCGACGGCGACCTGGCCCTGAGCCACGGCGTAGACGTCCCCGTCGGCGCCCAGCAGAGGGGTGACCAGCAGCGTGCCGCCGACGAGGCTGGACGCGTCGGCGAGAGCCGAGACGGTGACATCGATCCGGCTGCCCTGCCGGGCGAAGGGCGGCAGCCCGGCGGTGACCATGACCGCGGCGACGTTCTTCGAGGTCAGCCCCTTGTCCGTCGGCTTGACCCCGAGGCGGTTGAGCATCGACTGCAGGCTCTGTTTGGTAAAGCCGCCGTCCTTCAAGGTGTCGCCGGTCTTGTTCAAGCCGACGACCAGGCCGTAGCCGACGAGCTGGTTCTCGCGTACCCCCTCGAAATCGACCAGGTCCTTGATCCGCGAGTTCGCTCCGGCCCCGGTGGCGACCCCGATGGCGAGCACGACAACGATTGCGCTCACGACCAGCAGGCGTCGCCGACAGGCGCCGGCCCAGGTTGACGCAAGGGCGGTTCGGCGCCGCGCCTTCCGGGTTTTCGGCATCATCACTGGCTTGCAAGTCCTCAGCCGCTGTATCTGCTCGCGCCGGTGGTTGCGAAATGCGTGCCACGCGCGAACGTAGTGAAACTCCTGCGGATTAAGGCGAGGTGAAGCGGCCGGGCCCGGTTCGGGCATCGCACCCGGCAACGAACGCCGAGCGCTGGGCAGGATCTGCCGCTCCGGAAGGGCGCCGGGACACGACCATCGGGGCGGTCACCGGGTAGCCGCGGGGGGCCGCTCGCGGCCGCGCCTAAGGCGCGCTCGCCGTCGGGCTCTTCGGGGTCGGCAGGGCCGCTGCGTCTTTGGGAACGAAGAACAGATAGTCGTCGCCGGCGCGCTCGGCGTGACAGTCGTGACAGAAGGTCATCCTTGGGCTGTCCAGCCGCGAATCGCCGAAGGTACTGCCGTCCGGCATGATCATGACGTAGCGCCAGTCGCCGGTCTCCGGGCTGGCGTCGTGAGCCAGCTTCTCCATGATGAAAAGGGCGCCCGGCCAGAAACGGCCTGCTTCGCTTGCGGTGAAGCTGTCCTTGACGATGACCGCACCTCGCGGCATGACGCTGCCCGGCTGGCCGTACCCTGCCGTCGCAGCCTTGAAATTTGCGTAGTTGTTGACGTAGCGATTGCCGTGCGCCGCGGACGGGTAGGGGGCGTCGTTGAAGCGCCGCCAATCGAGGTAGCGCCGGGCCGCCGGCTCGGCCGAGGCGCCGTATCCGCGCGCCATGACCTCGATCAGGCTTTTGTAGGCGGCGGACGCTTCGCCCTTGTCGAGCTTTGCGGCGTTCTCGATTGCGAAATGCTCATGAGGAACGTCGACGTCCGGGCCGCTGAGATTGTCGGATGAATTGCCGGCACGGCTCTCCATGCGGCCGGAGCAGACCGTAAGCCCGATCACCGCCGCTCCGGCCAGGATCATGGCCGCATTGAATGTGTTCATCGTCCTGGCGCCATGGGTCACAACCCGTTCTGGCACCCTTCCCCATTACGGCGAACTATAGCTGCGAATGCGAAGTATGGGAAGGGCAGGAGTCATTCGCAGATCATTCGTAGGGGTCGGCGGCGTCGCGCAGGCCGTCGCCGAAGAAGTTGAAGGCGAGCACGGTGATGATCACCGGCACCATCGGCAGCAGCAGCCATGGATAGAGCACGACCGCCTCGATGTTCTGGGCTTCGGTGAGCAGGACGCCCCAGCTCGTCACCGGCGGCCGCAGGCCGAGGCCGAGAAAGCTGAGCGCGGTCTCGCCGAGAATCATCGTCGGGATCGACAACGACGCGGAAGCGATCAGGTGGCTCATGAAGTTGGGCAGGAGGTGTCGGCCGATGATCCGGCTCGGGCGCGCGCCCATGAGCTGGGCAGCGGTGCAGAAATCCTCTTCGCGCAGGGCGAGCAGCTTCGAACGCACGGCGCGGGCGAGGCCCGGCCAGTCGAGCAGGCCAAGAATGATGGTTATGGCAAAGTAGACGAGGATGGGACTCCAGGTGACCGGTAGGGCCGCGGAGAGCGCCATCCACAACGGCAACTCGGGGAGAGAGCGGAGGATCTCGATCACTCGCTGGACGACGCTGTCCACCAGGCCGCCGAAATAGCCCGCAGCCCCGCCGATGGTGATGCCGAGGGTGAAGCTGATGGCGATGCCGATAAGGCCGACCGTCAGCGAGATCCGGGCGCCATAGAAAATGCGCGAGAGAATGTCGCGGCCAAGCCGATCGGTGCCCAGCAGGAAGAGCGTTCCGCCTTTGGCCGGGCACATCAGGTGCGTGCGGCCGGGGATGAGGCCCCATAGCCTGTAGGCGTCGCCGAGGCAGAGGAAGCGGATCGGCTGCACCCGCGCGCGGTCGATCACGTATTCGCGCTGCAGCGTCTCCAGGTTCAGGCGATATTTCAGGCCGTAGACGAACGGCCCGATCAGTTCGCCCTCATGGAACAGCCGGATGCGTTGCGGCGGCGCGTAGATGAAGCCGGTGTCGCGGCTCTCCAGGCCGTAGGGCGCAAGGAACTCCGTGACGAGAATGCTTCCGTAGGCCAGAGCGAGGATGATCGCGGCGGCCAAGGCGACCTTGTGGCGACGAAACCGCCACCACATGAGCCGCCACTGGGAGGCCAGGAAATACCGCTCCTGTTCGGGCGTCAGGCGCTCGATCGTCTCGATCTCGAACGGCGCATCCGAGACGAAATGGGGTAGGCGATCCTCGTTCATCGCATCGATCGACCTTCAATGCGAATGCGCGGATCGAGGATCGCCAGCAGAACGTCGGAGACGAACATGCCGATAACGGTCAGGACGCCGAGAAACATCAGAAAGGATCCGGCGAGGTACATGTCCTGGCTCTGCAGCGCTCGCAGCAGCATCGGTCCGGTCGTCTGCAGCGACATGACCGCCGAAACGATCACGGATCCGGAAACGACGTTCGGCAGCAGCGTGCCGATATCGGCGATGAAGGGGTTGAGCGCCATCCGCAGCGGATACTTTGTCAGCAGCCGGCTTGGCGAAAGCCCCTTCGCCCGTCCGGTGACGACATACTGCTTTTGCAGTTCATCGAGCAGGTTGGCCCTCAGACGGCGGATCATCCCGGCGGTTCCCGAAGTTCCGATGACCAGGACCGGCACCCACAGGTGGGCCAGAACAGACAGGGCCTTGTCGATCGACCACGGCGCATTGATGTAGCGCTCGTCCATCAGCGTCCCGATGGACGTGCCGAAGAGGACGTTGGCGAGGTACATCAGGATCAGCGCGAGCAGGAAGTTTGGCGTGGCCAGGCCGATCAGCCCCAGAAAGGTGAGGCCGTGGTCGCCCCAGCTGTATTGATGGGTGGCGGAGTAGATCCCGATCGGGAATGAGACCGCGTAAATGAAAAGGACGGTCGCGAAGTTCAGCAACACGGTCAGGAACAGCCGGTCGCCGACGACTTCGGCCACCGGCCGGTTGTATTCGAACGAGTAGCCGAAATCGCCCCGGACCAGGCCAAGTATCCACAAACCGTACTGCTCGATCATCGGCCGATCGAGCCCGTACTGGTGGCGGAGGTACTCGATCTTGTCGCCCGCGACCGTCTCGCCCTGGGCCTGAAGCTCCGCCATCATGCTGGACAGATAGTCGCCGGGCGGAAGCTGGATGATGATGAAAATCAGCGCGCTCACCGCGAGCAGCGTGAGGATCATCGTAAAGAGCCGCCGCGCGAGGTAGTTCAGCATGGCGGGGCGCCACGGCGTTCCGCGTTCGTACCGGCGCAGGCTACGTGCTTGACCATGACCAAGTCGATCGACCTCGTGCCCTGTCGCGGTTCCATTGGACGCCGGGTCGATCTAGCGCTTTGCCGACCGATCTTCGGCGCCCGCGAGCCAGAACGCATCGGGGTGATAGACGCCGAAGTAGGCTCCCGGCTCCCAATTGTAGACGCCGTCTTGCGGCACGTTTCGCAATCTGTGGGCGACCACCACGGGCTGCGGCACGGCGCGAACGACGCCGATCGAGAACAACTCGTCGGCGCGGATCTGCAGCATCTCATGCCAGATCGCGGCCCTCGCTTCCTCGTCGGCCGCCGCTTCCCAATCCGTGTAAAGCCTCGCCAGGGCGTTTGCGGCCGGAAGGTCGATCGGCTCCCCCGAGCGGCCATCGGTCTCGACATACTGTCCCCATTTCGGCCAGGACAGCTGTTGCTGGTCGGTCGGGGCCAGTTCGCGCGGAACCGTGTCCGCCGCCGGCAGCGCGTTCTCCAAGCCGGTCCAGACCGACATCTGCGTCGCGCCGGAGAAGACCCGGTTGCGAAACAGGTCCCGCTGCTCCGGCTTGATCAGCAGGTTGATGCCGATCTTGGCCCACGAATCGTGGAGAAGCTGAAGGACGTCGACCTGGGTCTGGTCTTCCCCCGCCGTTTCCACGACAAGATCCATGGTGCGCCCGTCGGCAAGACGTCGCGGCCCGTTTCCGCCATCGCGCTTCAAACCGAGGCCGTCGAGCAGCCGGTTCGCTTCGGCAATGTCGTAGTCGGTCCAGGCTTCGGCGTAGGCGGGCTTGTACAGCGGGCTCTCCGGCAGCACGGTATCCTGCGCCCCCTTGGCCAGGCCGAAGTAGATGACCTGGCTGACCTCGTCGCGATCGATCGCCAGCGACAAGGCGCGACGGAAGTTCGTCTCGCGCATCAGCGCCCGCCAGGTCGGATCGTCCACGTTCAGGTTCGGAAACAGGGCCAGTTCGGAGCCGCGAGCCGAGGTCCACAGCCGGACGTCGAAATTGTTGCGCTGCTGACCCTGCTTGAGCACGGCGATGTTCTGGAAGCTCAGGCCCCTGGCCTGAAGATCGGCGTCGCCTGACGCCGTCTTCACCGGGATGAGCGACGCGTTGACGACGGAAAAGCTGACCTGGTCGATGTAGGGCAACTGGCGCCCCTCGGGATCGACGCGGTGGAAGTAGGGATTGCGGACGAAAACGAAGCGACTCGACGGTGGCGGCGTTTGCAGCACCCACGGCTCCAGGCTCGGCAGATCCGGGTTGTCGTTCTGGTAAGGCCGGCCCTTGTTGTAGAAAAGCGCGGTCCAGTCGCGCTGACCGGCGGCCCGGACCTGCTCGTCGAGCGCCCGGCCTTCTGCGTACCTAACGTGGAACGCCTTGAGATAGTGCGCCGGCAGATAGATGTACTCGGGCCTCGAGCCGGCGAGCGCGGGCAGGAAGTCGAAGTTGGGCGCATCCCATGTGTAGCGCACGGTCGTCTCGTCGATGATCTCGACCCGTGGCGGCTTGCCTCCGGCCAGCATGAACTGAGGCGGTCCGCTCGGCGACAGCTCCGGATTGTTGGCGACGTCCTCCCAGAAGAAGCGGAAGTCTTCGGTGGTGTATGGATGGCCGTCCGACCACTTGTGGCCCTTGCGCAGGTGGAAGGTGAACACGCGGTTGTCCTCGACCTCGTATCGCTCGAGGATGTCTGGCTTCAGCGCCCAGGTCGTGTCGTAGCCGATGAGGCGGGCATAGCCGTAGACGACCATCATCCGCGTGTCCTTCGTCACCCCGACCAGCGTGCGCAGATCGCCGCCGTAGCGGCCGACCTCGAGCCCGAGGGCGTCGAACGGAACCTTCAGAGGCGTTTGCGGCAGGCGCTGATCCATCGGCGGCAGCGTCCGATTGGCGACCGCCGCGGCCAGAGCCGGGGGCTCCGCCTCGGCGGCGGCAGCGATCTGCCGGCCCGGCTGCGCGATGCCGGCCAGCACCACGAGGAAAAAGGACAGGATTGCCCGGCACAGCGCCGCTCGACCAAGACTCCGCATCATACAACCCTCTATGCCGCACCTGGAAAGCCATGGGCTCGGACGAAGTGGTCACTGCCAATATGGTAAAGGTCGGGCAGGCCGTTGCCGCCGATGTCGAACGGAGGCGGCCAGGCGGACGGCGTGGACGAACGCCCGTCCAACAGCATCTTGAAGTCAAGCTGCCGCTCCGGATCGGGATATGGAACCGCCGCCAGAAGGGCGCGGGTGTACGGGTGGATGGGGTTGCGAAACAGAACCTCGCGCGGCGCGTGCTCCACAACGGTGCCGGCGCACATCACCGCAATGGTGTCCGCCATGTAGTCGACCACCGCGAGGTTGTGAGAAATGAACAGGTAGGTCAGGCCGAGGCTCTTCTGCAGGTCCTTCAGCAGATTGAGGATCTGCGCCTGGACCGACACATCGAGCGCCGAGACCGGCTCGTCGCAGATGAGGATTTCCGGCTTGAGCGCCAGCGCCCGGGCGATGCCGATCCGTTGTCTCTGGCCGCCGGAGAAGCTGTGCGGGTAGCGGCGCAGGTGCCGCGGGTCGAGGCCGACGACGCTCATCAACTCGCAGACCATCTGCCGGCGATAGGCTGCGTCCCCCTCGGCGTGAATGACCAGCGGCTCGCTGATGATGTCGAAAACGGTCATGCGCGGATTGAGCGAACTGAACGGATCCTGGAAGACGTACTGGATCTTGCGACGAAAGCCGATGAGCGCGTTGCCATCGAGCGCAAGCACGTCAACGATCCGGTTGCCGTCGTGGTACAGCACCTGTCCGGCGTCCGTGCTCATGGCGCGCATGATGATTTTGCTGACGGTTGTCTTGCCGCAGCCGCTTTCCCCGACAAGTCCGAGGCAGCGGCCCCGCGGGATCGAGAAACTGACGTCGTCGACGGCGGTTATCCCCGTCTTGGCGCTGGCTCCGATCACGCTGGCGCGTGCACGCTTGAAAAAGGTCTTTGTAAGATTGCGGACCTCGAGCAGCGGCGCGTCCCCTGTCTCGCCGCCTGGGGTCTGCCCGGTTGCCGGTCGCGGCGCAAGCAGATGGCCCGTCCGCGGCCGGATTTCGCGCATGGGAACGAGCCGCTCGCCGGGCTTCATGTCGAAATGCGGCACGGCGCGCAGCAGCGCCTTGAGGTACGGGTGGCCGGGTTTTGCGAAAATGTCGGCGAGGGTGCCGCTCTCCACCACCTGGCCGCGATACATGACGACCACCTCTTCGGCAACGTTGGCGACGACGCCGAGGTCGTGTGTGATCAGCAGCAGCGCCATGCCCAGTTCAGCCTGAAGGTCGACCATCAGCTTGAGGATCTGGGCCTGGATCGTCACGTCGAGCGCCGTGGTCGGCTCATCGGCGATAAGAATGGCCGGCCGACAGATCAGGGCCATGGCGATCATCGCGCGCTGGCGGAGCCCGCCGGAGAACTCGAACGGATAGGCGGAATAGGCATGCTCCGGATCGGGGAAGCCGACGAGGCGGAGCATCTCGATGGTCACGGCTCGACCGTCGCTCCGGCTCATCCGGCGGTGGAGGAGAAGGGCCTCGCTGACTTGGTCGCCGACCGTATGCAGAGGCGACAGCGACGACATCGGCTCCTGGAAAATCATCGAGATCCGATTGCCGCGCACGCTACGGAAGGCCTGCGAGTCGACGTCGAGCCGGGCGAGGTCGACGGCGCCGTTTTGCGCGTGTGGATCGGCGAGACGAATCTCGCCGCCGGCGATCCGCGCGGTGCGCGGCAGAAGACCGAGAATGGCCTGCGCCGTCACCGTCTTGCCCGACCCGGACTCGCCGACCAGAGCGACCGCGGAGCCCGCCTTCAGGCGAAAGGACAGCCCGTCGACGGCGCGCACAATGCCGGCCTGGGTCTGGAATTCCACCTTCAGGTCGCGAACCTGCAAAAGATCGCCCGTGCCGCGGCGGTCCGATGCGCTCATGGCCAAAAGGCGTCCCGAGCCGAGAGCCAGCGGGCCCCCGCATGCGCCCGCACACGGCGGACAAGCTCCTCGACGAACCACCAGCAGCCTTCGTCGTGGAAGAGATGGTGGGTCATCAGCCCGGTCGGCTCGCCGGCATCGACCGCGCCCGCGCGGCGCTGGCGGAGGTGGCCGACGATCTGGCCGACGACGGCCGCTTCGCCGACAAAACCGCGGTGTCCCGACCAGTCGATGATATCTGCATGAACATTGGTCTGGCGGACGCCCGGCGCCGGTTCGGCGCTGGCCCGCGGGCCGAGCGTCGAGACGGCGCCCAGGCCAGCCTTCGGCAGTTCGCCCAGCATGCCGGCGTCCATCCGGTTCCAGGGCGCGACGAGCACGGGCAGGCTGCGCGGCAGCGCCGCCGTTCGCCGCCAACCCTCGGCCAACTCGGCGAGCATCGTGGCGACCGGACGGTGTGGCCCGAACTCCTCGTCGCGCTCGCCTTCGGGCGCGTGGTTCGCGTGGCTCCAGCCGTGTTGCAGAACCCAGCTCTGCGCGCAAGCCTGGAGCCTGGTGTTGAGGCCGGCATCGATGTCGCGCGGTATGACGGCGAGCGCGACGGGTACGCTCGCACGCTCGGCGATCGCGAGCAGCCGATCCAGGGCGGAGCTTGGGTGGGTCGCGTCGTCATCGCGCCACCACAAGGTCGCGGGAGCGCCGGCGTCGGCCCATCGGCCCAGTTCATCGTTCAGCGTGGTCCAGGCGTTCATCCGCCGGACGCTGCCGCGGGTGCGGGCCCTCGACGCGACAGCTTCGTCAAGAGAGCCGCCGTTGTTTCGGCGCCGTCAAGGTTTACGACTTCGCCCCCGGGGTGCGGCGCCGCCACCGCCCGGTCCAACGCCGCAGCCAGCCCGTCCGCCGCCGCGTCGCCTGCAAGCGCGTCCAACTCGACCACCGTGAGCAATCCTCGTTCCGCGAAAGCGCGCGCCCTGTCGGCCTGCTCGGTCTCGTTGAGGGAAGCGAACGGCGCCACGACCGCCCGCGCCTTTGCCTGC
>JAEULH010000067.1 GCA_016793925.1 Rhodospirillales bacterium | reverse complement strand
GAAAGGCAATCCATTTGACGGCGCCAGGACCTATAGGCTGCATCTGCCTCCGAACATCCCGGCGAAGGATTTCTGGTCCGTCATCGTCTACGATAACCAGACGCGCTCCATGCTGCAGACCAACCAGGAGTACCCGAGCGTAAGCAACCAGAACAAGGACATGAAGGTGAATGCCGACGGGTCGGTCGACGTGTGGTTCGGCCCGAAGGCGCCGGAGGGTATGGCTCACAACTGGGTGCAAACCATTCCTGGCAAGGGCTGGTTCATGATCCTGCGGCTCTACGGCCCGCTGGAACCCTGGTTCAACCAGACTTGGCGACCCGGCGAAATCGAACCTGTATCGAACTGAGGCGGACTGACCGGCAACAGGCACGACGGAGCGAAGCCTGTGCGCTTCCTTCCGTCGTGCGGTGGCCTCAGCGAAGCGAAACCCCGCTCGGGGTCGTTGATCACGGTCCTTGCCATGCGATATCGGCTGCTGGCGGCCAAAGCGTCCCGGCCGGTCTCGACCGCCGCCTCTCCCGCATTCGCCGACAGCGGATGTTGGCCGGACTTGCAATGCCGACGCATCTGTTCCATATGAGACGCATATTCTACTCATTTGGAATGGAGCCGGGTGATGGCCTCCGATGTGGCGATGATCTCCAACATTCTGGGCGGAAGCACGTTCGAGGCCGACTCGCTGCTCGATATCGCCCACCGTGTCGAAATCGGCTTGCCGCTCGCCGCGCTCGACCGGGTCGTCCGTTTCGTCGCGCCGGATGACGCCCGCTTCGTCGGGACCATCGTGCCCAAGGCCACGCTGTCGCGCCGGCGCGCGTCGCAGAAGGGCGCACTCTCGGCGGAGGAGAGCAACAAGGTGGCGCGCCTCGCCAAGGTCTGGGCGATGGCCATGCGGGTGTGGGATGACGAGGCCGACGCGCGCGAGTTCCTGCGGCGGCCGCATCCGATGCTCGAGGGCCGGCCGCCGCGCGAGGTGGCCGTCGCCAGCGACCTCGGCACCGACGCGGTCATCAATGTCATGGGTCGCGGCGCCTATGGCGGCGGGGTGTGAGCGGCACGGGCAAACTGGGCGCGCTTGACGTCAATCTTGTCGCCTACCGGCTCGGCGACCCGAATGGCGAGCACCCGATCTACGACGACGAGGGCGCCGCGCTTTATCCCGGTCGCTGGAACAGCACCGGCGTGCGCACGATCTACGCGGCGGAACACTGTTCGACGGCGCTTCTGGAAAAGCTGGTTCACCTGAACTTCATCCTGCCCAAGTCCTTGCACTGGATCGGCATCAGCATTCCCGCAGGAACCAGCTACGAGACATTCCTCACGCCTGCGCATCCGGGGTGGGACGGCGTCTCGGAGCAGATTTGCAAGGACTATGGGGACGCGTGGATCGCCGACGGGCGCTCCGCACTCCTGTTCGTACCATCCATCCCCGCGCGTCTCGACCGCAATATCCTGATCAACCGCGCCCATCCGGATGCGAAGCACTTCAGCCACTCGCGACCGGAGCCGGTCGCGTGGGACCGGCGCCTGTTTCGCTCGTCTCGCGGGACCTCGACCGCATAATCGTGCCGCCGCTGTTCATCGCGCCGGGCGAGTCCGTTGACCGGGGAGCGTCTGAAGTCGGCCGTCTCAGGCCGCGGCGGCCGCATGGGCCAGGGTCCACAGGCCCCAGACGATCAGCGCCGAACCGCCGACCCTGCGGATGGCGATGCCGCCGGGGAGACACTTCTCGGCGAGCACGAACACCGCGATGGCCGTCACCCACAGCAGGTTCATCACGCCGCCGACGAACAGCAATGCCATCAGCGCCCAGCAACAGCCGACGCAGTAGGCTCCATGGCGAATGCCCATGCCTGCGGCGCCGAGCGCGCCACGGCGCCAGTGCCGAGAGAGGAATTCGACGGGCGAGCGGCAGTGCTCGAGACAGCGGTTCTTCAGGGCGGTGAACTGGTAGGCGCCGGCCCAGACGAGGATCAACCCGCCCGCCGCTTCGCCGCTCACAGCCATCTCCGGCGTCAAAAGCGCAACCCGCTCGAGCGCGTGCTGCAGGGCCGTCGCGGCAATGCTGAAGCCCGTCCAGGCCATAAGATAGCCGGCGACGAACAGGGTCGTCGGCGCAATGGGCTCGACCGCCGCCGCACCCGCGCGGACCTTCGCCCGTTGTCGCGCCGCGACCTTCGCGTACAGGAGGATGGCCGGGGTGGCGCTCGGCAGCATCATGCCGACCATCATGATGGCCCACATGACCAGCATCATCAGCCAATCGCCGAGAGACCATGGCGCGATCCTCGGCATCGCCATCGAGGCCATGTCGACGCCCGCGGTCGCCTCGGACATGGCCGCCATGCGCTGCGTCTCGGCGAAGAGGTAGGCCCAGGCGAGGACGACGCAGGCGGCGAGAGCCGCAAGGATCAGGCCGCGCTCCCGCCCGCGCAGGAAGAATGCGGAGACCGACGCGGACGCCTTGCGCGCCATCAGCGAAGCGCGATGCGGTGCGGATCGCTGTCGATGATGCCGTGGGGGCCGTACGCGGCGTACCAGATCTGGCCGTAGCGGCCGGCGTGCCCGTACTCCATCTCGCCGCGCACCGAGAAGGTACTGCTGACGATGTGCGCCTCGCGGAACTCGAAGCCTTCGGGCAGCCGGATGATCGCCCTGTGCGGCTTGCCGGTGACCGGGTTGCGGATGGGTTCGACGGCAAGATCGACGCTGTCCGGGATCGACAACCGCCCGGTCAATGCGTCCTCGTCCCAGTCGAACTCGATCGGCGCGAAAATCGGCGGATGCTCGGTCTCGATGGTGGAGCCGTAGATATTGAAGACGGTCGTCGGCTCCTGCTCCTCGCCGCCGAGGATTTTCAGCAGGCACTCGCGCTGCTCCGGCGTGGCGCGGACATCGATGAACGCCTGGGCCTCGCCGCCTCCCTCGTGGACCGGGCCCGGCCAGCGAAAGCGCGCGGCATAGCGCAGGCCGTCGAGACGAACGTCGGCGAAGTGCCCCTCGTCGATTTCCATCGCTTCAAGGCCCTCGCACAGTCCGAACGTGGGCGGCGCGTTGAATTCGCAAGGGCACCCGTAGGTGCAATTGCAGGCGCCGAGCTTCTTGCCCCGGATCTGCCAGTCAATGTACGCCATGCTTCCCTCCCCGTCCGCAGGCAATGCGCCATTAAGTGGCGCAATCATTATCGTTCAGCCTACGCGCCACACGCCGCGCCTTCAACACGCGATGGGGAAGAGCGCGCCTGCCTTTTTTCTTTCAATCCCGAGGTTGGGCCGGCCCGCGACTCGCGCTAGAAAGCGCTCGTTGAAAACGCGACAGGGGGAGTGCATGGCCTCGTTCACCACGTTTCTGCGCATCGACATGCCGACGGCCGTGGACGCCGAGGACGGGGGCCGGAACCCCCCGTTCGAAATCGAGGTCGCCGCGGACGGCGAGATCCCGTTCCCGCAGGTCATCCTCCGCGGCGCGAGCGGCGAGCATGTGATCGGCGGCGGTGCGATCGAGCGGGCGCCCGCCGGCAGCGACGAGGTGATCTATGTCGTCCGCGTCCCGGGCGGCCTAATCGGCGCCGGCGAGACCCGCGTCCAGATCGAAGGCTGTCGCAAGGCCGACTGGCGCGCGGCCAGCGGCGGCGACTGGATCAAGGCGTTCCGCGCGCTGCAGGTCAACCCTGCGAAGCCGGCGGCCGGGGCCGCAGCCAGGGTCGGGGTCGGGGCCGCAGGCGCCGACGTGACCCTGTACTTCGGCATCCACAAGCACATGCATCAGCCCTACTACAACACGACCGACGCCCTTTACTGGGATGGCGAAAAGGACGCCATCTTCGGCTCGCGCACCGGCAACTACACCGGCTTCATTCCCGCGGCGGTCCGCCAGTACGCGGGCGGCGGTCTCGCCCACGCCGGACTGTCGACGAGCTGGAGCGGCTCGCTAATCGAACAATTGAACCGCTGCGCCCGCGACGGCCTGTGCGGCGGCTCGTTCTCGGGCTGGAACGAGGCACTGCAAGCGCTGGCGGCCGAGAAAACCGCACTCGGCAACCCGCGCTGCGATTTCACCGCCTTCGGCTTTTTCCACCCGCTGATGGCGCTGATACCGGCGCGCAACATCGTCAAGCAGATCGCGTGGCACCGGCGGATCGTCCGCGAGACGTTCGGCGTCGAAGCCTCGCCGGTCATGTTCCCGCCGGAGACCGCGTTCCACGTCCGCATGATCCCGGCGCTCATCGAAGCCGGCGTCGAGGCGGTCATCTACGACTCGATCCACCGCTTCCGCGCCTGCCGCGACTATCCCTACGCCGGGATGAGCGAAGGCATGCTGCCGCCCAACCGGGCCGAACAGGTCGACCCGCCGGCCCATGACTGGCTGCAGCTTCACAACATCTGGGCCGGCTCGAAGATCGCGCCGTCCCTCCTCCGCCCCGAGTACGTCGCCTACGAAGACCCGGGCGGCCGCGTCCACAAGATGATCTGCATCCCGGCCGAGCGCTACATCGGCAACGAGGACGCACGCGGCGGCTTCGGCGCGCTGCAGTACGGCAGCGTCCTCGGCCAGGTCCATGACCGGATCGTCGCCGACGGCAGCTTCGATCCGAAGCATCCGCCCTTCTTCCTGCTCCATTCCGACGGCGATAACCACGGCGGCGGGGCCGACAGCTACTACCACCACAACACCGCAGGGCTGGTCCGCTGGCTGCAGGAGGATCGACGCTTCGAGCTGACGACGGTGCGCGACTACCTCGACCGCTTCCCGCCGAACCCGGACGACGCGATCCACATCGAGCCGGGCGCGTGGAGCGGCGCCGACAACGGCGATCCGCAGTTCATGAAGTGGTTCAGCCGCTACAACGAGCCGTACTCGCCGGACCTCAACTCGTGGGCAACGCTGACCGCGTTCCAGAACATGGTGCACAGTGTCGAGGACGCGGAGCCGGAGCATCCGGCGCTTGCCGACGCCATCCGCCTGATGCTCACCGCCGAGACGAGCTGCTACTGGTACTGGACCGGCCAGCACGTCTGGGACCAGCAGGTGACCGACGCCGCCAACCTCGGTCACGCCATGCTTGCCGACGCCGCCGTCGCCGGTCGACGCGACGCGACGCCGCCGACCGTCTTCGCGCCGTGGGTCATCCCGGAAAACCCGGGCGGCCAGACCTGGGGCAACAACGCCCTGCGCGACGCGCCGCGCGAGGGCGTGGTCCACACCTTCGTCCATGACATCTCCGGGCTGAAGCGCGTCGACCTGGTCGTGCGCACGGTCGGAGACGGGGCAGCAGGAGAGCGGCGGATCGCCATGACCAACCGCGGCCCCTACCCGACCCGAACCGGCGCGGCCGTGACCGCCGATTATTGCACCGCGGACCTGCCGGCCGGCGCCGGCGACATCCGCTATTTCGTCGAAGCCGAAGACCGCCGCGGCAATGTCGCGCGCAGCGCCCTGGAGCGCATATTCCTGGCGTAGGGGAGTTGGACCGCGCGCAGGTCCTCGTCTGAGCACAGGGCTGCCCGTCGTCTATTGATTTGGAAAGTGCTCGACATGGGTCTCGGCGGTGCGTGCGACGTACAAGGCGCGGCGGCCGGTTAACGAAACGATATAGCCGGCACAGCCAGCCGAAACTGCCTTCTCGCAAAAGCCCCGGTAGGTGTACCCGGGAACCTGTTGCTGCGCTTCCCGGATCGCGGCTTGCATGCGCGCTGTATCGAACGCCGCAGCAACAGGGGCACCGGCCCGGTGAGTCGGCAATTCAATGCTGTCCCCGTCGGGCAGATAGTAGGTAGCGGTCGCCCGCCGGAAGTCGATTGCATAACTTTCGAATCCGGCCTCCCTCAATGTTCCCACGATCTCTGGAAAGGCCATGATGTTTCCCTCGGCTGCCTCAAGGCAGGTCCGGGCTGTGGCTGTCTGTTGTTCGTTCATCGTGTTTTCTCCGCGGAGGGGGGGGAACCGGAATCATCCGACCGGGGTCGCAGTCATGTTGCCTTGCTGGGCCAGGAACTTGAGCAGACGTCCCAGTCTTTCTCGTTCATCCGTCGTGAGACATTCGAAGAACTCGGCGTCGTTGCGATCGGCGAGTGCGGCCAGGTCGGGTACGAGGGCCTTGCCGCGATCCGTCAAAGTGAGTGTCTGAGCGCGGCCGTCTTCCGCGCTTGCCTCGCGCATGATTAGCGACTTCGCGATCAGCCGGTCGGCGAGCTTGGTAATCGCTCCTCTCGTCATGCCCATATCGTCGGCAATGCGGCTGGGCGGCATCGGCTCCTTGCCGTAGAGCACGCGCATCAGGCTCCATTCGGCAACCGTGACCCCCTTGTCAGCCAGTTTGGTCGCAAAAGCGCGGGATACGTGGTTCGACACCATGCGCAGCCAGAAGCCGATGTGGGCGGTGAGGTCCGAAACAGATGACTCAGAAGGCATAGCGGCTCCTCTGGTTGACTAGGAAACTATATTCAGATGATTTCCTAGTCAACCAAATATGGTGCGGTGCTGGGCGGAGGTCGGGAAACTTCGCAGCCTGCAACGGAACGCAGCGGCCGCCGCAGGGAAATTGACGCCTCTCCTGCTGCCACTTACTTTGGCTGGCGACGGCGCGGCGGCCGGTCCGCTTGCCGAGGCTCCCTGCAATGCGAGGCCAAAATGGCTGACTATCGTGCTCCGCTGAGCGATATACGCTTCGTCATCAACGAGCTGGCCGAGTTCGAGAGCGTTCGCGCCGTGAGCGGCAACGACGATCTCGGCACAGAGCTGGTCGACGCCATCCTCGACGAAGCCGACCGCTTCGCCTCCGAGGTGCTGGCTCCGCTCAACGCCGTCGGCGATCGGACCGGCTGCGTGCTTGAAAATGGCGTCGTTCGCACGCCGCCCGGGTTTCGCGAGGCCTACCGCCAGTTCGTCGAAGGCGGCTGGAACGGCATGCAATTCGCCCCGGAGTACGGCGGTCAGGGCCTGCCCCACCTCGTCGCAACGGCGGTCGGAGAAATGTGGACGAGCGCCAACATGGCCTTCGGCCTGTGCCCGATGCTGACCCAGGCGGCCGCCGAGGCTTTGTCCAGTCACGGCAGCGAGGCTTTGAAGGCGAAATATCTCGCCAGGCTCGTCAGCGGCGAGTGGGCCGGAACGATGAACCTCACCGAGCCGCAGGCCGGCTCCGATCTCGCCCGGGTGCGCACCCGCGCGGTGCCCGACGACAACGGCGCCTACCGGATCACGGGGCAGAAGATCTACATCACCTTCGGCGAGCACGACCTGACCGAAAACATCATTCACCTGGTCCTCGCCCGTCTGCCGGACGCACCGGACGGCGTCCGCGGGCTTTCGCTGTTCCTCATCCCCAAGTTCCACGTCGGCGCCGACGGCGCCCTCGGCGCACGCAACGACCTCCGATGCGTCTCGCTGGAACACAAGCTCGGGATCAACGGCAGTCCGACGGCGGTGATGTCCTACGGCGACAACGGCGGCGCCATCGGCTACCTCGTCGGCGAGGAGAACCGCGGCCTGGAGCTCATGTTCACGATGATGAACACGGCGCGGCTGGCTGTCGGGCTGGAGGGCGTCGGCATTTCCGAGCGCGCCTACCAGGATGCAAAGGCCTACGCGCTGGAACGCGTCCAGGGCCGCGACCTCGGCAGCGACGATCCGGCGCCGGTGCCGATCGCTCGCCATCCGGACGTTCAGCGCATGCTGATGTCGATGAAGTCGCAGACCGAAGCCGGGCGCGCCCTGGCCTACGCCGTCGCCGCCCACAGCGACATTGCCGAACACCATCCCGACCCCGACATCCGCCGGCGGCGCCAGCAGATGGTCGACCTGCTCACCCCGGTGGTCAAGGCGTGGTCGACAGACGTCGGCATCGAGGTCGCCAGCACCGCGATCCAGGTGTTCGGCGGGATGGGTTACATCGAGGAGAGCGGCGTGCCGCAGCACCTGCGCGACGCCCGCATCGCCACGATCTACGAAGGCACCAACGGCATTCAGGCGAGCGATCTCGTTGGCCGCAAGGTCGCCCGCGACGGCGGCGCGGCGGCCGCGACGCTCATCGCCGAGTTGCGCGGGATCGACGGCGAACTCGCCGCTGCCGGAGCACAGGTCGCGCCGATCCGCCGCTGGCTGGGCCGCGGCCTCGACGATCTGGCGGCGGCGACGGCATGGCTGGTCGAGACCCACGCCGCGCAGCCGCGACGTGCCGCCGCTGTCGCCGTCCACTACCTCCGGCTGATGGGGATCGTCGCCGGCGGCGGGCTCATGGCAAAGGCGGCGCTGCATGCCGTCCGCCACCTCGAAACCGGCGAGGGCGATCCGGCATTCTGGCGGGCCAAAATCGTCACCGCCCGGTTCTTCGCCGAGGTCTATCTGACCCGCAGCGGCGCCTTGCGACTGCTGGTTACCGAGGGATGGGGCGCGCTGGAAGATTTCGACCCGTACAGCGATCTGTAACCGCGATCCTTGAACGTGCTCAACCGGCGTCGCCGCCGCCTGCGGCCCGACGGTGCATCAGCCCCCTGGCGGGGCTGTAGCCGACGAGCGACAGCGCGAGAAAGGCCGCCAGGGCGACGGATGTCACAGCCAGCGCCGGGGCGTTCAACTCGCCGTAGAGGGCGAAGCGGATCAGCTCGACGGCGTGGGTGAAGGGATTGAGGGTCGCGATCCGCGGCAGGATCGTGCTCGCCTCCTCCAGCTTCCACAGCGGATAGAGGGCCGACGACAGGAAGAACATCGGGAAGATGACGAAGTTCATCACCCCGGCGAAGTTTTCGAGCTGACGGATCGTCGACGACAGCAAGAGCCCGACCGCACCCAGCATCAGCCCGGTCAGCACCAGCGCCGGCACGATCGAGAGGTAGCCGACGAGCGGAAAGCGGATGTCGAAGGCCCAGGCGACGGCAAGGAAGGCGTAGACCTGGAGCAGCGAGACGACGGTTCCGGCGGCGAGCTTGGCGGCCAGCAGGTACCAGCGCGGCAACGGCGTCATCAGCAGGATCTTCATGCTCCCCATCTCCCGGTCGTAGACCATCGACAGTGAGCTTTGCATGCCGTTGAAAAGCTGGATCATCCCGAGGAGGCCGGGGACGATATAGACCTCGTAGGTGATATAGGTCTGATACGGCGGCATGATTGCGATGCCCAGCGCGGCGCGGAAACCGGCGGCGAAGACCAGCAGCCAGACCAGCGGACGGACCAAAGCGGCGAAGAAGCGTTCCCGCTGGTGGACAAAGCGCAAGACTTCGCGAACCAGGATGCCCCAGAAGCAGATCGCCCAGCCGATGGCGCTCACGGCCCCACTCCGGCAGCGGCGCGAGCGGCTGCGGGCGGCGCGGCGCCGATCAGGGCGGCGAACGCCTCGGTCAACGACGGCGCGTTCAGCTGCCGCATCAACGCGCCACATTCGGCGTCGGCGCGGATTGCGCCCCGATGCATGACGACGACCCGATCGCCGGCGCGAACCTCGTCGACCAGATGGGTCGCCCACAGCACCGCGACGCCGCGCGCCGCCAGCGCATGGACGTCATCGACGATCCGCGTTCGGCTTGGCACGTCGAGGCCGACCGTCGCCTCGTCCAGCAGCAGCACCGGCGGTTCGTGCAGAAGCGCCCGGGCCAGCTCGACCCGGCGGCGCAGACCGCCGCTGAGTTCGCGCACCTTGTCGCGTTGCCGCTCGCCCAGCTCCAGCCGGTCGAGCAGCGCCGCGATCCGGGCGCGGGCGCGGCCGCCGGCGATGCCGTGGAGCCTCGCCGCGTAGCGCAGGTTCTGCCCCACCGTCAGATCCAGATCGAGGGTCGGTTGCTGAAAGACGATGCCGAGCCGGGCCAGCGCCCGGTTCGGCTGGCTGCCCAGATCGTGGCCGCCGACGCGGATCCGGCCGGCGCTCGGCCGGAACAGGCGGGCGATCAGCGAAAACAGCGTCGTTTTGCCCGCGCCGTTGGGACCGAGCAGGGCGGTGAAGACGCCGGCCTCGATATCCAGGCATACGCCGTCGAGAGCGAAGCGGTCGCCGTAGGAAAACGACAGCGCCTCCAGCGAAAGCGCGGGGGGTGTCGAAGCTGGCGGATGGGCGCCCATGGCCTCACGGTTTTACCACGACGCCCCAGGGAAAGCGCCCGACCCGGATCGACTTGATTGGCTTGAGGGTGGCGACATCGATCGCCGTCACATCGCCGCTGACGCCGTTCGTGGTGTAGAGCCGGGTCTCGTCGCTGTTCAGCGCCAGGTGCCAGACGCGGCGGCCGACGAGGATATAGTCGAGCACCTTGTAGGTCTCGGCGTCGATGACCGCGACATGATTGGCCGGGCCGAGGGCGACGAACGCGTAGCGGCCGTCGCGGGTGAGCTTGATCCCGACCGGCTGGATGCGGTCGGACGAGATGCCGCCGATCTTGAAGCGGATGGTCTCGATCGGCTCGCGCGAGCCGGTGTCGATCACGCTCACGCCGCCGCCGACCTCCGACGAGACCCACAGCCTCTTGCCGTCCCGGCTGAACACCGCATAGCGCGGCCGCTGATCGACAAGGGTGTTGTCGATCAGGGTCAGGCTCGCCGTGTCGATCCAGTGGACCATGTTGGTCGTCTCGGAGGTGTTGACCACCACCCGGCCGTCGGGGCTCACCGCCATGCCTTCCGGCTCGACGCCGACGTCGATCTGACCGATGACGTGGCGGCTGTCGGTATCGACGACGGTGACGACATCGTCGTTCTCGTTGGCGATGTACAGCTTGCGGTCGTCGGGATGCAGCGCAAACTGCTCGGGATCGACGCCGGAGGGGATCTCGCCCGTCTTTTTCATCGTCGACGTGTCGTAGATCTCGATCCGGTCGTCGTCGCTGGCGCAGACGTAGAGCCGCGAGCCGTCGGCGCTGAGGGTGATGCCGCGGGGCCGGCGGCCGACCGGGACCGTCTGCGTCACCGACAGGCTCTCGTCGTCGATGACGGACAGCGTGTTGTCGCGCTCGTTCGAAACGATGACGGTCTCGGCGACGGCCCGCGGAGGCGCCGCCGCCGTCAGCAGGCCGGCAAGACCGGCGAAAAGGGCGGCCGCCGGCGGCAGCGTCTTGCTCATCGTTTGCACTCGCTTTCGGCGCGGTCGTCGCCAAGAGTGTCCAGGGTGGTCAGAGGGTGAAGGAAGCCTTCCTGTGGCGACATCGAGACGACGGCGCGAGCGGTCACCAGGGCAATTGGCTGACGGAGCTGTCCATCCCATGGCCTGTAGGACAGGGTCAGGCCCTTGAACCCGGCGAGTGCGAAGGCGTCGCCGCTGAGGTATGCGGCGACGGTGGCGGAATCGGCCGACGATGTGCGGGCCGTCGCTTCGCCGATGGAGCGCACCGCCGCCCAGGCGGCGTAATCGACGGCCGTCATTGGCCGCCCGGCCTGACGCTGGAAACGGGATTGCAACTGGCGCGCGCCCCACTGCTCGAGGTTCCGGTCCCACGCCACCGGCGTCAGGCCCTGCGTGCCGGCGACCGGGCGCGGCTGCCACGTGCGATACGGCAGGTACTCGCCGAAGAAGCCGATCTCGTCGGCGACGATCAGGATGTCGTAATCAGCGACCTGGGTGAACACCGGGATTTCGGCTTCGGCTGTCCGCCGGATGTCGAGCGCTTCCGACCAGGTCTTCTCGGCCACGATGCGCCCGCCGAAGCGGCCGGCGGCGCGACGCACGGCCGCGGCGTAAAGGGCGTCGCCCTCCTCCGGACCGGTCACGAGAAACCAGCGCTTCCAGTTCTTGCGGATGAGGTATTGCGCCAGAGCGTCGGCGAGCATCGCCCGGCTGGGCAGCGTGTGCAGCAGGCCGGCCCGACAGTCGCCGCGGCGGAAGCGGTCGTCCGGTGCGCCGGCGTTGAAGACAAGCGCACGCCCGGCGCCGGCGACGGCGAGGAGCCGGTCGAGACCCGCACCGTTCAGGGTCGAGACGACGTAGCCGACGCCGTCGTCGGCCAGGGACGAAGAGGCCGCGGCCACGTCGCCGTCGACGGGAAGAACGCGCTCGACCAGAGCAAAGGTCTGGCCGGTGAAGCGGCCGGTGGTGTTGTTGTCGGCGATGGCGAGGCGCGCGCCCTGCAGGCCCTCGTCTTCGGGCGGAACCTCCAGCGTTGAAAGTCCGGGCGGACGCTCCACCGCCTGCGAGAGGTAGCCGATGCGAATGACGGGCGTCGTCCGGCCGGCCTGCCCCCCGGCCGCACCGGGTTCGGCCGCGGCCGCGCCGGCCAGCGCCGCAAGGGCGAACGCAACGCTGGCCATGACCAGACGCAGCGGCGGCCGGCGGCACGGAACCTTTACCGTCTCCGCCAATGCCGGCCAGCGCCAATGTCGCACCCCATATCTCATGCCTGTTCAACCCGCTAGACGGTGTTGCGAACGCCGGGCGCGAAGTCCAGTAGCGGGCGGCGCGTCGCCGGGGTCAACCCGGACCTAAGTCGAAGTGGCCCGGGCGGCGGGCGACGGCCCATGCTGTCGACCGGAGCGGCTTGCGGCGGGGCGCTCTTCGCGCAAGAGTGGGGATCCGTCGTCCTTGTCGACGACCTGAGCTGGCGGGCGCCGAATGCGACAAGTGGGTGGATCGGCGAGTGTCGAGGTGACGCAGCCAAGGCTGAAGGCGCGCCTGCGTCGGGCCGAGCGCACCCGCGTGCTTCGGGCGCTGGCGCTGGTCCTGCCGTTGGGCGTCTTCCTGCTCCTGGTCTTCTTTGCGCCGATCGGCGACATGCTCTTTCGCAGCGTTCACGATCCGGAGATGGCGACGACGCTCCCCGAAACGGCGGCAGCGCTGCGCGAATGGGACGGCATCGGCGCGCCGCCGGCACCGGTCACGGCCGCGTTGATCCGCGAACTGCCGCAGACCTTCTCCGAACGCAAACTGGCCGGCGTGGCGCAGCGGCTGAACCACGACATCTCGGGCTTTCGCAGCCTGATTCTTTCGACAGGACGCCAGCTCGACGCCACGCCGGAGAGCCCGGACGCCGGGCCGGCGGACCCGGCGGCGCGACTGGCCGCCATCGACGAACGCTGGGAGGATCACGCCTACTGGGCGGCCTTGCGTCGGGCCTCGTTCAACTTTACCGACTTCTACCTGCTCGCCGCGCTCGATCTGCGCCGTGACAGCGCCGACCGGATCACCGCTGTTGCGCCCGAGGAAGCGATCTTCGTCACCATCCTCGGTCGCACCATCGAAATCGCGGCGACCGTTACGGTGTTGTGCCTCCTGCTCGGCTACCCGCTCGCCTACGTCATCGCCACAGCACCCGGCGGAACGAGCAATCTCCTGATGATCCTGGTTCTGCTGCCGTTCTGGACCTCGCTCCTGGTCCGCACCAGCGCCTGGGTGGTTCTGCTTCAGAACGAAGGGGTCATCAACGGTCTGCTTCTTGCCAGCGGCCTTGTCGACAAGCCGATGCAGTTGATCTTCAACCGCTTCGGCGTCTACGTCGCCATGACCCACGTGCTGCTGCCGTTCATGATCCTGCCGCTGTACAGCGTCATGCAGACGATCAACCCCGCGACCATGCGCGCGGCGGCTTCGCTCGGGGCCCCGCCGCCCATCGCCTTCCTGCGCGTCTATCTGCCGCAGAGCCTGCCCGGCATCGGCGCCGGCGGGCTGCTCGTGTTCATTCTTGCCATCGGCTACTACATCACCCCCGCGCTGGTCGGCGGCGCCAACGACCAGATGATCAGCTACTTCATCGCTTTCTACACCACCAGGACGGTAAACTGGGGCCTGGCAGCGGCGCTGGCGACGCTGCTCCTCGCCGCCACCGGCGTGCTCTACTCCGTCTACGTCCGGATCGCCGGGACCGCCGGCGTGCGGCTCGGCTGATGCGCGCCGGGCGCGAAGCAAAAAGCCCGCCTTCGCCGGCGCAGCCGCACGGGGCCGGGCGCTGGCCGCGGCGGATTCTCGTGGCTTATGTCGCTCTCGTCCTCCTGTTTCTGATCGCGCCGATCCTTGCGATCGTGCCGCTGTCCTTTAACGGCGGCTCCTTTCTCACCTACCCCCTCGATGGCCTGTCGCTGCGCTGGTACGCCGAGGTGCTGACCACCGAGAAGTGGCTGCGCGCGCTGACCAACAGCGTGATCATCGCCGTTCCGGCGACGGCGCTGGCGACGATCCTCGGGACCCTGGCCGCGGTCGGCCTCTCCCATTCGCGGCTACGCGGCAAAGCGGTCATCACCGGTCTGCTGATCTCGCCGATGATCGTCCCGGTCATCATCACCGCGGTCGGCATGTACTTCTTCTTTGCGCCCCTGGGCCTGGTGAACAGCTATTCCGGCCTGATCCTGGCCCATGCCGCGCTCGGCGCGCCGTTCGTCTTCATCACCGTCTCGGCGACCCTTTCCACCTTCGACAACAGCCTGATCCGCGCCGCCGCCAGCCTCGGCGCGCCGCCGCTGACGGCGTTCTTCCGGGTCACCATGCCGCTGATCGCACCGGGGCTGATCTCCGGCGGCCTGTTTGCCTTCGCCACCTCGTTCGACGAGGTCATCGTCGTGCTGTTCATCGGCGGCCCCGGCCAGCGGACGCTGCCGCGGGAAATCTTCGACGGGATTCGCGAACACGTCACGCCGGCGATCACCGCGGTGGCGACGCTGCTGATCCTCTTCGCCACGGCGCTGATGGCGACGATGGAGGCGCTGCGCCGACGCAACGAGCGGCTCGCCGGCCAGCGGAAGGAGCCCTAGATCGTTTCCCAGTGCATGAAGTAAATTGTCATTGCGAGGCGGCGATGCCGCCGAAGCAATCCATTGCCGGCCTCCAGTGGATCGCCACGCGCCTCTCGGCGCTCGCGATGACAGCGACCGGTTGTCATTCCGAGGCGGCCCGTCAGCACATTTCCGGGGTGCAGACGGCGACTCACCCCGGGTCCAGCGCCCGGCAGTCCTCCAGCGCGAAGCCGACGACGATCCGCTCGCCGGGTCGCAGGTGCGGCGCGCCGCGGGTGTGGGCAACCTTGAGGACGAACTCGTCCTGACCGCAGGTCGACAAGCGCAGGCGGGTGTGGTCGCCGAGGTAGATGAGTTCGCGCACCTCGGCTTCGAAGCGGTTGACGCAGTCGGCCGCGTCGTCGCCGAAGCGCACCCGCTCGGGGCGAAGGCTCACGGTCGTCGGCGCCCCGACCGCGCCCTTGCCCACCGCAAGCGCCGAGATGCGCCAGCCGTCGGCGACTTCGACCACGCAGGTCCTGCCGTCGACGGCGAGGATGCGCCCGGGCAGGCGGTTGTTCTCGCCGATGAAGTGGGCGACGAAGGCGTTCAGCGGCGCCTCGTAGATGTTCTCGGGCGTGTCGAGCTGTTCGATCACGCCGTTGCTCATGACCGCCACCC
>JAEULH010000016.1 GCA_016793925.1 Rhodospirillales bacterium | reverse complement strand
CGCCACCGCGACCGTGACGCTCGCCAACATGGCCTACAACATGAGCGATGGTGCTGGCTGCAGCGGACCTGTCTCGGAGGATGAAGGGCTCCGGCCCAAAAATGCGGCAGCAAGCCAGCATAAGCGCCCGAACAATCCAGGCTTGAACCCCCAGGCGCTCAGCAGAGGCGGCATCATAAACTCGCCAAGCCAATTACGGGCTTTCCGGAGGTGTCCAATTTGGCTATCTCAGGAGTTTCGGCGTCCGGCATCTTGTCGATGACGCTGATCGAAGCCGGTGAAACCGTGGTCGTGCAACGCCGCAGCGATCGCCTTGGCCTTTCGCGCCGACAGCCATGAACGGACAGCCCGGCCAAAGCCGCGATCAGCGCCCGCTTCGAACGGTGTTGGCGCACCGAGACGCAGCTTCAAATCGCTGCCCAAAAAAGCTAGAACTTTCCTGTTTTTCAGTATCGCCGTCGTCCTCGATAGACATCTGCATGGACATCTATCTCCCGATCGCCGAGTACAGCGTCAATGTCTTCGTGCTCCTCGGTATCGGTGCCGCGGTCGGCATCCTCTCCGGCGTCTTCGGCGTCGGCGGCGGCTTTCTTCTCACGCCGCTGCTGCTGTTCATCGGAATTCCCGCGCCGGTCGCGGTCGCCTCGGGCGCCAATCAGGTGGTCGGCGCCTCGGTGTCGGGGGTCATTGCGCATTGGGCGCGCGGCAACGTCGACGTCAAGATGGGCCTGATCCTGCTCGTCGGCGGCCTGGTCGGCTCCGGCTTCGGCGTCTGGCTGTTCGGGCTTTTGAAGGCTCTCGGCCACATCGACCTGGTCATCTCCATCTCCTATGTCGTCATGCTCGTCGCCATCGGCGCGTTGATGCTGATCGAAAGCCTGGGCGCGCTGCTGAAGCGCCGGCGCACCGGCGCCCGGAGCGGCTCGCGCGGCCCGGGCCGGCACACCTGGATGCATCGGCTGCCGTTCAAGATGCGCTTTCGCAAATCCATGCTCTACATCAGCGCGCTTTTGCCGCTGAGCATCGGCTTTGTCGTCGGCGTGCTGTCCGCGATCATGGGGGTCGGAGGCGGGTTCGCGATGGTCCCGGCGATGATCTACCTTCTCGGAATGCCGACCCGGGTCGTGGTCGGCACCTCGCTGTTCCAGGTCACCTTCGTCACCGCCAACGTGACCGTCCTGCAGGCGATGCACACGCGAACCGTCGATGTCGTCCTTGCCATGCTGCTGCTGGTCGGAGGCGTCATCGGCGCCCAGCTCGGCGTCCGCCTCGGTGCACGGCTGGCGGCCGAGCAACTGCGCATCCTGCTCGCCGTGATGGTCATCGCGGTCGGCGCCAAGATGACGATCGACCTGACCACCCGGCCGGAGGATCTGTTCTCCTCCGTCATCCTGGCGCCGGCTCCGGTCCATGAACCGGCTCCCGGTCTGGAGGCCCCGGCGCAACCCGCAGCGCCGGGCACATCGTAGGCCCGCGCGAGCGGTTCAGCCGATGCCGGCCGGCGGCGCCGGGCCGTCGATCGCGGGCGCGTGCAGGGCTACGGGCGAAGGCGTCGCCGCCGCCTCGGCGGTCGGCACGGCGGCGCCCGGCGCCTCGTCGGCGCGGGGCAGGTAGAGACGCACCGTGGTGCCGGCGCCGTATTCGCTTTCCACCTCGACGTGGCCGCCGGATTGCTTGGCGAACCCGTAGACCATGCTCAGGCCAAGGCCGCTGCCTTCACCGGGGCGTTTGGTCGTAAAGAACGGCTCGAAGATCCGCTCGATGTTCGCGGAGGCGATGCCGACGCCGGTGTCGCGGATGCCGACGACAACGTACTCTCCGGGCCCTTTTTTGCCGTCGGGCGAAGCGTCGCCTTCGACCGCGGCCACGACGTTGCGGGTGTCCAGGGTGAGCGTGCCGCCGCCCGGCATGGCGTCGCGCGCGTTGACGATAAGGTTCATCAAAGCGCTTTCGAGCTGGCTGTGATCGACGGTCGCCCGCCACAGGCCGGGGTCGAGCCGCCGCTCCACGACGATGGCGTTCTCCGGGCCCCGCGACGAGGCCAGCGTCCGCTCCACCAGCTCGCTGAGGTCGCGGATCAGCACGTTGACGTCGGTGACGACCGGGTTCAGCGGCTGCCGCCGGGCGAAGGCGAGCAGCCTGTGGGTCAGCTCGGCGCCACGCTCCGCCGACCACAGCGCATCGACGACGAATTCGCGAAGGACGGCATCGTCGCCGAGCCGTTCGTGCAGGAGCTGGAGGTTGCCGAGGATGATCGCGAGCAGATTGTTGAAGTCGTGCGCGACGCCGCCGGTGAGTTGGCCGACCACCTCCATCTTCTGCGCCTGGCGGAGTTGTTCCTCGGTCGCCATGCGCTCGCTGACATCGTCGAACAGCTCGACGACTTCGCCGCCGGGCAGCCTGTAGACGAAGCTTTCACGCCAGCCGCGAATGCGCTCGTCTTCATAGAAACGCGCGGGGACGGGCTCGGGCGTCCCGGTCCGCCAGACCCGGCGGAGCACCTCGAGCAGGCCGGAGGCCTCGGCGCCTGGGAAGACGTCGCTGATCGGCCGGCCGACGAGCTTGCCGCGTTCGACCTGATCGATCCGCTCGCCGGCGGGGTTGAGATCGGTGAAAACGAAGTCGTCGGCCTCGCCGACGGCACTCAGCACCGCAACGCCGCTGCTCATGCTGTCGAACAGGTCGCGGAAGCGGCGCTCGCTTGCGCGCAGATGCTCGATCATCGGCGTGCTGATCTGGACGAACAGGGTCGTGCCGAGCGCAATGATGACCAGCGCCAGCGCGAGGACGGCGAGAGCGGCCTTGATGAACGGCGCGCGCAGTTCCGCGAGATCGAGCGTGGCGACGATCCCCATCTCGGCGACGGACACCGGTTCATGCGCGGCGATGGTCCGCTCGCCGAAGTAGTCGATATTCTCCACAAGCCCATGTTCACCCAGCAGCGCGCGGCGCATCGGCTCGACCGCAGGCGCCTCGAAGGGGACGCGAAGGGGCTCCGCATCGATCGGCTGCCCAGCCCGGACGAGGAAGACGATTGCGTCGTCGTCCCGCCGTGCGAGGTTGAAGGCGCCGGCTGGCGTCGACGCGCCGTCGGCGATGTGGGCGAGGGCGATCTGGCGAACCGCGTTGCTTTGCGCGCCGGCCATGCTCTCCCCTAGCGCGAGCTCGTGAGCGACGACGGCGTCGACGAGCACGGCTTGGCTGCGCGCCGTATCCGCCAGACGGACGCGTTCCTGCGTCATGGCCGTCTCGTAGAGGATCAGGATTGCGGCGCCGCCGACGATCAGCGTCACGCCGGTCATGATCAGGACCAGAAAAAAGACGCTCTTGTAATCGCGCACGTTCGCCTTTCCGACCGGCCGTGGCTCAGGGTTCCGAGGACGCCCTCCGTTCGTGGTGCAGCGCCTGGCGCAGTCGGGCCACGCTGACCGGCTTGCGCAGCGTGGTCACCGACTTCAGCCCCTTGAATTCGGCGAGGATCTTGGCGTTGGACGCGTAGTCGGGGTTGTATCCGGTGCAGATGATCAGGTCGGCCGGGCAGTGGCGTTTGGCGAGCCAGAGGATGAGTTCGTTGCCATCCATGTCGGGCATAATCATGTCGAGAAAGATCATGGTCGGCCGAAAAGCGTCGTAGACCTTCATGAAATCGGCGGCGCTGCTTGTGACCGCGACCGTATAGCCGAGTTCGCTCGCGACCCGCTGAACAAAGCGGCCGAAGCGCTCTTCGTCATCGCAGATGAGGAGCCGACCGCTGTCCATGTCTCCATCTCATCCCGCCGAGGCCGGGCCGCCGCGTTTCCCGCGCCGCAGCACGACAATGTTCGGCATTATACCGTCTTTTTTCGAGTGCGCATGCCGCGAGAGCGAGCCGTCGATCGCTCCCGGATTGAAGCCGGCGTCGGGCAGGGCGCTTTGCAGTTTGCAAACGACGTCGGGGCTGGTGTTGGTCTCGCGCAGGATCGGCCGCCACTCCATTCGTCCGTCCTGGACCGTGACGTTTCTCTGCGAAAAACCTTCCGGGGATACGCCGACGGCGCGGCGAGAAGTCCGGCAGGAGCGGCGATCTCGTCATCAATGGCGTGGAGCAGGCGGGAGCCGTCCCGCATGCGGCCTCATCTTCAGGCAGGCCCGCGGCCAGCTTGGCGGAGCAGATTCTCTGTATGGGCTAAACTACTCCCATATAGGCCATCAAGGCATACTCCACGGCGGCGATGGCGTGAACTTCCAGCTCAGGAAGTCGACGAAGCTGCGAACCTTCGGCAAAAGATGCCGCCGGTGCGGGTAGACGGCATGGATGGACAGCGGCTGTTCGCGATGCTGATCAACGAGCAACGGGACGAGGCGACCGGCCCTCAAGGCATCGCCGACGCGAAAGCCCGCCATGCGGGCAAGACCGAGGCCGGCCACGGTCATTTCGAAGAGGGCATCGCCGTTGTTGACCTCGATATTGCCCGTCACGCTGACCGTATAGGGCCCGTGCGGGCCGACGAAGGGCCAGTCGTTAAGCCCGCCCTGGTTGCCGACCCAGGTCAGGCAGTTGAAGCGGTGCAGTTCGCTGGGCGTCGCCGGCGTCCCGTTCCGGGCGAGGTATGCGGGCGCCGCGCAGATGATTCGATGGTCGACGGCGAGCTGGCGCGATATCAGCGAGGAGTCGACGCGGGCGCCAAGGCGAATGGCGACGTCGACGCCCTCCTCGACGACGTCGACAACCCGGTCGGTGACCGTCAACTCCAGGTGCACCTGAGGGTACTTCTCGAGATATTCGGGAAGCAGCGGCACGATCTGGTAGGTGGCGAAGGCGACGGCGGCGTTGACCCGCAAGCGCCCGCTCGGCACCGCGTGCAACTGACTGATCGCCTGTTCGGCCTCGTCGATGTCTTTGAGAATGCGGACGCTCCGCTGGTAGAATGCGACGCCTTCATGGGTCAGGCTGATACTGCGGGTGGTCCGGTGCAGCAACCGGGCCCCAAGCCGCTCTTCCAGCCGGCCAATCAACTTGCTGACCGCCGACGGGGTCAGCCCGGCGACGCGCGCCGCGGCGGAAAAGCCGCCGGTCTCGACGACGCGAACGAAGACCGCCATCTCGCCGGGCCTGTCCACCGGGTCACCTGTGACCTGCATTCATAAGATCTGTGAAATCGTGGCGGATTATGCGCAACCTGGCAAGGTCTTAGGATGGCGCCGCCTGGACAGGCAGGCGAACCTTTGGATCAACCGCCATGGACCGTTTCGCTCTTCCCTCATCCGTTGAAATGGAACGCTATCTCCGTCGAGGGCGGGTTTTGCGCAGCGACGCATTTTGCGGGTTTTTTCGCCGACTGATGCGCGCGCTTCATCCGCATCGCGGCGTTCACGCCTCCGGAACCTGCGCCTGAACGTCAGGACGCGGCCGTGCGTGTCCCAGGCGACAGATTCGGCGCGGGCGGCTGCGGGAGAATCCGCTGACGGCCTTGTCAAGGGTCTGTGATTTTCTTAAACGCACTCGCTAGAATGTGCGTGGGAGGAGAAGATCATGGACACGCAGATGGATATTCGAATCCGTTCGCTGGCCCATCCCCTGTGGGAATCGGCGGCGCGGCCATACGGAATGGCGCTGGATTTCTGGTTGATGGCCGAGCAGATGATCTTCGAGATGCTGTCGGCATCCGCGCGCCTGGCCAACGCCGCGACCGGCGACAACGCAGATCCCGAGGGCGGCCAGGCCCCCAACAAGGCGATCGAGCGCGTTCAGGAACTTGCCCACTGCATGTGGGATAACGCGGGCAGGCAATACGAACTTGCCCTCGATTGCTGGATGTCCGCCGAGCAACATGCGCTCGCCCTGAATCGGGCCACGAAGGCGGCCCGCGAAGGCACCCGCGAGCTGGCGGCGCTCCCCGCGCCGGCATACCTGGAGCACATCCGGCGCAAGGCCTATTTCCTGTGGGAGTCGACAGGGCAGCAGTACGGCAACGCCCTGGACTACTGGCTCCAGGCGGAGCAGCAGGTTTTGCAGGCGATGGCCGATGCGACCGCCCTCATCGAGCCCGAGGCGAAGCCGACCGCCTCCGGCGATCCGGTAGCGGCGGGCGCGGCCTGAGCCTCGCCGCTCGCCGCGTTGCCGGGCCTAACGTTGTCTGCGATCGGCTTGAGCGTTCAGACGTCGCTTTGGCGCTTCGCGCCCTTGGCACAGGGTCGCGTCATTGATCGAAGGCGCGCTTGCGCGCGTATGGCTGCGCCAACGGTGACGACGTGAGCCCGCAGGATATGCTATGTGCGGCCGTATGAAATCTCTTGCGCGCGGTTGAGCCGGCAATCATGGACGAGGCGGATCCTCTGAACCAAGGCGCACAAGCGCGGTCGGAACCTGGCGAGGACGATGGCGCGATGCATCGCCTGTTCGTCCCCGGTGAGACCTGCTGGCAATGCGTACGGGCCGACCGCGTCGCATTCCTGGTCGATGCCGCAGCCTACTTCTCGGCCTTCAAGGCAGCGGCGCTCCGCGCCCGGCGATCCATCGTCATCATCGGCTGGGACATCGACAGCCGGGTTCGGCTGGAGCCGGACCGCGACGACGTCCCGGCGCCGGACCGGCTCGGCGATTTCCTCGACCATCTTCTGGTCAACCGTCCCGGCCTCCATGTGCACATCCTCGCCTGGGACTTCCCGTTGATCTACGCCGGCGACCGGGAGCTGTTTACCGGCTTTCGGCTCGGCATGATGGCCAATCGGCGGCTGCGCTATTGCCTCGATTCCGCCCATCCCATGGGCGCCTCGCACCACCAGAAGATTGTCGTCATCGACGATGCGCTTGCCTTTGTCGGCGGCATCGACTTCGCCGCAAGGCGCTGGGATACGCCCCGCCATGAACTGAACGACCCGTGCCGTGTCGACAGCAGCGGTCGCCAGTACCCGCCCTTCCACGACATGCAGGTCGCTGTCGATGGCGAAGCGGCGGCGGCTCTCGGGGAAATCGCCCGCGAGCGCTGGCGGCGCGGTACGGGCAAAAAGCTGACGAAGGTCAGGCGCACCGCCGACGACCCGTGGCCGCAAGGTGTGGGCGTCGATCTGAAAGATGTCGAAGTGGCCATCGCCCGTACCGACGCGGGTATCGATGGCCTGACGCCGATCCGCGAGGTGGAAGCGCTGTACATTGCGGCGATCGCCGCAGCGCAAACCTACATCTACATCGAGAACCAGTACCTCACCGCCGGCCATGTCGGCGAAGCCCTGCGCGCGAGCCTGGAGCGCGAGAACGGCCCGGAGATCGTCATTGTGTTACCCCAGGAGAGCTGGGACTGGCTTGAGCAGGCGGCCATGGACACCCGCCGCGCCAGCCTGATCGGCCGTCTTCGCAAGGCCGACCGGAACGACCGGCTACGGATCTACAGCCCGCTGGTTTCCGGGGTGCCGATCCACGTGCACGCGAAGGTCATGATTTTCGACAACCGGGTCGTCCGGGTGGGATCCGCCAACCTGGCCAACCGCTCCATGGGCCTGGACACCGAGTGCGACGTCGCCGTCGAGACCGGGCAGACCGACACGGTCGCCGGCCTGCTGGCGCGGCTGGTCGGAGAGCATCTGGACCATCCAGCGGAGGATGTTGCTGCGGCGATCGCCGAAGAGGGGTCGCTGGTCAAGGCGATCGAGCGCCTGCGCGGCCGAGACCATACCTTGAAGCCCATCCGGATCGTGGAGGTCACGGAGGAAGCGGAGGAGATTGCCGCGTCCTCGCAGCCGCTGCTTGATCCCGAACAGCCGGCCGAGGCCGAAATGATCGTCGGTCGCCTGATCCGCGCCGTTGACTGGCGGGTTCTCGTCCGCCGGCTGGCGATCGCGGGACTGTTCTTTTCCCTTGTCGTCGCGTTGGCGATGGCTTGGCGGGTCGGTCCCTTCTCCGGCTGGGTGAACGCAGAAAGCCTGGTGTCCTGGTGGCAGACGTTCGACGGCAGCGTCATGGCCGGCATCATGGCCATGGGCAGCATCGTCGTCGCAACCCTGGCGCTGGTTCCGTTGACCTTCATGGTCACGGCCGCGGCGGTGGCGTTCGGGCCGGTGCTTGGCAGCGCCTACGCGATGCTCGGGGCGCTGCTGAGTAGCGCCATCGTTTACGGAGCCGGCGCGCTTCTCGGTGAGCGATGGGCGACGAAACTCTTCGGTCGGCGTTGGCGACGGATCGGCGACACGCTGTCGGGGCGCGGGGTGCTGGCCGTTGCGATGGTGCGGATGGTGCCCGTCGCGCCGTACTCGGTTGTCAACTTTCTTGCCGGCGCTCTGCGCGTGCGCTTTATCGACTTCATTCTCGGTACCGCCCTCGGCCTGATCCCCGGCATCATCGCCTTGTCGCTGTTCGGCGCCCAGCTCGGCGCGGTCCTGCGCGAGCCGGGCTGGCTGAACGTGTCCCTTCTGATCGTCATTTCGCTGGCCCTGCTCGTCGGGATCGGCCTCGGCATACGCTCGCTGCACCGCAGTCAGGGCCGCCGCCGGCGCCCCGCCAGATCGCTGCAATCGTGACGAACGCAGCTTTTAGCGCGCAGCAGTTATCCGCCGAGTTCGACGAAACCCCGTTCGACCGCTTCACCGCCGCCACCTACAACATCCATCGCTGCATCGGGACGGACGGGCGTTACAGCCCGTCGCGCGTGGCGGACGTTCTCGAAGAGGTTCAAGCCGATGTCGTCGGCCTTCAGGAGGTCGACACCAGGCTCCATGTCGGTCGCTGTCGCGACCAGATTTCGTATCTGGCCGAACGACTCGACTTCTACAGCGTCAGCGGCGCCCGGTTCGCCGCCGGTTGCGGCGGACGTTGCGCCAACGCCGTGCTCTCGCGCTGGCCGATCTTCGCCCACCGCGTGATCAATTTGACCGTTCCGGGCCGCGAGCCGCGCACCGCGATCGAGGCGCAGATCCGGCTGCCGACCTCGCGGGCCGACACGCCGGCCGGGTCGTGCTTGCGCGTGGTCGTCACCCACTTCGGCCTGCGCGGACGCGAGCGCCTCTGGCAGCTCGAGACGCTGCTCACCCAGCTTGGCAACAACGCCCTGTCGGGGTCGCCGCTTCTGTTGATGGGCGATCTGAACGAGTGGCGTCGTTCGGGTCCCATTACACGCGGACTTTGCGAGGCGCTGATCTGCGGTCGATCCGTCGCCAGCTTTCCATCGCGCTATCCCCTGCTGCCGCTGGACCGGATGTGCAGCCGGTCTTTGAAGTTGACCGCGGAGCCACGCCGACATGTCAGCAGGAGCGCGCGGGTGGCCTCGGACCACCTTCCGGTCAGCGCGACGTTCAGCGTGATCACGAAGCCGTAGGTGCGGCGCCGGCCGCAGCACCGGTCACTGCTCGACGTTCCGGGCACCGGAAACGGCCGCAACGTAACCTAGGCAAAGTCCGCGGCCGGCGTGGGTGCTACGATCGAGGGGAACTGCGGATGACTTGCGACTGCAATCGTGGAACATCAGCTGCGGAAAACTGACGACGCCGTTGCCCGGGCCGCGCTCTCGGTCGGCGAGTCGCTCGCGCTTGCGCTGGTCGAGTGCGGCATGGTCGACAAGGACAAGATCATTGCTGCGCTTGAGGATGCCGCCGCGGCGCATCGCGCTGCCGCAGACGATGGGCGTGACCCGGACGTGAATACGTTCGCGGCGGCGGTCATCGAGCGGATGGTCCGCAGCCTCGTCGCTGCGGTTGACCATTAGCCGGCGGGTGCGACGCCTCGCCCGGTCGCCGGGCGCACCCGATCGACGACGTGTGCCAACGTGGGTCGACCCGGACCAGCGCCCAGCTAGGCCTGCTTGTCGAGGTAAGCCCGGGCGCGGGCGACATGAGCGTCCGTGATGTACGGCGCCAGGCTCTGCAGGACCGTCAGCAGGACCGTCGCGTCATCGACGAAGCCGACCCCGAGCAGCACATCCGGGATGAGATCGACCGGCATGATGAAGTAGGCGAGAGCGGCGAACAGGATGCCCTTCACCCGGAACGGCGTCGCCGGATCGGTCGCGGCATAGTATGCGGCGATCGCCCTGTCGGTAAACGGCACCTTGCCCAAGGTTCGCCGGATCTTGTCCCAGAACCGGTCGTGGACAATGTCTTCCTTGCCGACGAGCGGCACCAGCGCGCCATAAACGTCGTCGCTTTGCATCCGTCGCCATCTCCTCGCTGACAAGCAAAACCAGACACTGGCGTTGACATGGGCGAGGCCCTGCTCCGACGCAAGCAACAGCAGCCGCACTGTGCGTTAATTGGTCGACAGACGGCGCGGCGGCTTGCGCGCGGCTCAGGCTTCACCAGATGCGATAAAGCGGCGCCGCCGGCGGAACGCCTTGTGGCGGTGCGCCGGTTTCGGGCATTGTGCGCGCGCTTTACAAGATTCCGAGGAAAGAATGACCGGGGACCGGGTTTACCTTTACGACTCCACTCTTCGCGACGGCGCCCAAACCCAGGGCGTAGACTTCAGCGTCGCCGACAAATCCGCCATCGCGCGCGCGCTCGACGGCATCGGCATCGACTACGTCGAGGGCGGCTGGCCTGGCGCCAATCCGACCGACGACGCCTTCTTCGCCGCCCCGCCGGCCCTCCATCGCGCCCAGCTCTCGGCGTTCGGGATGACCCGCCGCGCCGGCCGCAGCACCTCGAACGACCCGGGCCTCGCCGGGCTCCTCGCAGCCAAGGTCGGCGTCGTCTGCATGGTCGGGAAGTCTTGGGACTTCCAGGTCGAAACGGCGTTGGGGATCGAGCTGGACGAGAACGTGGCGATGATCGCCGATAGCGTCCGCTGGGTCCTCGGACGTGATCGCGAGACCATGTTCGACGCCGAGCACTTCTTCGACGGCTTCAAGGCGAACCCGACGTACGCGCTGTCGTGCATCCGCGCCGCCTATGACGCCGGCGCGCGCTGGATCGTGCTCTGCGACACCAACGGCGGCAGCCTGCCCCACGAGATCGAAGCCATCGTCGGCGAGGTCGCGACGCAGATCCCCGGCGACCATCTCGGCATCCACTGCCACAACGACACCGGCAACGCCGTCGCCAACAGCCTCGCCGCGGTGCGCGCCGGCGCCCGCCAGGTCCAGGGCACACTGAACGGCCTTGGCGAACGCTGCGGCAACGCCGACCTCATCACCCTGATCCCGTCGCTGGTCCTGAAGATGGGTTACGAGACGGCGCTGACGCCGACCGACCTGACCCGACTGTCGCACCTTTCGCGCTTTCTCGACGAGCGGCTGAACCGGGCGCCGCTGCGCAGCGCTCCCTACGTCGGCGAGTCGGCGTTCGCCCACAAGGGCGGATTGCACGTCTCGGCGATCGAGAAGGATCCGCGTTGCTATGAGCACATCGCGCCCGAGCTGGTCGGCAACCATCGCCACATCGTCGTCTCCGATCAGGCGGGGCGGTCCAACATCCTTGCCCGCTTCCGCGACATCGGGCTGGACATCGACGCGGCCGATCCGAAGCTCAATCAACTGGTCGAGACCGTGAAGGCGCGCGAATTCGACGGCTACGCCTATGACGGGGCCGAGGCCAGCTTCGAACTGCTCGCCCGCCAGGCCATCGAGACGGTGCCGGAATACTTCAAGTGCAACAGCTTCAGGGTGATCGACGAGCGGCGGTGGAACGCCCGCGGCGAGCTGATCACGCTGTCGGAGGCGACCGTCAAGCTCGAGGTGCAGGGTCGCGAAAGCATGGCCGTCGCCGAGGGCAACGGCCCGGTCAACGCGCTCGATGCAGCCATGCGCAAAGTCCTGACCGCGGTGTACCCTGAACTCGAGGACGTCCGTCTGGTCGACTACAAGGTGCGCATTCTGACGCCCGGCGACGGCACCCGCGCGGTGACGCGGGTGATGATCGAATCCGCCCTGGGCCACGGCGATCACTGGTCGACGGTGGGGGTCTCCACCAACATCATCGACGCCTCGTACCGGGCGCTGCACGACAGCATCGTCTACAAGCTCTACCGCGACGGAGCCAGCGTGCCTGCGGCCTAGATGGCGGGCACCGACAGCAGCGCCGCATCGCAGGCCGGCTCCGTCCGCGAGAAGGCTGCCGGGGCGCCGGCGCCGGCGATCATTCTCGTCGAGCCGCAGCTCGGCGAGAACATCGGCATGGTCGCTCGCGCCATGCTCAACTGCGGCCTGAGCGAGTTGCGCCTCGTCAAACCGCGGGAGGACTGGCCCAACGCCAAGGCCGTCGCCGCCGCCTCCGGCGCTGACCCGGTCCTCGAAGGGGCCCGGCTGTTCGCCAGCAGCGAAGAGGCCATCGCCGACCTGTCCCATGTCTACGCCACGACGGCGCGGCCGCGCGACATGGTCAAGCGCGCCGTGTCGCCGCGCATCGCCGCGGGCGAGCTGCGCCGGTACGCCGCCGCCGGGCAACGCACCGGCATTCTCTTCGGCAAGGAGGCGAAGGGCCTGAACAACGACGCCGTCGCCCTGGCCGAAGCGATCATTACCGCGCCGCTGAACCCGGCGTTCAGCTCCCTGAACCTGGCGATGGCGGTGTTGCTGGTCGGCTACGAGTGGTTGACGGCCGCCGAGCCAACGCAGCCCGGCGACGGCGGGTCGATCGCCGGCAGGAACGCGCGGCCGGCCACCGGCGGCGAACTGCTGGATCTGTTCGTTCATCTCGAGCGTGAACTGGACGCCTGCGGTTTTCTCAGGGTCAGGGAGAGGCGTCCGGGCACCGTCCGCAACCTGCGCAATATCTTCGTTCGCGCGGCGCTGACCGAACAGGAGGTGCGCACCCTGCGCGGGGTGATCGCCTGTCTCGTCGCCGGGCCGCGCCACTCCGGCCGTTAGATCCGGCTCCGCTGCCCTGTCAGCCCAGTCATCCGCGCCGTCCTCGACCGAGCCGCGACCGGCCGCGCTTGCGCCCGCGGCGGCAGGGGGGGTATGACACAGGCCGGAGCACGCGGTAACGCTGCCGCTGGTGGGATCAGCCTGAACCAACCATAGCTTGAAAATCGCCAATTGGGGAGAGGAGTGCACGCGCATGAGCGGCATCATGGAGATTACGGGTCGCGAGATTCTCGACAGCCGCGGCAACCCGACCGTGGAGGTCGAGGTAACCCTGGAGAGCGGCGTCCAAGGGCGTGCCGCGGTTCCGTCCGGAGCGTCGACCGGCGCGCATGAGGCGGTCGAACTGCGCGACGGCGACAAGCAGCGCTACGGCGGCAAGGGTGTGTTGAAGGCCGTCGACGCGGTCAACGGCGAGATTTTCGACGCGATCTCCGGCATGGAAGCGAGCGAGCAGGTCGCCATCGACAACGCCATGATCGACCTCGACGGGACGCCGAACAAGGGCCGGCTCGGCGCCAACGCGATCCTCGGGGTCAGCCTGGCGTTGGCCAAGGCCGCTGCGGAAGAGGCCGACCTGCCTCTGTACCGCTATATCGGCGGCACCCAGGCGCGGGTTCTGCCGGTGCCGATGATGAACATCGTCAATGGCGGCGCCCACGCCGATAACCCCATCGACATTCAGGAATTCATGATCATGCCGGTCGGCGCGGCGTCGATCGCCGAGGCCGTGCGCATGGGCGCGGAGGTTTTCCACGCGCTGAAGAAGGGCCTGAAGGACGCCGGCCACAACACCAACGTCGGCGACGAAGGCGGGTTTGCACCGGCGCTGAACAGCGCCGACGAGGCGTTGACCTTCATCATGAAGGCGATCGAGGCGGCCGGGTACAAGCCGGGCGAAGACGTGATGCTCGCCCTCGACTGCGCGTCGAGCGAATACTTCGAGGACGGCAAATACCTGCTCGCCGGGGAGAACAAGCAGCTCGACGCCGCCGGCAACGCCCGCTACCTCGCCGATCTGGTCAGCCGCTTTCCGATCATTTCGATCGAGGACGGCATGGACGAGGACGACTGGGACGGCTGGAAGATCCTGACCGAGGAGCTTGGCGGCAAGATCCAGCTCGTCGGCGACGACCTTTTCGTCACCAACCCCAAACGCCTGGCCGACGGGATCGACCGCGGCCTCGCCAACTCGATCCTGGTCAAGGTCAACCAGATCGGTTCGCTGACCGAGACGCTCGAGGCGGTCGAGATGGCGCACAAGGCCGCCTACACCTCGGTCATCTCGCATCGCTCCGGCGAGACCGAGGACTCGACCATCGCCGACATCGCGGTGGCGACCAACGCCGGCCAGATCAAGACCGGCTCGCTCAGCCGCTCCGATCGCATCGCCAAGTACAATCAGTTGATCCGGATCGAGGAGCATCTGGGTTCGGCGGCCCGCTTCGCCGGGCGCACGATTCTTCGGCGCAAGTAGTCGAACGACGAGACCTGCGGGCGGTTGGAGCGGGCGCAGGCCCGCTCCAACCGCCTTCTTGCGCAAGGCCCGCGGCTGCGCCCAGCGGCTGCCGCAAACTTTCCGGTTTGCCTGGCGGCGGCGCTTGACGATACTCAAGGCGGGATGGACGAGTACGACTTCACCGACGAGACGCAGCGCCTGCTGTCTCGAAGCGTCGAGCTCCGCAAGCGGATGCCGCAGGCCGTGATTGTGCTCGTCGGCATCTGCGTCATCGGCTACTTCGTCTACCACGTCATCCACGGCGACCGGGGCCTGGTCGCCTGGCGGGTGCTGGACCAGGATGTCGCCGCGGCTCGAGCCGACCTCGCGACGGCTCGCGATGAGCGGGTCGCGCTGGAGCGGCGCGTCCGGCTGCTGCGGATCGAGAGCCTCGACCTCGACATGCTCGACGAATGGTCGCGACGGATCCTGAACTACGGCGCTCCCGACGAGGCCGTGATTTTCACCAAAGACGAGGACGCCAAGCTGCTGCGCGGCGAGCCGGCATCCCCGCGGGGCGCACTCGACGATCGGGCTGCGCGCGTCCTCGGCGAGGAGCGCTAGCCGCTTCGAGAAACGGGGCGTCGGCGCGGGGCGGCCGCGGCGTTCCCGCTTCGCCGCTTGTCTTTCAGATTCCTCCGCAATACGATCCCGGCCGCCGCCGCGCCGGTGATCCGCCGACCAGGCGCCCGGCGAAAGATCATCGTCAAGAAGACACGCGTCGAGCGCAGGGAGGGTCGTCATGCCCAACGAGACCAGGATCGACTCCGGCAAGGGGGCCGGCAAAGGTCGCGCCGCCCGGGGCGAGGCTTCGACCGGCGAGCAACTGCTGCAAGATTATCGGCAGATGCTGCTTATTCGCCGGTTCGAGGAGAAGGCCGGACAGCTCTACGGCATGGGTCTGATCGCCGGCTTCTGCCATCTCTACATCGGCCAGGAGGCGGTCGTTGTCGGCATGCAGGCGTCCGCGCACCAAGGCGACTCCATCATTACCACCTACCGCGATCACGGCCACATGCTCGCCTGCGGCATGGAGGCGAAGGGCGTCATGGCCGAGCTGACCGGTCGGAGCGGCGGCTATTCCAAAGGCAAGGGCGGCTCGATGCACATGTTCAGCCGCGAGAAGGGGTTCTACGGCGGCCACGGCATCGTCGGCGCCTCCGTTCCCCTCGGCACCGGCCTCGCGTTTGCCCACAAGTATCGCGAGGACGGCGGCATCTGTTTCTGCTACTTCGGCGACGGCGCGGCAAACCAGGGCCAGGTCTACGAGTCCTTCAACATGGCCTCGCTGTGGAAGCTGCCGATCATCTACGTCATCGAGAACAACAAGTACGGCATGGGAACGTCGGTTGAGCGCGCTTCGGCCACCGTCGATCTCTACCGCCGCGGCGAGGCCTTCGCCATCCCCGGCGTCCAGGTCAACGGCATGGATGTCCTCGAGGTTCGCGCCGCCGGCGCCGAGGTGGCCGACTACGTGCGCAGCGGCAAGGGTCCCTACGTGATGGAGATGAACACCTATCGCTACCGCGGTCACTCCATGTCGGATCCGGCGAAGTACCGGACCAAGGAGGAGGTGGCGAAAATGCGCAAGGAAAGCGACCCGCTCGACACGCTGCGCAGCTACATGCTCGAACGCCAGCTCGTCGATGAAGCGCGGCTGAAGGACATCGACCGCGACGTCCGGGCGGTGGTCAACGAGGCGGCCGAGTTCGCCCAGACCAGCCCCGAACCGGACCCGAGCGAGCTTTTCACCGACATTCTGATCGACGCCTGAGCGTCCTGAGACATTCGTTCGGGAGACCGTGATGCCGATTCAGGTTCTGATGCCGGCGCTGTCGCCAACCATGGTCGACGGCAAGCTGGCCAAGTGGGTCAAGCACGAGGGTGACACCGTTGCGTCCGGCGACGTGCTGGCGGAGATCGAGACCGACAAGGCGACGATGGAAGTCGAATCCGTCGACGACGGCGTGCTGGGCAAGATCCTTGTGGTCGAGGGCACCGAGGGCGTTGCCGTCAATACCCCGATCGCCGTCATCCTGGCGGAGGGCGAGGATGCGGCGGCGCTGAAGGGCTCGGTCGACGTCCCGGCTCCGGTCAACATGGAGCCTTCGACGATGCCGGCCAGCACGCCGGCGCCCGCGCCGGCTCAGCCGCTGCCGGCCTCGGATGTGCCGACGGAGCCGGAGTACACCGGGCCGACCGCGGCCATGACGGTGCGCGAGGCCCTGCGCGATACCATGGCCGAGGAAATGCGCCGCGACGGCGAAGTCTTCCTGATGGGCGAGGAGGTCGCCTCCTACCAGGGCGCCTACAAGATCAGCCAGGGCCTGCTTGACGAGTTCGGGCCGAAGCGGGTGATCGACACCCCGATCACCGAGATGGGCTTCGCCGGGCTCGGCGTCGGCGCGGCCTTCGCCGGGCTCAAGCCGATCGTCGAGTTCATGACCTTCAACTTCGCCATGCAGGCGATCGACCAGATCATCAATTCCGCGGCCAAGACCCTGTACATGGCCGGCGGCCAGCTCGGCTCGCCGATCGTTTTTCGCGGTCCGAACGGCGCCGCCGCCCGGGTCGGCGCCCAGCACTCTCAGTGCTACGCATCGTGGTACGCGCATTGTCCGGGGCTGAAGGTGGTCGCACCGTACTCCGGGGCCGACGCCAAGGGACTGCTGCGGGCCGCGATCCGCGACCCCAATCCCGTCGTCGTCCTGGAGAACGAGATCCTCTACGGCCAAACCTTCGAGGTGCCGACCGATCCGGACTTCGTCATCCCGATCGGGCGGGCCAAGATCGAGCGGCCGGGGAAGGACGTCACCATCGTCGCCTTTTCGCGCATGGTCGGCGTTGCGCTGGAAGCGGCGGCGGCGCTTGCCGAGGCCGGCATCGACGCGGAGGTCGTCAACCTGCGCTCGCTGCGTCCGATCGATACGGCGACGATTGCAACCTCGGTCAGGAAGACCAACCGGCTGGTCAGCGTCGAGGAGGGATGGCCGGCTGCCGGGATCGGCGCGGAAATCGCAGCGCTGATGATGGAGCATGCTTTCGATTATCTGGATGCGCCGGTCGTTCGGGTCACCGGCGCCGACGTTCCCATGCCCTACGCGGCCAACCTCGAGCGACTGACCCTGCCGCAGACGCAGGCCGTCATCGAGGCGGCGCGCTCCGTCTGCTATCGCTGAGCTCAGGGGGCTTGAGGAGCGGATCATGACCATTCAGGTGCTCATGCCGGCGTTGTCGCCGACGATGACCGACGGCAAGCTGGCCAGATGGCTGAAGCGGGAAGGCGAGGCGGTCAGCTCCGGCGACGTGATCGCCGAGATCGAGACCGACAAGGCGACCATGGAGGTCGAGGCCGTCGACGAAGGCGTGATCGGCCGGATCCTGGTGGCCGAGGGCAGCGAGGGGGTGCCGGTGAATGCGCCGATCGCCCTGCTGCTCGAAGAGGGCGAGGACGCCGCTGCGCTCGACGCCGCCGGCGCGGCTGCCGCCCAGGCGGCCGCCGCCGAGGCGATGCCGAGCGGTGCGCCCGCGCCAGGGCCGGCCGCTGCGGCGACCGCGGCGACACCGGCGCCGGCTCCCGCCGCCGCGCCCTCTTCGGTGCCACAGCCATCCACGGCCGGCGGCGGCAAGGACGGCCGGCGCGTCTTCGCCAGCCCGCTTGCGCGCCGGCTCGCCGCCGACGGGGGCCTCGATCTGACCCGGCTCGCCGGCAGCGGACCGCACGGCCGGATCGTCAAGCGCGATGTCGAAGCCGCACTCGCCGAGGCCAGGGCCAAGCCGCAGGCTGCTGCGCCTGCCGCCGAGCCGCCGGCCGCTCAGGCGACGGCGCCGGCTCCGGGCGCGGTCTCGGCCGCCTACGACGACGTGCCGCACAGCACCATGCGCAAGGTCATCGCCCGACGGCTGAGCGAATCCAAGCGCGACATCCCGCATTACTACCTCACCATCGAGTGCAATCTCGAGGCGGTGCTCGACCTGCGCGGCCAGTTGAACGCACGGTCGCCGGAAGGCGCCGGCGCCTTCAAGCTTTCGCTCAACGACTTCATCATCCGGGCCGTGGCGCTGGCGCTGCGCGCCTATCCGGAGGCCAACTCGGCGTGGACCGACGAGGCCTTGCGCCTGTACCGGACGGTCGACATCGCCGTCGCCGTGGCGACCGCCAACGGCCTCATTACGCCGGTCGTTCGCAATGCCGACGTCAAGGGCCTGGCGGCGATCGCCGCCGAGGTTCGCGACGTCGCCGCCCGCGCCCGCGCAGGCAAGCTCAAGCCGGAGGACTACCAGGGCGGCACCTTTACCGTCTCCAACCTGGGCATGTACGGGATCCGTGAGTTTTCGGCGATCATCAATCCGCCGCAGTCGTGCCTGCTCGCCGTCGGCGCGGCCGAGAAGCGGCCGATCGTCAAGGACGGCGCGCTGGCCGTCGCGACCATGTCGACCTGCACGCTGTCGGCGGACCACCGCAGCGTCGACGGCGCCAAGGGGGCGGAGTTCCTGGCGGTGTTCAGGCGCTACATCGAAGATCCGCTGACGATGATGCTGTAGCCGGAGAACGGACAGAAGGCATGGCCGATACCTCTTTCGACGTCGTCGTCATCGGCGGCGGCCCGGGCGGATACGTCGCCGCAATCCGCGCCGCACAGCTCGGCATGAAGACCGCCGTCGTCGAGCGCGAGCACCTGGGCGGCATCTGCCTGAACTGGGGCTGCATTCCGACCAAGGCTTTGCTGCGCACGGCCGAGGTCTACGACACCATCAAGCGTGCCGGCGACTTCGGTCTGAAGGTCGACGGCGTCGCCTTCGACACCGGCAAAGTCGTCGAGCGCTCGCGCGCCATCGCAAAACAGTTGAACGGCGGCGTCGGCCACCTGTTGCGCAAGAACAAGGTGAGCGTGTTCGACGGCGCCGGGCGGCTGAACGGCCGCGGCAAGGTGCGTGTCGAGAAGGACGCGAAGCCGGTCGCCGACCTTGTCGCCAGGCACATCATCCTGGCGACCGGGGCGCGGGCGCGGTCCCTGCCCGGGATGGAGCCGGACGGCCGCCTCGTCTGGACCCACAAGGAGGCGATGGTCCCGGCGACGATGCCGAAATCGCTGCTCGTCGTCGGCTCCGGCGCCATCGGCATCGAGTTCGCGAGCTTCTACCGCTCGCTCGGCGCCGAGGTCACGGTGGTCGAGATCCTCGATCGCATCCTGCCGGTCGAGGACGCCGACATTTCGGCCTTCGCGCGCAAGTCATTCGAGAAGCAGGGCATCAGGATCCTGACCTCGGCGTCGGTGAAGGCCCTGCGCAAGGAGGCCGACTCGGTTACCGCCAGCGTCGAGGCCGGCGGAGGCACGAGCGACATCGCGGCCGAACGGGTGATCATGGCGGTCGGCATCACCGGCAACACCGAAACCTGCGGCCTCGACGGCACGGCGGTGAAGGTCGAGCGCGGCCACATCGTCGTCGACGAATGGTGCCGGACCGGTGAGCCGGGGGTTTACGCCATCGGGGACGTCGTCGGCCCGCCGTGGCTGGCGCACAAGGCGAGCCACGAGGGCGTCATCTGCGTCGAGAAGATCGCCGGGCTCGCCGACGTCCATCCGCTCGACGTCCGACGGATACCCGGCTGCACCTATTCACACCCGCAGATTGCGAGCGTCGGCCTGAGCGAGGCGGCGGCGAAGGCGGCGGGACGCACCGTCAAGGTCGGCCGCTTTCCGTTCATCGGCAACGGCAAGGCCATTGCGCTCGGTGAGCCGGAAGGGATGGTCAAGACCGTGTTCGATGCCAAGACCGGCGAGCTGCTCGGCGCCCACATGGTCGGCGCCGAGGTCACCGAGTTGATCCAGGGCTATGCCATCGCCATGAGCCTGGAGACGACGGAGGCGGAACTGATGCACACGATTTTCCCGCATCCGACCCTGTCTGAAATGATGCACGAGGCGGTTCTCGATGCGTACGGTCGCGCGGTCCACTTCTAAGGCCGGCGCCATGGCCGCGGAGCCGGCGCCGTCGGCCGTCGCCGTCCCGCCGGCGGCGGCGGGCGTTGATCTTGCCGAGGCGGACAGCCATATCCCCCCCATGTCGACCGCCGCACCGCCGCGTCATCCGGAGAAGATCCACAAGCCGGTAAACCCGTCGCCGCGCAAGCCGGCGTGGATCCGGGTCCGGGCCCCGACCTCGGACGCGCATGCGGAAACCCGGGCGCTCATGCGCGGGCGCAACCTGCACACGGTCTGCGAGGAAGCCGCCTGCCCCAACATCGGCGAATGCTGGGCGCGCAAGCACGCCACCGTGATGATCCTGGGCGCAATCTGCACCCGCGCCTGCGCGTTCTGCAACGTCGCGACCGGCAAGCCCGGTGCGGTCGATCCGTTCGAGCCGGAGAACGTCGCGATGACGGCGGCGACCATGGAACTGAAGCACATGGTCATCACCTCGGTCGACCGCGACGATCTTGACGACGGCGGCGCCGACCAGTTCGTTCGCTGCATCACGCTGATCCGCCAGAAGGCGGCCGAGACCACGGTCGAGGTGCTGACCCCCGACTTTCGCCACAAGGACGGTGCGCTCGAGGCGGTGATCGCGGCCGGACCGGATGTCTTCAACCACAACCTCGAGACGGTGCCGCGGCTTTATCCGACCATTCGTCCCGGCGCGCGCTACTTCCATTCGCTTCGCCTGCTCGATCGCGCCAAGGATCTGGCGCCGTCGATCTTTACCAAGTCGGGGATCATGGTCGGCCTCGGCGAGGATCGCGGCGAGGTTCTTCAGGTGATGGACGACCTGCGCTCGGCGCGGGTCGATTTCCTCACGATCGGCCAGTACCTGCAGCCGACGCCGCACCATGCGGCCGTCGCCCGCTTCGTCACCCCGGACGAGTTCGCCGACTACAAGCGCATTGCCGAGGCCAAGGGTTTTCTCATGGTCGCGTCGTCGCCGCTGACCCGGTCGTCGTATCACGCCGATCGCGACTTCGCGACGATGCGCGCGGCGCGGCTGGCGGCTTCGGCCGGATCCTGAGAGGGGAGCGGAGTACCCCTTCAGCCATGCCGACGCACGCCGAAAAGCGCATGCTCCCCTACAGCCGGGAGCAGATGTTCGACCTTGTCGCCGATGTCGAACGATACCCGGAGTTCCTGCCGTGGTGCGTGGCGTGCCGCATTCGCAAACACGAATCGCCCGACGCGTTCGTCGCCGACCTCATCATCGGCTTCAAGTTCGTTCGCGAACGGTTCACGTCGCAGGTCACCCTGCAGCGCCCCGACCGCATCGACGTGAATTACAAAGAGGGCCCCTTCAGGTACCTCACCAACCACTGGTTCTTCGAAACCGACGGCGATGATCGCTGTATCATCGACTTCTATATCGACTTCGAGTTCCGCTCGAGGACGATGCAGAGGCTGATCGGCCGACTGTTCAACGAGGCGGTGCAGCGCATGGTCAACGCCTTCGAACGGCGGGCGCGGACGCTTTACGGGCCGCAGTCGCGGCCGTCCAAGGTCCTTTCCGAGTCTTCGTCGGACCCGGCCTGATCCACGCAGTCACGCAAGAGCGTCAGGGCCGCTTCGACCGAGGCGAGGCGGATCGCGCTCCGGTCGCCGCCGAACACGTGCCGGCGGTGGTGCGTCGGCGCACCCCGGCCGGCCGCAGCCATGTGCACCAGCCCGACGGGCCGCGTCCGGGAACCGCCGCCGGGTCCGGCGATGCCCGTTATGGCGATGGCGAAGTCGGCGTCGGCGCGGCTCAACGCCCCTTCCGCCATGGCGCGCGCGACCTCCTCACAAACGGCGCCGCGCGCTTCGAGCAGGTCGGCGGAGACCCCCAGCAGGTCCTGCTTTGCGCGGTTGCCGTAGGTGACGAAGCCGCGCTCGATCACCATCGAGGCGCCGGGCACCTCCGTAAGACAGGCCGCGACCAGTCCGCCGGTGCACGACTCGGCCGTCGTCACCTGTCGGCGCGCCGCCTGGCAGCCGCGGATGATCTCGCCCGCAAGTTCGATCAGCCGCGGGTCGAACACGGCGCCGAAGCTCCGCCTACACTGAGCCTCTCGCTCGCTTACGCTTCAGCGGGCACCTCGTTCTGCTCGAACTCGAGGATGATCTGACCGGCCGAGAGCGTTGCGCCCGGTTCGGCGTGAAGCTTGATCACCCTTCCCGGTCGGACGGCGCGGAGGATGTTCTCCATCTTCATCGCCTGGATGATGGCAAGCTCGTCGCCGGTATCGACCCGCTCACCCTCCTCGACGGCGAGGGACTGGAGCAGTCCAGGCATCGGCGATAGCAGATACTGCGACATGTCCGGCGGCTTGCGCTCGGGCATCTTTTTCGCGAGCTCGGCGATCTGGGTGGTGTAGACCATGACCTTGACGTCGGCGCCCATGTGGAACAGGCGGTAACCCAGCCCGGCCCGCTCGACCTTGAAGCGCTGCGGTTCGGCGTTGATGGTGCAGCGGAGCACCGGCTCGCCGACCTGCCAGTCGCTGCGAATGGCAAGCAGATGGCCCTCGCGGGTCACGTCGAAGCCCTCTTCCGAACCGCGGCCGACGAACTGCTCGACGCGGATCGGGTAGTGGGTGCCGTTCACGCTGACGACCCAGTCGGGCACGATCTTGCGCCCGTAGCCCGGCATCTGTCCGGAGACTTCCTTCGCCCGGTACAGGTAGCGCAGGTGCATCAGGATGCTGACGGCGACGATCGCGTCGATGTCGGCACTTTCGATCGGCGCGGGCGAGAAGCCGTCTGGATACTCCTCGGCGATGAAGTTGGTGCTGAGCCGGCCCTGGAGAAAGCGCGGGTTGGCCATCAGCGCGGTGAGGAAGGCGATATTGTGATGGACGCCGACGATATAGAACTCGTCGAGCGAGCGGCGCATCAGCGCGACGGCGGCGTCGCGATCGCGTCCCCAGGTGGTCACCTTGGCGATCATCGGGTCGTAGAACATGCTGATCTCGCCGCCCTCGTAGACGCCGGTATCGACGCGAACGTCCTGGCTCTCTTCCGGCTCGCGGTAGCGGACCAGACGGCCGGTCGACGGCATGAACTTGCGGTTCGGGTCCTCAGCGTAGATCCGCGACTCGATCGCCCATCCGCGCGGTTGGATTTGCGACTGGTCTAGGGTCAGCCGCTCGCCGTTGGCGATCCGGATCATCCACTCGACCAGGTCGATGTCGTGGGTGAACTCGGTGACCGAGTGCTCGACCTGCAGGCGCGTATTCATCTCCAGGAAGTAGTAATTGCGCCGCTGGTCGGCGATGAACTCGACCGTTCCCGCGGAGTCGTATCCGGCGGACCTGGCCAGCGCCACCGCCCGTTCGCCCATGTCGCGCCGGGTGGCGGCGTCGAGGAAGGGCGAGGGCGCCTCCTCGATGACCTTCTGGTGTCGGCGCTGGATCGAGCATTCGCGCTCGCTCAGGTGGAAAACGTTGCCGTGCTTGTCGGCCAGGATCTGGATCTCGATGTGGCGCGGATCCTCGATGAATTTTTCGATGAACACGCGTTCGTCGCCGAAGGCCGACCGGGCCTCGCTGGTGGCCATACGGAAGGCGTCGCGAACTTCGGCCTCGTCGTGAGCGATGCGAATGCCTTTGCCGCCGCCGCCGGCCGCCGCCTTCAGCATGACCGGGAAGCCGATGCCGGCCGCGATTTCGACGGCCGCCTCGGGATTGGGGATCGAGTCCCAGTGACCGGGAACGGTCGGGACGCCGGCCTCCTTCGCCGCCCGGTTGGCCATGATCTTGTCGCCCATGAGCCTGATCACGTCCGAATTGGGCCCGATGAACGCGATCCCCGCTTCATCAAGCGCCTGCGCGAACTTGGTGTTCTCGGACAGGAAGCCGTAGCCGGGATGGACGCAGTCGACCCCCATCCGCCGGCAGGCCGAGAGGATCTTGTCCATCCGCAGGTAGCTCTCGCTTGCGAGCGAGCCGCCGAGGTAGACCGCCTCGTCGCACATCTTGACGTGACGCCCGTACTTGTCGGCGTCCGAGTAGACGGCGACCGTCGTAAGGCCCATCTGCTTCGCCGTGCGCGCGATACGGACCGCGATTTCGCCTCGGTTGGCAATCAGTATTTTTTTGAACATTGCTTTGTTTTCCCGCTCAGAGATTCAGGCTCGGCGCTTCACTGCGTCCCACGGACGCCGTCAGAGAGGCGGATTGGGGTGCTTGCGCTGAGGCAGGACAACGCTCTTGTTGCGCAGCATGGTGAGCGCCTTGCAGATCCGCCGCCGCGTGCTGTGCGGGTGAATGACGTCGTCGATAAAGCCGCGACGCCCGGCGGCGAACGGGTTGGCGAACTTGCCCTTGTAGGCTTCGGTCCGCTCGGCGATCTTGTCGGCGTCGCCGAGCTCGGAGCGGAAGATGATCTCCACCGCGCCCTTCGGTCCCATGACCGCAATCTCGGCGGTGGGCCAGGCGAAATTGACGTCGGCGCGCATGTGCTTCGAGCCCATGACGTCGTAGGCGCCGCCGTAGGATTTGCGGGTGATGACGGTCACTTTCGGAACGGTCGCCTCGGTGTAGGCGAACAGCAGCTTGGCGCCATGGCGAATGATGCCGCCGTGCTCCTGGTTGACGCCGGGGAGGAAGCCCGGGACGTCGACGAAGGTGATGATCGGAATATTGAAGCAGTCGCAGAAGCGAACGAAGCGGGCCGCCTTGACCGACGCGTCGATATCCAGGCAGCCGGCGAGAACCATCGGCTGGTTGGCGACGATGCCGACGGTCTGCCCGTTCATGCGCCCGAAGCCGGTGATGATGTTGCCGGCGTAGTCGGGCTTGATCTCGAAGAACAGCTCCTCGTCGACGACCTTTACGATCAGCTCCTTCATGTCGTAGGGCGCGTTCGGGTTCTCCGGGATCAGCGTGTCGAGCGACATCTCGACCCGCTCGATGCTGTCGAAGTTCGGTCGGACCGGCGGCGGCACCTTGTTGGATGAGGGAAGGAAATTCAAAAGCCGGCGCACATAGAGCATCGCCTCGACGTCGTTTTCGAATGCCAGATCGGCGACGCCGGACTTGACGGTATGGGCGCTGGCGCCGCCCAGCCCCTCGTGATCGATTTCCTCGTGGGTCACCGTCCGGACCACGTCCGGCCCGGTGACGTACATGTGGCTCTCTTCCTTGACCATGAAGATGAAGTCGGTCAACGCCGGGGAATAGACCGCGCCGCCCGCGCACGGGCCCATGATCACCGAGATCTGCGGGATGACGCCCGAGGCGTCAACGTTGCGCGCGAAAACCGTCGCATAGCCGGCGAGAGAGGCGACGCCCTCCTGGATGCGCGCGCCACCGGAGTCGTTCAGGCCGACCACCGGCGCCCCGATCTTCATGGCCGTGTCCATGATCTTGGCGATCTTTTCGGCGTGCGCCTCCGAGAGGCTGCCGCCGAACACCGTGAAATCCTGGCTGAAGACAAAGACCGGGCGGCCGTTGACCGTCCCGTAGCCGGTGACCACGCCGTCGCCGGGGATCTGCGTCTTCTCCATGCCGAAGTCGATGCAGCGATGCTCGACGAACATGTCCCACTCCTCGAAGGAGTCCGGGTCGAACAGGACGTCGATGCGCTCGCGCGCGGTGAGCTTCCCCCGCTTGTGCTGCGCGTCGATGCGATTTTGCCCGCCGCCCAGCCGCGCTAGTGCCCGCTTCTCTTCCAGCGCTTCTACGATCTCGCGCATTTTGCTCTCCTCCGGCTTTACGCAACTGCAACATCATAAAGGGGAGCCGACCGCGATCAATGGGAACTGTTGAATTTGTCGCATAAAAAGGAGGCGGCGGGATGGGATGCGACGCAGTCGCAAAGTACCCGTGCGCGCGGCGCAAGCGGCCGTCTCGGCCGCGCTCGTTTTTCCGCCGATCAGCGCGAGATGAAGTAGGCGATCAGGTAAACAGCCAGCATGATGACGACCCAGACGGTCATGTTGCCGGCGGTCAGGGTCCGGGCGACAGCGCCGGCCGGACCGTAATGTCGCGAGATCTGCGTCGTCAGCAGTGAGACGAGACGCTTTGCGCTGCGGCGCAACATGCGGTCGGCGGGCGCGCAGACCCCGTAAATCCTCGCCAGCGCCGCCGGCAGGATCTTCCGGTAGATCCAGTCGAAATCGAGGGTGATGGTCGGCGTCCGCTTCATCAACGGCAGCAGGAGGAAAAACGCCAGTCCCGAGAACAGCAGGAGCTGCAGCAGCTCCAACACGTGGCCCGTCGAGTACGGGTGATAGTCCACCGCGTAGGGCAGGATGGCGTAGAGCGGTCCCGGCACAATCCCGATGCCGATGCACAGGGCGGCGAACAGCACCATGGCCGCGCGCATGTTCCACGGCGGATCGGGCGGCCTCAGCCCGCTGTCCTTCTGGAAAAAGACGAACCACGGGAACTTGATGCCGGCATGGAGGAAGACGCCGGCCGAGCCGGCGGTGAGCAGCAGCCAGGCAATGGCCAGGTGCTGATCGCCCGCTGCCTGGTTGATCATCGATTTGGTGACGAACCCCGAGGTCAGCGGGAAGGCCGAGATGGCCAGTGCGCCGACGATGCCGCACACCGTCGTCAGCGGCATGCTCTGAAACAACCCCCCCAGCTCCGAGCACTTGCGCCGTCCGGTCATCAGCAGCACGGAGCCGGCCGACATCAGCAGGAGCGCCTTGTAGATGATGTGGGCGAAGGCGTGCGCGGCGGCGCCGTTGAGCGACATGTCGGTGCCGATGCCGATCCCGGTGACCATGAAGCCGACCTGGTTGATGATGCTGTAGGCGAGGATCCGGCGCATGTCGTTTTCGAGGAGCGCGTAGATTATGCCGTAAAGGATCATGTAGATCCCGATCACGACGAGGATCTCGGCCCCCGGGAAGCCGCGCAGCAGGGTGTAGACCGCGGTCTTGGTGGTGAAGGCGGAAAGAAAGACGGTCCCGCTCCACGACGCTTCGGAGTAGGCGTCCGGCAGCCACGCCGACAGAGGCGGCGCGCCGGCGTTGATGAGAAAGCCGATCAGGATGAGCCAGGTCGCAACGCCGTCCGGACGCATCGCGTTGAAGGCGATCGACCCCGTCTGGGTGGCGAAGGTGAGGATGCCGACCATCAACACCATGCCGCCCAACAGGTGAATCATCAGGTAGCGGAGCGAGGCCCTGAAGGCCGCCGGGGTCTGCGCCGACCAGATGAGCAGGGCCGAGGCGATCGCCATCAGCTCCCAGAAGACGAGGACGGTGATCAGGTCGCCGGCGAAGGTGACGCCGACGGCGCTGCCGGCATAGACGAAGGCGGCGACGAGCTCCGTCGTGCGCGCCTGGTTCAAGGCGAACAGCGCACCGGCGAAGGCCATGATCGTGAAGATCGTCGCGAACAGCCGGCTGAGCGCGTCGACCCGCAGCGGGACCAGGTGGAAGCCGAGGTAGTCGAACGCGAGCAGCTCGCCTTCCGGCAGCGTCCACACCGCCGCCAGCGCCACAGCCGGCGCGACCAGGAGGAGCGCGGCGCGGATCGGCGATCCCGGTCGACAGAATGGAAGCAGGCCTGCGGCGACAAACAGCGCCAAGGCCGGCGGCAGGCTATGGCTCATAGTAGCTGTCCCTGCGTTTCAGCACCGCCCCCAGCGCCTTGGCCACAACCACCATCGCCGCGCACGTCGCCAGCCCGTACCAGGAGTAGAAGCCGAAGGTTCCCGCAACGGGAACGACCGCGTGGTGCCGGTCGACGACGAGGTCGGCGAGGGTGACGAGGACGAGTACGACGCTGCCCGTCCACCACAGGCCGCGGATCGTCGAGGCTCGCGTCAGCCACGGCCTGGCGGCGCCGTCCGAAGGCCCACCCGGCGCCTCGCCGGACTTGTTCGTTTCGTCGCTCATTGCCCCTCCGCCACGAATGCGCGCGCCAGGGCCAGCGGCAACTCCGGAAAAAAGAACATCGCCACGGTCAGCGCCGAAGTCAGAACAAGCGCCCCCACCGAAGCCAGCGGCGCCTCGCCGTGCTGGGCCGCGCCGTCGGGCAGGGGCCGGAAAAAGGCGGCGTAGACGATCGGCAGGAAGTAGGCGGCGTTGAGCAGCGTCGCCGCGACCAGAACCGCGATCACGACCACCTGGCCGCTCGCCACGGCGCCCTGGAGCAGGAACCACTTGCTGACGAAGCCGGCGGTGGGCGGCAGGCCCACCATCGACAGCGAGCCGATGGCGAACGCGCCCATGGTCCAGGGCATGCGTCGTCCGATCCCGTCGAGCTCGCTGACGCGGGTCTTGTCGGCGGCGACCAGGATCGCGCCCGCCGCGAAGAACAGGGTGATCTTGGCGATGGCGTGCGCGACGATGTGCAGGCTTGCGCCCTGCAGCGCCAGCGGATGGAGCATCGCCGCGCCGATGACGATGTAGGACAGCTGACTGATCGTCGAATAGGCGAGGCGGCGCTTCAGGTTGTCCTGGAACAGGGCGATGGTCGAGGCGGCGAGGATGGTGAAGCCGGCGACATAGATCAGCCAGCCGCTGCTCCCGGACGAACGCAACAGGTCGATGCCGAAAACGAAGACGGTGACCTTGACGACCGCAAAAACGCCGGCCTTGACCACGGCGACGGCGTGAAGAAGGGCGCTGACCGGCGTCGGCGCAACCATCGCCGCCGGCAGCCAGCGGTGGACCGGCATCAGGGCGGCCTTGCCGATCCCGAAGATGAACATGACGAACAGGACGGCGACGGCGGCGGGGCTCACGTGGCCGGCCAGGATCCCGCCGGGCGCAAAGTCAAGCCCGCCGGTGAGCACGTAGATGGCGGCGATGGCCGGCAACTGCAGGCCGATCGAGGTGCCGAGCAGGACGCCGAAGTAGACCCGGCCGGCGCGCTTGGCTTCGTCGGTGCCGTGGTGCGTGACCAGCGGATAGGTGCAAAGGGTCAGCGCCTCGTAGAAGGTGAACAGGGTGATGACATTGGCGGAGAGCGCAACCCCCATGGTGGCGCTCAGCGAAACGGCGAAGAAGGCGTAGAAGCGGGTCTGATGATGCTCGTGGTGGCCGCGCATGTAGCCGATCGCGTAGATCGCGGTGACCAGCCACAGCACGGAGGCGACCAGGGCGAAGGTCGCGCCCAAGGGCTCGGCCGAGAAGGCGAGGGACAGATTGGGCAGCATCTCGACCAGCACGAGCCGCGGCCGCGCGCCGGCGAGGACATCGCGAACGAGCGCGATGACGACGACGGCAAGGACCGCCGCTGTGGCGATGCCGATCCCATCGCGCAGGTTCGGCCGTCGGCCGGCGGCGACGATGAGCGCGGCGCCGACGAGCGGAACGACCAGGGCCGCGGCAAGGAGCGCTTCGCTGCCGGTCACGGGCTGGTTCCGACGAGCGCTTGCGCCGCGGCGATGGAGAGATCGCCGGTCAGGGTGCCGTCGATGCCGAAAAAGATGTTGATCGCGGCGAGGATGAGAAGCGGCGCCAGCATGATCGCCGGCGCTTCACGGATCCCTTCGACCGCCGGCGCCGGTGCGCGGAAGTAGGCCGCTTCGACGATCCGCCAGACGTAGACCAGCGCGAGCAGGCCGCTGAGGATCACGATCGCCGCGACCGGCCACCAGCCCTTTTCCAGCGCCCCTTCCAGCAGGAACCATTTGGTGACGAAGCCGATGCTGAGCGGCGTTCCGATGAGGCTGAAGCCGCCGACGAGCAGGGCGGCGCCGGTGATCGGCATGCGCCGGGCGAACCCGGCGATATCGGCGAGGCGCACCGAGCCGACCCGGTAGAAGACGCAGCCGACGGCCATGAACAGCAGCGCCTTCATCATCGCATGGTTGAAGATATGGACGATGCTGGCGGCCAGGCCCTCGACGTTGCCCAGGCTCAGGCCGACGACCATGTAGCCGATTTGCGAGATGCTCGAATAGGCCAGCAGCCGCTTCATGTTGTCCTGGAACATGGCGACCAGCGACGCGGCGATCATCGACAACATGCCGAAGCCGAGCAGCATCTCGTCGATCGGCATGGGCGCGAACACGGCCGGCCCGCCGAAGACGGTATAGATGATCCGGATCAGCGCGTAGGCCGCGATCTTGGTCGAGGTGGCGGCGAGAAAGACGCTGACCGCCGAGGGCGCGTGGGTATAGGCGTTGGGCAGCCAGAAGTGCAACGGGAAGACCGCGAGCTTGAGGCTGAGGCCGACGGTGATGAACGCCAGCGCCATATCGATGGTGCGCAGGTGGAGCACCCCCGGCAGCCGCGCCGCCAGATCGGCCATGTTGAGGGTGCCGGTCATCATGTACATCATGCCGACGCCGATGATGTAGAACGTCGCGCCGATGGTCCCCATGATCAGGTAGCGGAACGCGGCCGTCAGCGCTCTCCGGTCGCTGCCGAGGCTGATCAGCACGTACGCCGAGAGCGAGGTGATCTCGAGAAAGACGAAGAGGTTGAAAGCGTCTCCGGTCACGGCGATGCCGAGCAGCCCGGTGAAGCTGAGCAGGTACATGACGTAGAACAGGTATACGCGATCGGCGGGGATCTCGCGGGCCACCGGCGCGCGGGCGAAGAGGATCGCGAGCGAGCCGATTGCCGTAACGGTGACGAGGACGAAGGCGCTGAGGAGGTCGATGCGGTATTCGATGCCCCAGGGCGCCGCCCAGCCGCCGAGCGCGTAGGTGATCGGGCCGGCGTTCAGGACCTCGCCAAGGAGCATGAGCGCGCCCGCGAAGGCGGCCCACGTCAGCGCCACCGCCATCCACCAGGCCACGACCGCGCTGCGCAGGATCAGGCAGATGGGCGCCGAGACCAGCGGCAGGACGACTTCGAGGATCGGCAGGTGCGGCGTTATCACGAGGGATCGGCCTCCGCCGCGTCGATCTCATCCTCTTCCATCGTGCCGAAGGCGTTGCGGATGCGGACCGCCAGCGCCAGGCCCAGAGCCAGGGTGGCGATGCCGACGACGATGGCGGTGAGGATCAGCACGCTTGGAAGGGGGTTGGTGTACACCGGCTCGCCGTCGACCAGGATTGGCGCGGTTCCGTCCTCGATCTTGCCCATGGAGATGTAGAACACGAAAACAGCGACCTGGAATATGTTCAGCCCGAACAGCTTCTTGACCAGGTTGCCCTGAGCGATGACCACGTAAAAACCGATCATCATCAGGACGACGACCAGCCAGTAGTTGAAGAGGCCGGGCAAAAGCATCATCAGTCCTGCCCCTCGTCGACATCCTGGCCGGCGAAGACAAAGAAAATTGTGATCATTGCCGAGGACACGGTCATGAACACGCCGAACTCGATCAGCGAAATTCCGAGATGCTGACCGTGGACCGCGTCATGGGCGAGCACGGAGTAGTCGAGGTACTGGCCGCCGCGCAGCAGTGCGGCGAACCCGGTGCCCGCGTAGACCAGCACGCCGAGGGCCAGCGTCGTGTTGATCAGCCGCGGCGGGGCGACCTTGCGGGCGGTGACGACGCCGAACAGAAGCGCATAGAGGATGAACGCGGATGCGAAGATGACCCCGGCCTGGAAGCCGCCGCCGGGCCCGAAGTCGCCGTGGAACTGGACATACAGGGCGAAGAGCATGATCGCGGGGATCAGCAGCTTGGCGACGACCCGCAGGATGGCGAAGCGGTTCACGCCGCGGAGTCTCGCGTCGGAGCGTTGCGCTTCTGCCGTCTGTTGCGCCCGAGCAGCATGAGGACGCCGCAGGCGGCGGTGAGAATGACGGTGGTCTCGCCGAGGGTGTCGTAACCGCGGTAGCTCGCCAGCACCGACGTGACCACGTTCGGAACGCCGGTCTCCTTCTCCGAGTCGGCCAGGTAGCGCGGCGCAACGTGGCCATGGATCGGCGCCGCCGGATCGCCGTAGTCCGGCATGTCGAGCGTGCCGTAGATCAGCGCGGCGCCGGTGACGATGACCAGCAGGAGGGGGCCGAAAGCTACGGCCCTGACCTTCTTCTCGGCCTCGCTACGGGTGACGGCAAGGGTGGCGAGACCCAGCACCGTCGCGATGCCGGCGCCGACGGCGGCCTCGGTGAAGGCGACGTCGACGGCGTCCTGAACGACGTAAAGCGCCGCCGCCGTCAGGCTGAAAATCCCCGACATCATCACCACCGCGAACAGGTTGCGGACGCGCGCCAGAGCCAGCGCGGTCACCGCCATGAACAGCAGCAGGGCGACGTCGATGGCGGCTACGATCGCTCGTCTCCTTCCTTTGCTGCGGCCGCCTCCGCGGCCTTTGCGACTGTTCCTCCGGCCGTCTTGTCCTCGACCGCCGGTTCGATCCCGGCAGCGAGCGCCGCGCGCGCGAGCGCGAATGTCGTCGCCGGACTGGTGAAGAACAGGAACACGCCGATCAGGAGCAGCTTGACCGTGACCAGGGTCGGTCCGGCCTGCAGCATCAGGCCCAGGAGAATCAACGCGGCGCCCAGCGTGTCGATCATTCCGGCGCCGTGCATGCGCGCGAAGACGTCGGGCAGGCGGATGATGCCGATGGCGCCGGTCAGGGCGAAGGCGGTGCCGGCCAACAGGAGGATCCAGCTCAGGAAATCGACGACAAGCGCGCTCATACGTCGTCCCAATCGACCTGATCGAGCGGGCCGCCGAGGTGGGCGAAGGTGGCGTATTTGCAGACGGCGATCGTGCCGATGAAGTTGATCAGGGCGTAGACCAGCGCGATGTCGAGGAATTCGGGCCGCTCGGTCAAGAACCCGAAGACGGCGATCAGCAGCACCGTCAGGGTGCCGAAGGCGTTCACCGCGAGAATCCGGTCGTAGACCGTCGGCCCCTTGACGGCGCGCCACAAGGTCAGGGCCATGATCAAGAGAATGGCGAGGCTGGCTTCGGTAAACACGAGCGGCTAGGCCTCCAACCCGGCGACGCGGCGATTCATTTCGTCCGTCTCCACTCCGGCGGCGGCGGCGCCGGTCAGCGCATGCACGGTCAGGGTCTCGCCGTCGACAGCGATGGTGACGGTGCCCGGCGTCAGGGTGATCGAGTTGGCGTAGATGGTCAGGCCGAGTTCGGAGCGCTGCATTCCCTGGGTGGGGAACACACGCGGCGACAGCGGCATGCGTCGGCGGAGGATGACCTTCGCGACATCGATGTTCGCCTTGACGATCTCCCACAGCAGCCACGGGAAGTAGCGGACCGCGCGGTGGCTGAGCTGGATGGGGTGGCCCTCGTGGTCGACGACGTCCATGCGATGCGCAATGAAGACGACGAAGGCGACCGAGATCGCGCCGAGCGCAAGGAGCAGGGGTTCGTGGAAGTGGCCGGACAGGAGCAGCCACAGGGCGGACAGGACGCCGATCAGGCTGAAAATGTGCGGCACGATGTCTGTCCTCCCTCCCTCCCTGCGGCTTCTCAATGGCCTTTGCGGGTTGGTCGCGGCGCGTGCGCCGTCGCGGCTTCTTGGTTTACCGTCGGCGGCGGGGCAAGGGAACGATAATCTTCTTCTATCTTCCGCCCGGCGCCCTTGAGCGGCCTTCGGCGCCAGGGGACGCAGACGGCCCGGATCCGACCGCTCGTCCGACGATGCGGTTTCGATCCTAGGTCGGATCGCGGCTGCCGAGGAACTCGCTGAGGCCGCCGAGACCGTCGACGTGGTCGGCAATGACCTTGATCATGGCCAGCAGCGGGACGGCGAGCAGCGCCCCGGAGACGCCCCACAGCCAGCCCCAGCCGAGGACGGCGAGGAAGACGACGACGGCGTTCAACGTCAGTCGGCGGCTCAGCAGGATCGGCGTGACCGCGTTGGCTTCGACCGCGTTGCAAATGGTGTAGACCGCGGGCGCCATCAGCGCGGCGGCGAACGTGTCGAAGGTGAGCAGGCCGACGATGAAGACGATGCTGGTTCCGATGGCGAAGCCGATATAGGGAACGAAATTCAGCAGCGCCGCCATGGTTCCCCACAACGCGGCGTTCGGCATGCCGATGGCGTAAAGCCCGAGCCCGATGGCGAGGCCGAGGCCGGTGTTGATCATCGCGACGGTGCCGAGGTAGGCCGAAATGTCCTTCTGGATCTGGTTGGTGATCATCACCGCCTGCTTCTTGTGGCGGAAGCGCGGCAGCGAGCGCACGAGTTTCTCCTGGAACATCGTTCCGGAGGCGAGAAGCAGAAACAGCAGCGCGGTGATGATCAGCAGCGACGCGCCGACCTGCTGAACCGTGCCCAGAACGAACATCGCCGCGTTGGCAAGCCCCACCTGCGGCCCCGCGTCGGGACCGCCGCCGCCACCGCGTGGCTCGACCATGCCTTCGATTTTCTCCTTGACCTTGGTGAGTTCGCCGACCGGCGCCTTTATCTTGGCCTGAACCTCGCTCATGACCTGCGGCGCCTGGGAGAGCCACGCCGAGGCAGGATCGGCGAGGACGTAAATGCCGGCGCCGGCGACGCCGAGGAGGCCGGCGACGACGATGACCGCGCCCAGGGCGGTGGGGACGCGGAAGCGGTTCAGCAGGCGGACCGCCGGCCACAGCAGGATGTAGAGGACAACCGCGGCGACGACCGGCATCAGGATCGCTTTGCCAAAATGGATGGTGTAGATCGCGGCGAGAACGAACAGGCCGGTTACGGAAAACGACTGGATGCGCACCGCCCTGCGGCTGGTTCGGCTCGCCGCACCCGCGGTGGCAGCCGGTTCGGGTCCGGCGGCGGCTGCCGACGGGGGGGGCGCCTCGCCGGGCGCTGGCGTGTGAGCGATCGTATCGGTGGACATGCGCGATCCTAGCATTGCCGCGCGCAGCGACGCCTATCGAATGTTTGGAGAAGATGCGGCGGCGGCCCCCGCCCTCGGCGCCGGCCCGCCGCCCGGCGCGGAACCCTCGCCCCGTGCGGCGCAAACGACGGCTGTTGCTAGATCCTGATCGAGACGGCCAAGCTCGACGGCGTCGATCCGCAGGCTTCGCTCGAAGACGTTCTCCGCCGGATCGCCGACCAACCCGCCACACGCCTCGCCGACGTCCTGCCCTGAAACTGGCAACCGACCGCAACCGCGGCAGCAGCGACGTAAGCAACAAACATCCGCGGCCCCCGCCGTGTGGTTACGGGCCAACCCGCGCCAATCTTGGAGAAAGGCGGGAGCCGGTTCACGGGCGAAGGCTTATGCCGTTGCTTCCGGTGAGATCAACATTTGTCAGCGGCAGGGAAAAAAGTGGTCCAAGCCACCGCATGTAGGCGGTGCTGGACCCAGAGAGATAGGCCTTCACGGGCGACGTACGTTGATCCCGTGGACTCTAGCCCGCAAATGTAGTATAATTAGCCAGAAAGTTATAAATTGTGATTTTGCAATAAGTGCAGCCAAGATTAAGGCCCAGCCTACCCGGGATATCCCGGATTAAGTATGCTGGATTGGCCGCATGATTGTTGCATACCTAACTGCTTGAGTTCTCAGCGCGCGGGACGCACGCGGGGGAGCGATGGCCGACTGCCCAGTCTGTCACGAGGTTACCGGCGAGGTTATCTTCCGCGTCACGCCGGAGGAAGCGGCCCAGCAGTTCGTGGTCGCCGAGAGCGATCCACACCGTTATGCGGAGCTCGTGGATTGCATCCGTCGGCTGTGGAAGCAGGGCCACTGCGTCATCCGCCACTGCAGCCACTGCAGCTTCAGCTTTGCAGACCCGTTCATCGCCGGTGACAAGGAATTTTACAATCTCGCTTATGCTCGACCGGCGCATACAATCGACAAGTGGAGCTTCCAGAGAACCCTGTCGGAGCTATCCTCGCAGGACCGTAAGATCGAGCGTGTACTCGAAATCGGTGCCGGCTACGGATACTTTCTCGACAAAATCGCCGGAAAATTTGTTCCGGCGTCCAGCATTCATGCGATCGAGTATCACGACGAGAAGATCAGCAGGCTTCGACGGCAGGGATACACGGTTCTGGACGGGGGTCTGCCCGCTCTAACGGACGAGGATCCGTTCGACGCGATCTTCATGTTCGCGGTGGTCGAACACATGGACGATCTCGATGGTCTGTTCGGCAAGCTCGCCCGGCTGCTGCGGCCGAACGGGCTCTTGTTCATAACCGTGCCCAACGCGGCAAGGATCGATTTTCAGGAGTGCCATGGGAGCTTGCGCGACATGCCGCCCAACCACATCGGCAGGTGGTCGCCCGAAGCGTTCCGGACGGTCGGTGCGCGCCACGGGGTCCGGCTGGACAAGGACGAAATCGAACCGTTCTCCCTGGTCGCGTTCGCCAAGAAGGACACCCACTACTTCTATCTGCTGCGCAGCCAGGACCATGGCACGATCGTGAACTGGTCGCGTAGCCGGCGCGCGAAACGGTTCGGCAAGCTTCTGGGCAAAGCGGTGGCCGGTCTGAACGCGCCCCAGCGGCTTCCCGTGTGGTACGAGGCGTGGCGCACGCGGGGAATCGGCCCAACGCTGTGGGTGATGTTCCACCGCGACGCCCCCAGCGTCGCGTCGTCCGTGCAAATGGAGCAGCCGGCAGCAGCCAAACTGCGCGTCTAGGTCAGCAGAAAGTGGGCGTGACCGGCCGCGACCGGCCTGTCGGGGCTGTCCTGCCATGCGAACATGCGAACATTGGCGACACGCCTGCCCTGCTTCAA
>JAEULH010000011.1 GCA_016793925.1 Rhodospirillales bacterium | reverse complement strand
GGCGGGTGTTCCGGATGGCGCCGCTCCACCATCACTTCGAGAAGATGGGCTGGGCGGAGCCGACCATCGTCATCCGCTTCTGGATCATCGCCTCGATCCTGGCGCTTGCCGGGCTCTCGACGCTGAAGCTGCGGTGAGGGCCGCCATGATCGACCTCAGAGCCCTCCCCGCCGGTCGTCCCTACGCCGTCCTCGGCCTCGGCCGCAGCGGGCGCGCGGCGACGCGGGCCCTCCTCGCCGCCGGCCACAAGGTCTGGGCCTGGGACGACGACCCGCAAACCCGCGAAAGCGGCCGCGGCGAAAAGATCCCGATCGTCGACCTCCGCCGCCGGGACTTGAGGGAGCCGGCCGCCTTGGTGCTCAGCCCCGGCATCCCCCATCGCTACCCTGCGCCCCATCCGATCGTCTGCCGCGCCCAGAACGCCGGCTGTCCGGTCGTCGGCGACGGCGAGCTGTTTGCCCGCGCCCATCCCGAAGCCGCCTGCGTCGGGATTACCGGCACCAACGGCAAATCGACGACCACGGCGCTCATCGGCCATGTCCTGAACGCCGCCCATCGGCCATGCGTCACCGGCGGCAACCTCGGCACAGCGGTCCTGGCGCTCGATGCGGTGCCGGACGGCGGCCTCTACGTGCTGGAAATGTCGTCCTACCAGCTCGAGTTGACGCCGTCGCTGCTGTTCCAGGTGGCCGTCCTGCTCAACATCACGCCCGATCACCTCGACCGCCACGGCGGCATGAAAGGCTATGTCGCCGCCAAGCGCGCGATCTTTCGCCGCCAGGGGCCGGGCGCCGCGGCGATCGTCGGCGTCGACGACGATTTCTGCCGCACCATCGCCGCCGAACTCGCCGGCGCATCGTCCGCACGGGTCATCCCGGTTTCCGGACGCGCCGCCGTGGAACTCGGCGTCTACGCGATCGCGGGCACGCTTTACGACAATCTTGACGGAACGCCGCGACCGGTGCTCGACCTCGCCGAGGCGCCGTCCCTCCCCGGCGAGCACAACGCCCAGAATGCGGCGGCGGCCTACGCGGTCGCGCGGGCGCTGGGCCTCGACGTCGACCTCATCCGCTCTGCGATCCGCACCTTTCCCGGCCTTGCCCACCGGCAGGAACGCATCGCCGCGATCGACGGCGTCGTTTTCGTCAACGACAGCAAGGCGACGAACGCCGACGCCGCGGCGCGGGCACTGGCCTGCTATGGGAACGTCTACTGGATCGGGGGCGGTCGACCCAAGGAGGGCGGGCTGGAGGCTTTGCGCCCCTACCTGCCGCGCATCCGCCACGCGTTCCTCATCGGCGAGGCGATGGAAGGGTTCGCCGCCTGGCTCGACGGCCTCGTACCGTTCACCCGGTGCGGCACCCTGGACGTGGCGGTGGCCGCCGCCGCCGCCGCCGCCGCCGCCGCCGACCCGGACAGGGAGACCGAGCGGCCGGTCGTCCTGCTGTCGCCGGCCTGCGCTTCGTTCGACCAGTTCGCCAGCTTCGAAGCCCGCGGCAAGGCGTTCTGCCAGCTTGTCGAGGCCCTGCGATGAGCACCTTCCCCCGCACCGACACGAGCCTGCTCGCCCGCTGGTGGTGGACCGTCGATCACTGGACCCTCGGCGCCCTGCTGCTCCTGATTGGCGGCGGTCTGGTGCTGACGATGGCGGCGTCGACCGCGGTTGCGACACGGATGGGCCTGGATCCGTTCTACTTCGCCCAGCGGCAATTCTTCTACCTGCCGTCCGCGCTGGCCGTCCTGCTCGTCACCTCGCTGCTGTCGCCGACCGGCGTCCGCAGGATCGCCGCCCTGGTCTTCGTCTTCGCCCTGGCGCTGACCGCCATGACGCTGGTGGCCGGTGTCGAGATCAAGGGCGCCACCCGCTGGGTGCGGATCGGCGGCGTTTCCCTGCAGCCGTCCGAAATGCTCAAGGTGTCCTACGCCGTGATCTCGGCGTGGATCGTCGCCGAGAGCCGGGCCCGCGACCACGCCTGGGGCTTCTATGTGAGCGCCGGGCTGATGGCGGTGGTCGCGAGCGTCCTCGTGCTCCAGCCTGACATCGGCACGACGCTTCTGATCGCCGGCATCTGGGCGATCCAGGTGTTCCTCGCCGGCCTGCCACTGATCCTCGTCGCCATCGTCGTCGTGCTGTTCTTCGCCGGCGCCGCGGGCGCCTACTTCATGTTCGACCACGTGCGCCTGCGGGTCGATCACTTCTTCGACCCGTCGACCGGCGACGGCTTTCAGATCTCCCGCGCCCTCGACGCATTCCGAAGCGGCGGATTTTTCGGCGTCGGCCCCGGCGAGGGCCAGGTGAAGGCCTATCTTCCCGACGCCCACGCCGACTTCATCTTCGCCGTCGCCGGCGAGGAATTCGGGCTGGCCGCCTGTCTTCTGATCGTCTTCATCTTCGCCTTCGTCGTCGTGCGCGGGTTCAGCCGGGCGCTGAAGGCCGAGGACGTCTTCGTCGTGCTCGCCGCAACCGGGCTGCTGTCGCTGTTCGGCATGCAGGCGCTGATGAACATGGCCTCGACCACCCACCTGATCCCGCCGAAGGGGATCACTCTGCCGTTCATCTCCTATGGCGGCAGCGCCACGGTGGCGATGGCCTGGGCGATGGGCATGGTCCTGGCGCTGACCCGCGAGCGGCCGGAGGGGCGCGGATGATGGCGACAACGCCCGCGCCCCTGGTCGTCCTCGCCGCCGGCGGAACCGGCGGGCACGTCTTTCCGGCCGAGGCGCTGGCCTGCGAAATGATCGCTCGCGGCGCGGCGCTGATGCTGTTCACCGACCGCCGCGGCGACGCCTATGGCGGCACCCTCGGCGGTCTCGACAGCCGGACCATTCGCGCCGGCGGCATCGCCGGAATGGGCGCGGGCGCTCGCGTGCGTAGTCTCGCCGATCTCGCCTTCGGCTTCGCCCAGGCCTGGCGCCTGCTCAAGCGGTTGGCGCCGAGGGCGGTCGTCGGCTTCGGCGGTTACGCCTCGGTGCCGACGGTGCTGGCCGCCGGCGTCGGCGGGATAAACACGGTCATCCACGAACAGAACGCGGTGCTCGGCCGCGCCAACCGGGTGTTGGCCAACCGCGTCGGGCGCATCGCCACCAGCTTCGCCGAGGTCGCCGCCGTTCCGGCCAAGGCCAGGGGCAAGGTTGTCCGGACCGGCATGCCGGTGCGCCCCGCGTTCGCGCAGGCCCTGCATCGCGCCTACGCGCCGCCCGCGGCGGATGCCCCGGTCCACCTGCTCGTCCTCGGCGGCAGCCAGGGCGCCCGGGTCCTCGGCGAGGTGGTTCCTGCGGCGATCGAAAGGCTCGATCCCGGCCTGCGCCGGCGTCTTGTGATTTCGCAGCAATGCCGTCCGGAGGGGCTGGCTGCGGCGGAAGCGGTCTACCGCCGGCTCGAGGTGACGGTCGACCTGGCGCCATTCTTCGACGACGTGCCCGACCGCCTCGCCGCCGCCCACCTGGTCATCGCCCGCGCCGGCGCATCGACGGTGGCCGAACTGACGGCCGTGGGCCGCCCGGCGATCCTGGTCCCGTACCCGTTTGCCATCGACGATCATCAGAGCGCCAACGCCAGAGCCGCGGCGGCCGGCGGCGCCGCCTGGGTGGTGGCGCAGGATGCCTTCGACGCCGATGCGCTGGCGGCGCAACTCTCCGGCCTTTTCGCCGACCCCGGGCGCCTCGCCGCCGCCGCGGATGCGGCGCGCGCCGCCGGAGCGCCGGACGCGGCTCGCCGTCTCGCCGATCTGGTGGCGGAAATGGCCGGCGGCCTGCCCGGCCGTGCGGCGATGACGCCCGGCACCGACGGTCCGGATCTCGGTTCCGCCGAGGGGAAGGGCCAGCGATGACCGGAATGACGGGCGGGATCAAGGCCCTGCCGCTCAGCGTCGGCATCATTCACTTCGTCGGCATCGGCGGCATCGGCATGAGCGGGATCGCCGAGTTGCTGCACAACCTCGGCTACGCGGTGCAGGGCACCGATCGCAGCGAGAACGCCAACACCCGGCGGCTGCAGGCGCTCGGCGTCTCCGTCCGCATCGGCCACGACGAGGCCAACCTCGGCGAGGCCGGCGTCGTCGTCGTCTCTTCGGCGGTCGCCGCCGACAATCCGGAGGTCGTCGCCGCGCGCAAGCGCCTGCTGCCCGTCGTTCGCCGCGCGGAGATGCTGGCCGAACTGATGCGGCTGAAGTGGTCGATCGCCGTCGCCGGGACCCACGGCAAGACGACGACGACCTCGCTGGTCGCGGCCCTGCTCGACGGTGCGGGCCTCGATCCCACCGTCGTCAACGGCGGCATCATCAACGCCTGGGGCTCCAACGCCCGGCTGGGCAAGGGCGAGTGGGTCGTCGCCGAGGCCGACGAGTCCGACGGCACCTTCGTCAAGCTGCCGGCGACCGTGGCGGTGGTGACCAACATCGATCCCGAGCACCTCGACCACTACGGCAGCTTCGACGCCCTGCGCGACGCCTTCGTCACCTTCGTCTCGAACATTCCCTTCTACGGCTTCGCCGCCGTGTGCATCGATCACCGGGAGGTTCAGGGCATCATCCCGCATCTGCTCGATCGACGGGTGATCACCTACGGCTTCAGCCCCCAGGCGGACGTCCGCGGCGTCGGTCTCGACGCCTCCGTCCGCGGCATCCGGTTCGACGCCGTCATCACCGATCGCAAAACCGGCGCCGCCCGCACCCTGGCCGATCTGCTCCTGCCGATGTTCGGCCAGCACAACGTCCTGAACGCCTTGGCCGCCATCGCCATCGCCGGCGAGATGGGGATCGATGACGAGGTGGTGCGCAGCGCCCTGGCCGGCTTCGCCGGGGTCAACCGCCGGTTCACCAAGACCGGCGAAGTTGCCGGCATTACCATCATCGACGACTACGCGCATCATCCTGTCGAGATTGCCGCGGTCCTCGGCGCCGCCCGGAGCATTGCGCCCGGCCAGGTGATCGCGGTGGTGCAACCTCACCGCTACAGCCGCCTGCGCGACCTGTTCGAGGGCTTCTGCGCCTGCTTCAACGACGCCGATGCGGTGGTCGTTGCCGACGTCTATCCCGCCGGCGAGACGCCGCTGCCCGGGATCGACCGCGATGCGCTGGTCGAAGGGCTGCGCACCCACGGCCATCGCCGCGTCCTCCGGCTTCGCGACCCGGAGCAGCTCGCCTCGGTCGTCGACGGCCTGGCCGAACCGGGCGACATGGTCGTCTGCCTCGGCGCCGGCAGCGTCACCCAGTGGGCGCACGCCCTGCCGGACGCGCTCGCCAGGCTGCGCACCCCCGGGAAATCGCAGGGGCAGGGGGCGCAACGATGATGGCCGCTCGTCGTGCCGACCGCGACCTGATCGACCGGCTGCCGGTGGTGCGCGGCCGCTATGGCGCGAACGTCCCACTGGCGCCGATCACCTGGTTTCGCGTCGGCGGCCCGGCCGAAGTGCTTTTCCGTCCGGCCGACGCGGACGATCTCGCCGCCTTCTTCGCCGGCCGACCGGCCGATGTCCCGGTGACGGTGTTGGGGGTCGGCTCCAACCTGCTCGTGCGCGACGGCGGCGTTCCCGGCGTCGTCATCCGCCTCGGTCGCGCCTTCGCCAAGATCGACATCGTCGGCGAGACCGTCGAGGCCGGCGCCGGCGCGCTCGACGCCACGGTGGCGCACACGGCGATGCACGCCGGCATCGGCGGGCTCGAGTTCCTCAGCGGCGTGCCGGGGACCATCGGCGGCGCGCTCAGGATGAACGCCGGCGCCTACGGCGGCGAGATGAGCGACGTCCTGGTCAGTGCCCGGGTGCTGAGCCCGGACGGCGCCATCGCCGATCTGGACGGCGCGGCGCTCGGCCTGCGTTACCGCGGTTGCGCCCTGCCGCGCGACCGGGTCTTCGTCTCCGCCAGCCTGCGCGGGCGGGCCGAGGCGAGGGAGGCGATCGCCGCGCGCATGGACGAGATCCGCCGCCGGCGCACCGAGACTCAGCCGATCCGCACCCGAACCGGCGGCAGCACCTTCGCCAATCCGTCGGGTGCCAAGGCCTGGGAACTGATCGACCGGGCCGGCTGTCGCGGCCTCGTCGTCGGCGGGGCGAAAGTTTCCGAGCAGCATTGCAATTTCCTGATCAACACCGGGACCGCGAGCGCGGCCGACATCGAGGCTCTGGGAGAGGAGGTGCGCCGGCGGGTGTTCGCCGCGACCGGCGTCCGCCTCGAGTGGGAGATCGACCGGATCGGCGTTGCCGAGAGCGGCCTGAGGGACGCGGCGGAGGTGCGTCGATGAGCGCGTCGGCGAACAGGCGGGTCGCCGTGTTGATGGGCGGCTGGTCGGTCGAGCGCGAGGTCTCGCTGGTCAGCGGCGCCGCCGTGACCGCGGCGCTGAGGGCTGCAGGCTACGACGCTGCGGCCATCGACGTGACGCGGGACGCGGCCGGCCTGCTCGCCGCCCTGACGCCGCCTCCCGACGCCGTTTTCAACGCCCTGCACGGCCGCTATGGCGAGGATGGCTGCATCCAGGGCCTGCTCGACATCCTCGCCGTGCCCTACACCCACTCCGGCCTGCTTGCGTCGGCGCTGGCCATGGACAAGCCGACGGCCAAGCGGCTGTTCGCGGACGCCGGCATCCCCGTGGCCGAGCACGTGATCGCCGCACGCGCCGCTGTTCTCGAAGGCGAAGTCATGGCCCGGCCTTACGTGATCAAGCCCCTCAACGAGGGCTCGAGCGTCGGCGTCCTGATCGTGCGCGAGGGTGACAACCACGGCCTGATCTCCGAAAGGGATTGGCCGTACGGCGAGCAGGTGATGGTCGAGAGGTTCGTTCCCGGACGCGAGCTCACCGTCGCGGTGATGGGCGATCGCGCGTTGGCGGTCACCGAGATCACGACCCAGCGCGGCTTCTATGACTACGACGCCAAGTATGCGGCCGGCGGTTCGCGCCACGTCGTTCCCGCCGACCTCGACCCGGCGGTCTATGCCGAGACGCTGCGACTGGCGCTGCTCGCGCATCGGACGCTCGGTTGTCGCGGCGTCTCGCGCGCCGATTTTCGCTACGACGGCCGGCGGCTGTACGCGCTCGAGGTCAACACCCAGCCTGGGATGACGCCGACCTCGCTCGTGCCGGAACAGGCCGCGGCCTGCGGGATAACCTTCGAAGATCTGGTCGTCTGGATGGTGGAGAACGCGACGTGCGACTCATGAGGGCAAGGAAGCAGCCGACGACGCGACGGCGCACCCAGCCGCGCAAGAGGGTGGTTCCCCTCTGGCGGCGGCGCTCGGTCCTGCTCGCCTGCGCGGCTGCGGTGGTTGCCGGCGCTGCCGGCTACGGCTGGTGGGCGTGGCGGGCCGGCATCCCGCAGCGTCTTGCCGAGGACACCCGCGTCGCCCTGATGGACCGCTCGCTGGACCTCGGTCTGCGCGTCAACGAGGTCTACGTCGAGGGCCGCACGCACACGCCGGTCGCGGCCCTGCGCAAGGCCCTGGGCGTCGAACGGGGCGCGCCGATCCTGTTCGTCGACCTCGCCGCCGCGCGCGAGCGCCTGCTCGCTCTGCCGTGGGTCAGCGACGCTTCGGTCGAGCGGGTTCTGCCCGACACCGTCGTCATCCATCTGACCGAGCGCCGCCCGGTGGCGCTGTGGCAGCAAGACGGCCGGTTTGCCCTCATCGACGGGACGGGACACGTCATCCAGCGCGAGGGGCTCGGGCCTTTCTCCAAATTGCTCGTCATCGTCGGCGACGAGGCCGCTGCCGCCGAGGCATCCGACCTGCTCGCCGTCCTTTCCAGCGAAACGGCGCTCATGGCGCAGGTCAAGGCCGCCGTCCGCATCTCCGGCCGGCGCTGGAACCTTCGCTTCAACGACGGCCTCGACGTCCGGATGCCGGAGGCCGACCTCGCCGGCGGCTGGCGCAGGCTTGCCGCCTACGACCGCCGCTACGGCCTTGTCGGTCTCGGCCTGCGCAGCATCGACCTGCGTCTGCCCGACCGGGTCGTCGTGCGTCCGGTACCCAATGCCGACTCCAACAGGGAAGATCGCAGAAAGAATGCCTGACCGCGACAATACTGCGCAACGCATCGAAGCCGCCGCGCTGCGGAGCAAGCGGTCGGCGCCGCCGGGCTGGGCGAAGAACGGCTTCATCGCCGCTCTCGACATCGGCACGACCAAGGTGAGCTGCCTCATCGCCCGGGTGGTCGGCGAGGGCATCGTCGTGGTCGGCGTCGGTCACCAGGCTTCACGCGGCCTGCGCTCCGGCACCTTCGTCGACCTCGACGCCGCCGAGGCGGCCGTGCGGGCGACCGTCGAGGCGGCGGAGCGCATGGCCCGCGAGAACATCCGCCAGGTGATCGTCAACGTTTCCGCCGGCAGCCCGCTTTCGCGGCTGGTCGCCTACGAGGTCGCCGTCGGCGGTCATGAGATCGACGACGCCGATTTGCGCCGCATCCTCGAACAGGCGAAGATCGGCCAGCCCGACGCCCAGGGCCGGGAGGTCGTGCACGCGATCCCGGTCGGCTACAGCATCGACGGTTGTCGCGGCGTGCGCGACCCGCGCGGCATGTTCGGCCAGCGTCTGGGCGTCAGCCTGCACCTGATCACCGCAGCCCGCGGGGCGCTGCGCAACCTCTCCGCCTGCATCGACCGCTGTCACCTGGAGATCGCCGACAAGGTCGTTTCGTCCTACGCCGCCGCGCTCGGCTGCCTCGTCGACGACGAGACCACGCTCGGCACGACGCTGATCGACATGGGCGGCGGAACCACCTCGCTCGCCGTGTTCTTCGACGGCGAGCTGATCCATACCGACAGCATCGCCATCGGCGGCATCCATGTGACCAAGGACATCGCCCGGGTCCTGTCGACGCCTCTCGCCCAGGCCGAGCGGATGAAAACCCTGTTCGGGAGTTGCCTGCCGTCCCTGTCCGATGATCGTCAGGTCATCGAGATCCCGCCGATGGGCGAGGAGGGCGCCGGCGAACTGAGCCAGGTGCCGCGGTCGCTCCTGGTCAGCGTGATTCGCTCGCGGCTCGAGGAAGTCTTCGAGATGCTTCGCGCGCGGCTGGAAGACGCCGGCCTCGACAAGATGTCCGGTCGGCGCGTCGTCCTCACCGGAGGGGCCAGTCAGATCCCCGGCGCCCCGGAACTTGCCAGCATGATTCTTGACAAACAGGTCCGCATCGGCCGTCCGCGGCCGATGAAAGGGCTGCCGGAAGCAGCGTATGGACCCGGCTTCTCAACTTGCGCGGGACTTTTGCGCTACGCCGTCAATCACCCTCACCAGGGCGACTCCACCACCTATCGGCCGGTCGACCCGCCGGCCAGCCGCCTGAGCCGTCTGGGGCAATGGCTCCGGGAGAATTTCTAAGCTCCAAGCAAACTATGGAAGATACGGAGGCAGCCATGACCATCAACCTTAGCATGCCCATTGCCAACCCGACGCCGGAGCTCAAGCCGCGGATAACCGTCATCGGTGTCGGCGGCGCCGGCGGCAATGCCGTCAACAACATGATCCGTTCGCATCTGGAAGGCGTCGAATTCGTCGTCGCCAACACCGACGCCCAGGCCATTGCACAGTCCACTTCCGACCGGCGGATCCAGCTCGGCGTGACCGTCACCCAGGGTCTGGGCGCCGGTTCGCGGCCGGATATCGGTCGGATCGCCGCCGAGGAGGCCCTGGAAGAGATCATCGACGAGCTGCGCGGCTCGAACATGGTCTTCATCGCCGCCGGCATGGGCGGCGGCACCGGCACCGGCGCGGCCCCGGTCATCGCCCGGGCGGCGCGCGAGGCCGGGATCCTTACGGTCGGCGTCGTGACCAAGCCGTTCCACTTCGAAGGCGCGCACCGCATGCGGCTCGCCGAGCAGGGGATCGAAGAGCTCGAACAGTTCGTCGACACCCTGATTATCATCCCCAACCAGAACCTCTTCCGGGTGGCCAATGAGCGGACCACGTTCGCCGACGCCTTCAAGATGGCCGACGACGTTCTCCACTCCGGCGTGCGCGGGGTCACCGACCTGATGGTCATGCCCGGCCTGATCAACCTCGACTTCGCCGACATCCGCGCGGTGATGAGCGAGATGGGCAAGGCGATGATGGGCACCGGCGAAGCCGAAGGCGAGCGTCGGGCGCTGGACGCCGCGGAGGCGGCGATTTCCAACCCGCTGCTCGACGACGTCTCGATGAAGGGCGCGCGCGGTGTGCTTATCAACATCACCGGCGGCCCAGACATGACCCTGTTCGAGGTCGACGAGGCAGCCAACAGGGTGCGCTCGGAAGTCGACCCGGACGCCTTCATCATCTTCGGCTCGACCTTCGACGAAAGCCTGCAGGGCAAGATCCGCGTGTCCGTCGTCGCCACGGGGATGGACAGCGCGGCTGCGCGGCTGGCGCCGACGAAGCTCAGCCTGGTTCAGAACGATGATGAAGCGCCGGCGTCCTTTGGCGGCATCGAGGATGACATCGACGAGGAGGAGGCTGCGAGCGCCGCGCTCCTTGGGACCGGCACCGACGGCGCGCCGTACGACTTCGCCGACGGTCACGGTCATGCCGACGGGCGATCCCGGCAGAGCGAGACGGGGGTGTCAGACCTCCGCGCCCGCAACGAGGATCGGCGCGGCGACGATGTCTTCGGCGGCGCGCACGACGGGCATGGGGCGATGGAGCGGATGACGAGCCTGCTCGCCCGGGTCACCGGCGCCGGTCGCACCGCCCCCCGTCAAGGCAGGGCTGACGGCGAACTTGCCGACACGTCGTCGGCGACCGCCGGGTCGACACTTAAACCGCCGCGCTTCGGCAGTGTCACCCCGGAGGAGCGGTTGCCGCAGTCGAAGGCGGAGGACGAACTGCTCGACATTCCGGCGTTCCTCCGCCGGCAGGCGAACTAGTGGGTCCCCGGCCACTAACGCCGTCGACGACGAAAAGCGGGCAATACCGGGGCGCGTAAGCGTCCCGGTTGCACCGCGCGAAAGGGGGGCCGGAGGCAGCGGAAGGCGCCGGCCGCGGCCCGGCCGGTGGCTGCAATCGCGTTTGCTTTGGATCGCGGGCGCTCGGCCATGATACAGTCGCGATACATCATGGTGTATCTGCGGAGCGGAAGAGCACGGGCATGATCGCGAACCTGGGCCGGCGGGTGTTGCCGGCTGTTTTCCTGGGCGTTCTCCTCGTCGGCGCCTGCTCGTCTTCGAAGGATGATGAGCCGTACGTCGAGCGGCCTGTCGAGGAGCTTTACGGCCAAGCCACGGCGGCGATGAGCGACGGCGACTACAAGAAGGCCGCGAAACTCTATGACGAGGTCGAGCGCCAGCACCCGTACTCGCCATGGGCGACCCATGCCCAGATTCAGGCGGCCTACGCCTACTACGAAGCCAACGAGTACGACGACGCGATCGCCGCCCTCGATCGTTTTATCGACCTTCACCCGGCCGACAAGGACGTCGCCTACGCCTACTACCTCAAGGGCCTGTCCTACTACGAGCGGATTTCCGATGCGGCCCGTGACCAGAAAATGACCGAGGACGCCAAGCGCGTCTTCCAGGAACTCATCAACCGCTATCCCGAAAGCGCCTACGCCCGCGACGCGAAGGTCAAGATCGACCTTGCCAACGATCACCTGTCGGGCCGCGAGATGGTCGTCGGGCGCTATTACCTCCGCCGCGGCTACTATGTCGCCGCGATCAATCGCTTCCGGACGGTGCTGCAGAAGTACCAGACGACGACGCACGTTCCCGAAGCGCTGCTGCGTCTGACGGAAGCCTACACGGCGCTCGGCCTCACCGACGAGGCGCGCAAGGCCGCGGCGATATTGGGCTACAACTATCCGGGGAGCGACTGGTACGCCGACGCGTACGCCCTGGTCGAGAGCAAGGGCGGATAACCTTGCCCGCTCTTCGTTCGGTCCCGGTTGCGGCTTGGCTCGCCGATGCTGTCCGCCCTCTCCATCCGTGACATCGTCCTGATCGATCGCCTCGACCTCGAGTTTGAACCGGGGCTGTCGGCCCTGACCGGCGAGAGCGGCGCCGGCAAATCGATCCTTCTCGACGCGCTTGGGCTCGCTCTCGGCGGCAGGGCGGACGCGCGCCTGGTTCGCCACGGCGCCGCGCAAGGCTCCGTCACGGCGGCCTTTCTTCTTCCGCCGCATCACCCGCTTGTCGATTTGCTGGCCGAACAGGACATCCGCGGCGATGACGAAGCGCTGGTGCTGCGGCGGGTCGTCGGAGCGGACGGCCGCTCGCGCGCGTTCGTCAACGATCAGCCGGTCGGCGTTGGCCTGATGCGCCAGATCGGCGATGGCCTGGTCGAGATTCACGGCCAGTTCGATAACCAGCGTCTGCTCAGTCCGGTCACGCATCGCAGCCTGCTCGACGCTTTCGCCGGGCTCCAGGTCGGCCTTGCCGCCACCGCGGAGGGCTGGGCGGCGGCGCAGGCGGCGGATGCGGCGCTGGCGACGGCCGAGGCGGAGGCGACGGCGGCGCGCCGCGACGAGGATTACCTCCGTCATGCCGCGGAAGAACTCGACCGGCTGGACCCGCAGCCCGACGAGGAAGCGGTGCTGGCCGAGACCCGCGCGAGGCTCATGAGCGGCGAAAAGATCGTCCAGGCCATGGCCGACGCAGGCCGCGCGCTCGCCGGTGAGGAACCGATGCCCGGCGCCGGCGCCTCGATCCAGGCGGCGCTTCGCCCGCTCGAACGGGTCGCAGCGCTTGCCGGCGGTCGGCTGGATGCGGCCGTCGAGGCACTGACCCGCTCCTACGCCGACATTGTCGAAGCGCAGGCGCAACTCGATCGGGCGCTTACGGCGATGGACCTGGACCCCCGCCGGCTCGAGGAGGCGGAGGAGCGTCTGTTCGCCCTGCGCGCCGCGGCGCGCAAGCACGGCTGCACCGTCGCCGACCTGCCGGCGCTGCGCGGCTCGCTGGCCGAGCGTCTGGCCGGCCTCGACGACGGTGTCCTCCGGCTGGGCCGTCTGCGCCAGGCCGCCGCGGCGGCTCATGCGGCCTACGGCGTGGCCGCCGATGACCTCGGCGCCGCCCGACGCGAGGCGGCGGCCCGGCTCGACGCCCGGGTGATGGCCGAACTCGCGCCCCTCAACCTCGGCCGGGCCGTGTTCCGGACGGCGGTGCGTGCGCTGGCTCCGCCGGAGTGGGGCGCACACGGCAAGGAGCAGGTGATTTTCGAGGTTGCGACCAATCCCGGCAGCCCGACCGGGCCCTTGAGCCGGATCGCCTCGGGCGGCGAACTGGCGCGCTTCATGCTCGCGTTGAAGGTGGTTCTGGCCCAGGCCGACCCGGTGCCGACGCTGATCTTCGACGAGGTCGATGCCGGGGTCGGCGGTGCGGTTGCCGATGCCGTCGGCGAGCGGCTCGCAAGGCTCGGCGAAGAGGTCCAGGTTCTCGTTCTCACCCACTCGCCGCAGGTGGCGGCCCGCGGCGCCCACCACTGGCGGGTTCGCAAGGCCGTCGCCGAGGGCGATGCGCGCACCCGGATCGACGTGCTCGCCGGCGACGAGCGCCGGGAGGAGCTGGCGCGGATGCTGGCCGGGGCCAGGATTACCGACGAGGCCCGCGCTGCCGCCGACAGCCTGCTGCTGCGCAAGAGCGCATGAGCGCGGCCCTGCGGGACGTTCCGCCCGAGCGCCTGAGCCGCGATCAGGCGGCGGCGGAGCTGGGGGCGCTGGCCGGGGAACTCGCCGCCTACGACCAGGCCTATTACGTCAAGGATGCGCCGGTCGTCAGCGACGCCGACTACGACGCGCTGGCCCGGCGAAATGCCGCCATCGAGGCGCGCTTTCCGGACCTCGTTCGGGCCGACAGTCCGACGAAGCGCATCGGCGCCGCGCCGGCCGAAGGCTTCGCCAAGGTCGTCCACAGCCGGCCGATGCTTTCGCTCAACAACGCCTTCAGCGATGCCGAACTGATCGAGTTCGTCGCCCAGATCCGCCGCTTTCTCAAGGAGCTCAGCGCCGATCCGGACCGGCCGCTGGCGATGGTGGCGGAGCCGAAGATCGACGGCCTGTCGATTTCGCTGCGCTATGAAGGCGGTCGCTTCGTCCGCGGTGCGACCCGTGGCGACGGCAGCATCGGCGAGGATGTCACCGCCAACCTCAGGACCCTTGCCGACATTCCCGACGGCATCGCCGGCGCGCCCGCCGTGACCGAGATCCGCGGGGAAGTCTACATGAGCAAGGCCGACTTCGCCGCCCTCAACGCCCGCCAGCACGAGACCGGCGCCAAGGTCTTCGCCAATCCGCGGAACGCCGCCGCCGGCTCCCTTCGCCAGCTCGACCCCGCCGTCACCGCGGCGCGGCCGCTGCGCTTTTTCGCCTATGCCGCGGGCGAGGTGTCGGAGCCGCTGGGCGATACCCACCACGGGTTCCTCGACCGGCTCAAGGCGCTCGGCTTCCCGGTCAATCCGCTCGTGCGGCTTTGCCGCGACGCAAACGAGATGCTCGACTTCTACCATGACCTGGCGAACCGGCGGGCCGGGCTCGACTACGACATCGACGGCGTCGTCTTCAAGGTCGACCGGCTGGACTGGCAGCAGAGGCTCGGCTTCGTGAGCCGGGCGCCGCGCTGGGCGATCGCGCAGAAGTTCGAAGCGGAGCGGGCGCGCACGGTGCTGCGGGAGATCCGCATCCAGGTCGGCCGGACCGGGACGCTGACCCCGGTGGCGGCGCTCGAGCCGGTCACGGTCGGCGGGGTCGTGGTCTCGCGCGCGACGCTGCACAACGAAGACGAGATCGCGCGCAAGGACATTCGCGAGGGCGACTGCGTCATCGTCCAGCGCGCCGGCGATGTCATTCCGCAGGTCGTCGCCGTCGTCGCCGAGGAACGGCCGGCCGACGCCGATCCCTACCGCTTCCCCGACCATTGCCCGGAGTGCGGCAGCCTGGCGGTGAGAGAACTCGGAGCGGCGGCGCGGCGGTGCACCGGCGGGCTGATCTGCCCGGCCCAGTCGCTCGAGCGCTTGAAGCACTTCGTCTCGCGCGGCGCCTTCGACATCGACGGCCTCGGCGCCCGTCATCTCGCGGCCTTTCGCGAAGATGGACTGATCGCGGGCCCCGCCGACATCTTCCGCCTGCACGCACGACAGGCCGACATCGCCGAGCGGCCGGGATGGGGTCCGCGCTCCGCCGCCAACCTCATCGCCAGCATCGAGGCGCGGCGAAGCGTCGCGCTCGACCGGTTCATTTACGCCCTCGGTATCCGTCAGGTCGGCGAGGCGACGGCGCGCCTGCTCGCCCGCCACTACGGGTCGCTTGCCGCCTGGCGCGGCGCCATGGCGACGGCCGACAGCGATGCCTATCGCGACCTCGTCAACATCGATAGCGTCGGCCCATCGGTCGCGGGCGACCTCGCGGCCTTCTTCGCCGAGCCGCACAACCTCGAGGTCCTCGACGACCTTGCCCGCGAGGTGACGGTCGAACCCTTTGTCGTATCGGAAACCTCGGCATCGCCGCTGGCCGGCAAGACGCTCGTCTTCACCGGCAGCCTGCAAGCGATGACCCGTAGCGAGGCGAAAGCCCGGGCCGAGGCTTTGGGCGCCAAGGTCGCCGGATCGGTTTCGCGTTCCACCGACTATGTCGTCATCGGCGCCGACGCCGGCGGCAAGGCCGCCAAGGCGCAGGCGCTCGGCGTCGCCATCCTCAACGAGGAGGAATGGCTGGCGCTGAGCGCGCCGCAAGCCGGCTGACCGGACCAGCCGGCGCATCGTCTGACGGGGCGCGCGCGCAGGGGGAGGAGGCGCTGCGCCCCCTCCCGTCGTCTTGCGCTTACAGGATGAAGTCGCCGGCGACCCACTGCGTGGGCAGCGCGGCCCCGTCCTTGACCAGGATCTCCATCTCCGCCGTCGCCTTGTTGGCGTCGGTGTTGGCCTGGACCAGCGTGTTCGCGCCGGAAGCCAGCACGTGCACCTGCCCGGCCCCGCTGAACGCGGCGGCACCCTTGAAGACGAAGGCCTGGTTGCCGGTCTTGGTGGTGTTGGCGTCGATCGTCGAGAGGTCGATGCGGTCGCCCGCGGCCGCGCCGACGCCGACGAAGTCGTTGATCACGTCGCGGAGCGTCGCCCCCGGTTTCGAGTCGGTTGCGGCGTCGTAGTCGAAGATGTCGTTGCCGGCGCCGCCGGTGAGCTGGTCGAGGCCGTCGCGCCCGGAGAGCGTGTCGTTCTCGGTGCCGCCGTTGAGGATGTCGTTGCCGGTGCCGCCGCCGAGCTTGTCGGCCCCGGCCTCGCCGTACATCGTGTCGTTGCCCGCCTGGCCGCCGAACTCATCGGCGCCGGCGCCCCCGTACATCAGGTCGTTGCCGTCAAAGCCGAACAGCTTGTCGTTGCCATCGTCGCCGTAGAGCTTGTCGAGGCCCGGGCCGCCGTCGAGGTAGTCGTTGCCGGCTTTGCCGTAGACCGTATCGTCGCCGGCCAAAGCGTAGATGGTGTCGGGGCCGGTCGTTCCGGTGATGATGTCGTTGCCGGGCGTCGGCGTTCCCCCACCGCCGCCGCCGGCGACCGCGCCCACCGAGGCGTTGGCGTCGATCAGGCCGTACCCGGACGCGACGTCCTTGCCGGTCTGGAACCCCGCGGCATAGGGGTTGTCCATGTCGATCGCTTTGGACTCGAGCGCGTCGTAGATCTGCGTCGGGGTCAGCGTACCCTTGGCGTCCAGCATCAGCGCGGCGACGGCCGCGGCATGCGGCGCCGCCGCCGAGGTGCCGAAGAAGTTCGGGTGCCCGTTGCCGTCGCTGTCGCTGCCGAAGAAGGTCGTGTCGGTTCCGTCTGGCGCGGTGATGTCGACGCGATCGCGGATCACCGGCGAGGCCAGGCGAGCGCCGCTGGTGCTGTAGAGGATCGGCGTCCCACCGGCCGACGAGAAGCTTTCGAGAACCGGTGGCGTCGTCCCGAACTCGGGCGTGTTCTGGTAATAAGCGGCGCCGACACCCTCGCCGCCATCTGCCGACGCATGTCCGAAGGACGCGCCGCTGTCGGTCTTGTATTCGGTAAAGTTGGCGGCCCTGAAGTCTACGTACTTGATGTGCGATGGATCGGGGCCCGCGTACTTGGCGACGACGAGGTTGTAGGACTGCGTCGCCCCGGTGCTATTCGTAACCTGCACGACTTCGACGGGATCGGCGCCGACATTTCGCTTCGCGCTCCCGGCAATGAGATTACCAGCCGCATCGTAAACGAGAATGTCAAGATCCGTGCTCGCGCCGACGCCTGTATGCGAGAAGAACGGGTCAGCCCACTGAAATGACAGCAGGGCGGTCGTGCCGGCGCCCAGGGTGAACCCCTGCGTGGCGTCGGTGCCCGCGGCCGGGTTGAAGTCATGCACCGATTGATAAGTGTAGGGGAGGGTCAACCCCGCCGGCGCCGCCATCGGCCGATACGCCGCCTCGTATGACCTGACGTCGTCATTGCCAGCGGACGAAAAATAGGCGACGCCAGCCGCGGCAACCTGATTGACAGCCTGAGCCACGACGCCGTCGAGGAACATGGGCTCAGCGTAGTAAATGTAATCGTCGACGATGACATCGGCGCCGGCGTTTTTCAGATCGACGATGCCCTGCGCGTAGCTCGCCTGCCCGCCAAGAGCCGTATGGAAGGCAAGGCTGCTGTTCGGCGCGACGTCGTAGATCAGTTGCGCCATGGCCCGACCCTCGTCGATTCCGCCGGCGCTATCGGCGAGGATCGTTATCCCGGCCGGAAGGTCGCCCGAGGCTTTGTCCGCTGCGTAGCTGCCCGGCCCGGTGTCGAAACTGTCCGACAGCACGCCGACCTTGATCCCGGTGCCGTCGACGCCGAACGCGGCGCGGGCGTCGTCGGCCCTCATTGCGGCGTCGCCCTGCGATGTCGCCGCGCCGACATTCGTCGTCGAATAGGCCGCCATGGCCGAATGGACGCCAGGGAGCTTAGCCAGCTCGTCGATCTTGTCGATGGAAAGCTCGCCACTGACGATCTTTCCGAAGGCGGTGGCATGATCGAGCCCGATCGCCTTGAGTGCGCCCCGCAGGCTTGCGCCGCTGCCGTCGGCCGTGACGTCGACGGTCACCGTCGAGCCCGAGATCGGCATGCCCGGGGCGTCGGCCTTGAAGCCGTCAGCCTTCCCGTGATTCGAGACGTAAGTGTCGTAGCGGCTCCACAGCCGCGCGAGGTTGTCGTCGACCACGGTATCCGGTTTCTCGCCCGGTGCCGCCGCCTGACCGATGTGAGCTGCGAATTCGCTCAGGTCGCTGAACATGGGATCGATAGCCATCTCTTCGCGCCCCCGCGCCTAAAGGTTCATGTCTATTTTGGTTCGCATTCTGACTAAGTATAATTGAAGACATGGCTATGGCAACTTCATAATCAGTTCGATACTGTAAAATAGCATTTAACTAACTCGATGACATTACCCCTATATGGGTATATACAAAGGGATTAATTAGCATGATATACATGCTTATACCTGTATGGGGTATAAACTACGTCCGCCATCCGCCGCAGGCTCCGCGGTCGGACCCGGGACAAATTCAACGACAGCGGCGACGTGACGGCTGTACCGGGCGAGGACCTGTGCTAGATTGCACCCGAATGGGGCAAAACCGTCACGGAGAGACCGAGAAGCCCGCTCGAGACGATCTCTCGCCGACGGTTGCGCGCGAGGGTGGCAATACAAGACGTTCGGAAGTCGAAGCTCGGAAGCCGTTTTTGTCCCTGGAAGCCCGCTCGCTTCGACGCTGAAGTACTCGGCGCTCGTGTCGACCGGTCGCGGATCGACCGCGTCCGCCGATTAAGTGTGAGGAATGATGTTTTCACAGTTGTTCGGTTTCCTGTCAGCCGACATGGCCATCGACCTCGGGACGGCCAACACCCTCGTCTACGTCAAGGGGCGAGGGATCGTCCTGAACGAACCCTCGGTCGTCGCCCTCGTCGACATGCGGGGTCGCAAGCAGGTCCTCGCCGTCGGCGAAGAGGCCAAGATGATGCTCGGCCGGACGCCGGGAAACATCCACGCCATCCGGCCTCTGCGCGACGGGGTCATCGCCGATTTCGAAGTGGCCGAGGAGATGATCAAGTACTTCATCCGCAGGGTTCACAACCGGCGAAGCTTTGCCAGTCCGCTTTGCGTCGTCTGCGTCCCGTCCGGGTCGACGGCCGTCGAGCGCCGGGCCATCCAGGATTCCGCCGAGAGCGCCGGCGCCCGACGCGTCTTCCTGATCGAAGAGCCGATGGCGGCTGCCATCGGCGCCGGCCTGCCGGTCACCGAGCCGACGGGGTCGATGGTCGTCGATATCGGCGGCGGCACGACCGAGGTCGCCGTCCTGTCGCTCGGCGGCATCGTTTACGCCCGCAGCGTCCGCGTGGGCGGGGACAAGATGGACGAAGCGATCATCGCCTATATTCGCCGCAACCATAACCTGCTGATCGGCGAGAGCAGCGCCGAACGGATCAAGGAACAGATCGGCTCGGCCTGTCCGCCGGACGACGGCGACGGCCGGACGATGGAGATCAAGGGCCGCGACCTGATGAACGGGGTGCCCAAGGAGGTCGTCATCAGCGAGCGCCAAATCGCCGAGAGCCTTGCCGAGCCGGTCGGCGCCATCATCGACGCGGTCAAGGTCGCTCTTGAGCATACGGCGCCCGAGTTGGCAGCCGACATCGTCGACAAGGGGATTGTGCTCACCGGCGGCGGCGCGCTGTTGAACAACATGGACGTCGTTCTGCGTCACGCCACCGGCCTGCCCGTCTGCATCGCCGACGATCCGCTCTCGTGCGTCGCCTTCGGCACCGGCCGGGCGCTGGAGGAGATGAAGCGAATGAGAAACGTGCTGGCAAGCATGTACTGAAGGCTCCCAAGGGTTCCCCTTGCGGGAAAAGCTTCGCCCCCACTCCCGCGTCGTCGCGGCCTGGAAGTCGCTCGCCCGGGGCCTCGTCTATGCCGCTCTCGTCTTTGCCGCCGTCCTCCTGATGATGCTCGGCAAGGCGAACGGCGAGATCGCGGAGCGCATCCGCATACACGTCGCCGACGCTGTCGCGCCGCTCCTCGAAATCATGTCGCGCCCCGTCGACGCCGCCGTCGCCGCGGCGCAGGCCCTGCAAGGGTGGCGTGCGCTGCAGGCGGAGAACGCTGCGCTGAGGCAGGATCGTGAGCGGCTGTTGCGCTGGCAGGAGACGGCCTACCGCCTGCAAGCCGAGAATGTGCAACTCAGGCAGCTTCTCCATCTCGTTCCCGACCCGCCGGCGCGCACCGTTACCGCTCGCGTCATCGCCGACAGCGGCGGCGCCTTCGCCCGCAGCGTGCTCGTCGGCGCCGGCGCCGGCGCCGGCGACGGCGTCGGCAAAGGTCACGCCGTCATCACGGCCGCCGGTCTCGTCGGCCGCGTCGCCGGGGTGGCGGCGCGGTCTTCGCTGGTCCTGCTTGTGACCGATCTCAATTTCCGGGCGCCGGTCGCGATCGGCGCGACGCGGATCCGCGCGATCCTCGCGGGCGACAACTCCGACCGGCCCAAAATCGTCCATCTCGACCCGGACGCGTTCGTTGCCGCCGGCGATCGTGTCGTCACCTCGGGGCATGCCAACGCGTTCCCCGCCGACATTCCCATCGGCACCGTCGCTTCGGTGCGCGACGGCGTCATCAGGGTCCAGCTCTTCACCGAAAACACCGCGATCGACTATGTCCAGATCGTCGACTACGGCCTGCAGGGGATCATCGACGACATCGCCGGGAAGGCCGGTTCCGGTCCCGCCGGCGGCACAACGGCGCGCTCCGGCGATGCGCCGACGGCCGCGTCTCGCCCCGATCTTCGAGACGCTCTGCCCCGAGCAACCGGCCGCGGCGCGCGGCCATGATCCGCTCCGTCTGGCTGAGGCTCGGCGCGGCGGCGCGAACCCTGGTCCCCGCGGGCCTGACGTTTCTGCTTGCTTTGGCCGGAAGCGTCCCGCTGAGTGCGATCGACCTGCAGATCATCAGGCCGCTCTTGCCATTCGCCGCGGTCTACTACTGGGCGCTCTACCGTCCGGATCTGTTGCCGGCGCCCGTGGCCTTCAGCCTCGGGTTGCTGGTCGACATTCTGGGCGGCGCCCCCCTCGGCGTCCACGCGGCGGTCTTCTGTCTTGTCCACGGCGGACTTCGCCGGCAGCGGCGCTTTCTTGTCGGGAAATCCTTCATGATCAACTGGTCCGGCTTCGCCCTCGTCGCCGCCGGCGCCCTTGCGCTGGTCTGGCTGCTCGCGTCGATCCTGCACGGCGCGCCGTTGTCGGCCGAGGCGCTTCTGATGCAGGCCGCAACCACAATCGCCGCCTTCCCGCTGGCCTTCCGGCTCCTGCTCCGCTGTCACAGCGCGCTCACGCCGCCGGCCTGAGATGAGCCGAGACGGCGACCGGCAGAGGCTTTTCACGCGACGGGCGCTGCTCATGGCCTGCGGCCAGAGCGCGCTTCTGTCGGTTCTGGGCGGCCGCCTTTACTATCTGCAGATCGTCGAGGCCGATCACTACGCCACCCTGGCGGACGACAACCGGATCAATCTTCGCCTGCTGCCGCCGCCGAGGGGCCGGATCAACGATCGTCGCGGTCGGCCCCTCGCCGTCAACCGGCAGAACTACCGGGCCGTTCTCATCGCCGAGCAGATCGGCAATGTCGAGGACGTTCTCGATGTTCTCGGCCGGGTGATCGCGGTGAGCGAAGCCGATCGCCAGCGGATCCTGAACGAGGTCCGGCGCAAGCGGAAGTTCGTGCCCGTAACCGCCCGCGAGGATCTGGCGTGGGACGAGGTCGCCCGCATCGCCGTCAACGCCCCGGATCTTCCCGGTGTTGCGGTGGAGGAGGGACAGAGCCGGGTGTACCCGCACGGCCCGGACTTCGCTCATGTCCTCGGCTATGTCGCAGCGGTCTCCGAAGGCGAGCTGACCGGCGATCCGCTTCTCGAACTGCCCGGCTTTCGCACCGGAAAATCCGGCATCGAGCAAAGCTGCGACCTGATCCTGCGCGGCAAGGCCGGACGCTCCCAGGTGGAGGTGAACGCCATCGGCCGGGTGATCCGCGAGCTCAAGCATGAGGATGGCGAGCCCGGCGCCGACATCAACCTGTCCCTCGACCTCGACCTGCAGCGGCTCTCGGGCGAGCGTCTGGGCGACGAAAGCGGCGCGGTCGTGCTGCTCGATGTCCTGTCCGGCGAGGTGCTCGCGCTCGCCTCGAACCCGGCGTTCGATCCCAACGCCTTCAACAGGGGCCTCAGCGTCGGCGCGTGGCGAGCGCTGATCTCCGATCCAAAGGCGCCGCTGACCAACAAGGCGATCTCGGGCCTCTATGCGCCGGGTTCGACCTTCAAACCGGTGACCGCGCTGGCCGCTCTGCGCGACGGCGACATCACCCCGGAGACGAAGGTCACCTGCTACGGGCGCACCCGGCTCGGCGACGCGACGTTCCACTGCTGGAAGCGCGGCGGCCATGGGGTGATGAACCTGCAGAGCGCCATTGCCGAGTCGTGCGACGTGTACTTCTACGAGGCGGCCAGACGCTGCGGCATCGACAAGATCGCCGCGATGGCGAGCCGACTGGGCCTGGGCGCGCCGACCGGCATCGAACTGGCTGCGGAGCGGGGGGGCGTGGTGCCGTCCCGCGATTGGAAGCTCGCGAACCTGGGGGTGCCCTGGCAGAAGGGCGAAACGCTGATCGCCGGCATTGGCCAGGGCTTCGTCTTGACCACTCCGCTCCAACTCGCGGTCATGACCGCGCGCATCGCCGGCGGCGGCGACCGGATCGTGCCGCGGCTCATCGACGTCGTCGCCGCCAGGCAGGAGGTGCCGACGGAAGTTCGCAGCCTCGGCCTGGACCCCCAACACCTCGAACTTGTCCGGGACGGCATGGCCGGGGTCATGACCGGTCCGCGCGGAACGGCTCGCCATGCCGCGATCAGGGAGCCGGGCATGAAGATGGCCGGCAAGACCGGGACCGCCCAGGTGCGCCGCATCACCAGGGCCGAGCGCGACGCCGGGGTTATCAGGAACGAGGACTTGCCGTGGCGGCGTCGCGATCACGCGCTGTTCATCGGCTTCGCGCCGGTCCAGGCGCCGCGATACGCGGTCGCTGTCGTCGTCGAGCACGGCGGCAGCGGCTCGGCGGCGGCCGCGCCGATCGCGAGCGATATCCTTTACGCCGCCCAGACCCTCCGCCTGGAGACGGCGCCGACCGGGCAGGCCGCCGCCCACCCGGCGCATGCGGCGGGTCGCCGCGGCGTCGGCCAGGGATGAGCGCGCCATGAACCTTGCCGCCGGCAACGCCCGCATGAGCGTCACCGAGAAGCTGTGGCGCATCCGTTGGGCGTTTGTGCTGCTGCTGTGCCTGATCGCCGGCGTCGGCGCGACCATGCTCTACTCGGCGGCGAACGGCAGCATCCACCCGTGGGCCGTCCGCCACGGTGCCCGTTTCGCCGTCGCCCTGGTGCTGATGATCGCCGTCGCGATGACCGATATCCGCCTCTGGCTGCGCTACGCCTACGCCTTCTACGCGTTCGCGCTGGTCCTGCTCGCCCTCGTCGAAGCCGCCGGCTCCATCGGCATGGGCGCGCAGCGCTGGATCGACCTCGGCTTCGTCAACCTTCAGCCTTCGGAGCTCATGAAGGTCGCCCTCATCCTGGCGCTGGCGCGCCACTTCCACGGCGCCCACGCCGAGGAGATGGGCCGGCCGCTGAGGCTTCTCCTACCTTCGATCCTGGTCGCGGCGCCCGCGGCACTGGTGCTCAAGCAACCGGATCTCGGCACCGGGTTGATGCTGCTCATCGCCAGCGCCACCGTCTTCTTCGCCACCGGGGTGCGGCTGTGGATCTTCGCCGCCGTCGGCGCCTGCGCCATCGGCGCAGCGCCCGTCGCCTGGCAGGTCCTTCACCAGTACCAGCGCCAGCGGATCCTGACTTTCCTGCATCCCGAAAGCGACCCGCTGGGCGCGGGCTACCACATCCTCCAGTCGAAGATCGCGCTCGGCTCCGGCGGGATGTTCGGCAAAGGCTTCATGCAGGGCAGCCAGAGCCACCTCAACTTCCTCCCCGAGAAGCAGACGGATTTCATCTTCACCATGCTTGCGGAGGAGTGGGGGCTTGTCGGCGCAGCGGCGCTGATCGGCCTCTATTCCCTGGTCCTGGTCTACTGTTTCGCCATCGCCCTGTCGGCGCGCAGCCAGTTCGGCCGCCTGCTCACCATCGGACTGACGACGACGTTCTTTCTTTATGTCTTCATCAACATGGCGATGGTCATGGGCCTGATCCCGGTCGTCGGCGTGCCGCTGCCGCTCATTTCCTACGGCGGCACCGCCGCGGTCACGATCATGCTCGGCTTCGGCCTGATCATGTCCGTTCACGTCCATCGCGACGTGACCATCGGCCGCCACGGCGAGGATGCGTTCTGATCGCCGGGCGGAGCCGGCAGGTCGTCTTGCCGTCGCTCGCTGTGTCAGACGTCCGCGATCAGGCGCAGATCGCCGAGACGAACCCCGCGCTCGGTGCTGACGCGGTCGGCGAGGTCGCGGATCTCGCCGGCGCGGCCCTTCAGCACCGCCACCTCCAGGCACCTGTTGCGGTCCAGGTGGAGGTGCAGGGTCGATAGGTTGAGCACGTGCTGGTCGTGGTGGGTATGGGTGAGCCGGTGCTGCAGATCGCGCCGCTCATGGTCGAAAACGTAGCTCAGCACGCCGAGGCAGGTATGTCCGGGCCCGGCCGTCGCTTCCCGGCTCGCTGCCTCGCGCACCAGATCTTTCACGGCAACGGACCGGTTGGCGTAGCCGCGCCGCAGGACGAGATCGTCAAGGGCGGCGGCTACATCGTCGTCGAGGCTGATGGTGACCCGTTGCACGGAAGCGCTGTCTCTCCCATGCGGCCGGATAGCCCGGCCGCATCCGACCGCTCGATCGTCGAGGCAGGCCCTAGATAAGCCCGGTCAGGATGGCGACGCCGGCGAGCGCCGCCGCTGCACCTGCGCCACGCGCGACAATTGCGCCCTTGCCCTCGCTGGCCCAGCCGATGAGGTAGCCGAAGCTGATGCCGGCGGCGTGCAGCATTGCGGTCGCGAGCATGAAGCCCAGTCCATAGGCGATGCCGGCGGCGCTCTCAGGCATCTCCGAACCGTGGGCGTGCCCGTGGAAGATCGCGAACAGTCCGACGACCGCCATGGCGACAGCCACCGGCGCTCGGAGGCGCAGCGCCACGACCGCTCCCAGCACGATCACCGAGAGGGCGATGCCGGTCTCGACGAAGGGCATGCCGATGCCCGCGACGCCGAGCGCACCGCCGACCGCCATCAGCGCCACGAACGCTGTCGGCACGAGCCACAGGGCGCGGCCACCGAGCTGCCAGGCGAAGATGCCGACCATCACCATGGCCAGCACGTGATCCAGACCGGTGAGCGGGTGCAGGAGACCATGACTGAAGCCGGCCGTGTCGCCAACCCCGGTATGGGCGGATGCCACGGATGGCAGCAACGCTCCCAGCAGAGCGAAGAGGAACGACCATGCTGCTGATTTTCTCATCGGGCGGGATCCTACTCGATCGCAGCGAGAGACAGTCTCGCCTTCCGCGAACAGGGATAAGGGGTATGATCAAAATTGCAAGAGTTCATACTTGGCCGCCGGCACGGCTTCGCGGAGATGGCCTTACGCCACCGTAAAGCGGCGCATCATCTCGTGATCCTCGTGGGACAGGATGTGGCAGTGCCAGACCCACGTGCCCCGCTTGTCGAACGTCGCGATGATGCGTGTGACCGTCCCGGCGTACGCCTTGAAGGTGTCCTTCCGGCCGTTCTCCTCCGCCTTTGGCGCTTTCGGCCGTCCGCACAGCGGCGGCGGCGCCGCGCCCGGGCCGGGGACAAACTTCTCCACCTCGATGCGCTGCCGATTGACGATGCGAGCCGCGACCAGATGCAGGTGGATCGGATGCGCATCCTCCGTCGTGTTGTAGATTTCCCAGATCTCCGTCGCGTTGAAGGCAATGGTCTCGGTGGTCGGGTCGGACCACATGAGCGGTCCTTGCAAGGTGCCGAGGACGGGCTTGATCCGTCCCATGGGGTCGGTGCCTTCGTAGAGGACGACCTGACGGACCGTGATGCCCGGCGGAGGATCGACGGGATCGAACGCCGGCGGCGGCGGAAGCGCGGGCGGCAGCCCGGCGCCGCCGCGAAGTCTGCGCGGAACGGCGTTGTTGGCGGTGTCGGTCACGGCTGAGCCGACGCGGAAGGCCATGATCCGCCCGGTTGTCCGCGGGTTGAGGACGAGGGGATCGGGTAGCGTCCCGGGCGCGTCGTTTTTCAGGACAAGCGTTTCCCCGGCCGCCTTCGAGAAATCGATCAGCACGTCCAGCCTCTCGGCCGGCGCGAGGTTGATCGCCCGAATGCGAACCGGAGCATTCAAAAGCCCCTGATCGGTCCCGATCGCAAGGAAGCCGAGGCCGTTGATGGACATGTTGAGGAACCGGCTGTCGCAACCGTTGAGGAAGCGCAGCCGGTACAGGCGCGGCTCGACGTCGAGGACCGCCCATGCTTTGCCATTGACGATGATGTGGTTGCCGAAGAACTCGGCCATCACCGTCGGGTCCGGGTAATCGGCGGGGCCGAACAGCTCGATCGCCGTCAGTGGGGCGGATGGGAAGTAGAGCTGGAAGTCGTCGGTGAACATGCGATCCTGGACGACGATCAGCTGTTCGTAAGGATGGGCGGGAAGTTTCGGGCTATTGGTCGCCGCGTCGCCGGTGTCGAACTCGTCGCGGACGATGTTGAAGCCGACGAGCCCGGCATAGACGTTGAGCCGGGTGATGCCGAGCGCGTGGTCGTGGTACCAGAGGGTCGCCGCTTCCTGCCTGTCGTAGATCACGGTGATCCGGCCGCCCTGAACCCGCATCTGCGCGAACTCGGGGAAACCGTCCGAACCGCTGTCTGTGTAGCCGCCGTGCAGATGGGTGACGACCGGCAGGTCCGTCGGAAACGTGTAGGGTGACGGGCCCTCGCTCGCGCTCCACGCGGTATGGATCGTGTTGTCCACCGGCAGGAGGTGCGGCGTGCCTGTCGGCAGGGCATTGCGCCATGTCACCGTGTGTGCGCCGCCGTTCGGCACGTCGAAGGTCTTTCCGGGATAGGTCGCGTCGCCGGCGCTGCGCCCGTAGCCGTAAAGCCGGGTCGGCTTCGGCTGCGGCGACAGGCCGGTCAGACCGAGGTCCTGGCTGAACGCATGAATCGCGACCTGGGTGTTCGACGGAAACTTGAAGGCCGGGTCCAGGGCGTCCGGCAGCGGAACCTCGAATTGCGGCACCGTCCTCGGATCGAGCAGATGGACGCCCGGCGGTACCGGTATTTCCGCATACCCCCGCATAGGCGGCATTTCCCAGCCGTGTGCGAGTACCGTCCTGCTTGTCCGGATCCAGGGCGGAGTTTCGTTGGTCCAGATTCTCGGTACGACCAGTGCAACAGCGGCCGAGGCTCCCGACGTCAGGAAGTCTCGTCGGCTCTTGTTTGCGTCCAGAGGGCATGTTTCGCCTACGTCTTCCGGATCAGAAACATGTCCACCAGCATGCTTGCTTTTGTTCATATCGCAATATCCCCCCCTATTGCAATAATCACATCTGTCTAGCGAGAATCCTCCCGCTGTCATTTAAATACATACCCAACGCTGATCGTCCACAATTCCTGTATCTCACAGACGCAGGGTCCGACGCTATTGCAAGAGGCTGCGTCATTCAAACAACGAATCGGAGAATGCTTAGCTGCTTCAGGTTCTCGTTCCGCCCGGAGGCAGAGCCCGGCCGGGTCGGGGCGCTTGTCGCGCTACCGGGCCAAAGCGTCGGCGCGGGAGCGGGCGTCGGCGGCCTTGTCCGTTTCGCCGAGGACATCGTAGGCCCGGGCCAGACGGAGCCAGCCCTCGCGGTCGTCCGGATTCGCCTGCAGCCGATTCGCCAACCTCTCGACCATCGAGCGGATCATGCGGTTGCGATCTTCCGGCGTCATCTGCTGCGCCGCCTCGACTTCCCCGGCGCCCAATCGCGGCCCGACCGCCGCCCCGCCCAGCGCTTCCGCCTCGGGCGAGGGGCCGAGCGAAGCGATGTCGATGCCGAGTGCTCCGGCGGCGCGGGCGATCTGCTGGCGTACGGCCGTGAGCCAGGGCGCGTCGGCCGGCGACAGCGCGACCAGGTCGACCCAGTCCTGCAGCCCGCCGCGGACATCGCCGCCTTGCGCCTTCGCCAGACCCAGGTAGTAGCGCGCCCGCGGCTCGCGCGGGTCGGCGGCGAGCGCCCCGGCGAAGACGGTCCGGGCCTCGTCCGTCACCCGGCCATCGGCTGCGGCGACCTGGGCTTCGCCCAGAGCGGAGGCAATGTCGGCGCGATCCGGGGCCAGAGCGTGCGCCCGGCCGAGGGCGTCGACGGCTTCGGGAAACTTCTGCAGGCCGACATACGAGCGGCCGAGCAGCGCCCAGCCCTCGATATCGTTGGGCCGGCTCTCGAGGGCGTGGGCGAGGGCGCGAACGGCGTCCTCCGCCGACATGGTGTCGAGCGCGTTGCCGCCGCCCGCCTCCGCCAGCCGTCCTGCCAACGGACGATCGACCTCGCCCGGCGCGCCGACGGAAAGGTATATCCCGATCGCGGCAAGGGGCGCGAGCAGGCAGACCAGGCCGACGGCGAGTCGCCGCCGGGCCGGTCTCGTGGCCCCGGTCTCGCTCTCGCCCGTTCCTTCGGCACCGGCACCGGCGGCGAGGATCCGCCTCTTGACCTCCGTGCGCGCCGCCTCGGCCTCGTTCTCGCCGAGCAGGCCGCGCTCGACATCGCGGTCGACCTCGGCGAGCTGTTCGCGGTAGATGCCGAGGTCGAGCTGGCGGCGCGACGGGGGCGAGCGGCGCCGGCGCGACAGCAGCGGCGCGGCGACAAGCAGCACCGCGAGGACGCTGAGCGCCGCAACGGCGAGCCAGAGCAGGGTCACGACGCCTCGTCTTCCATCAGGCCGGCGAGGCGTTGGCGCTCGGGCTCGCTGAGCGGGGCGGGCTCGCTCCTTGCAGCGTTGCGCCTTCGGAAAAAGAAAGCCACGGCCATGAGCCCGATGACGAGGATCGCCGCCGGCCCCAGCCACAGGGCGTAGGTCGCCGCCTTGAACGGCGGCCTGAGCAGGACAAAGTCGCCGTAGCGGGAGACGACGTAGTCGACGACTTCGCTGTTGCTGTCGCCGGCGGCGACGCGCTCGCGCACGAGCAGGCGAAGGTCGTGGGCGAGCTCGGCATCGGAGTCGTCGATCGACTGGTTCTGACAGACCAGGCAGCGCAATTCCTTGCTGACTTCGCGCGCGCGCGCCTCGAGGGCCGGATCGGCCAGAGTCTCGCCCGGCTGCACCGCACGGGCGTCCGTCGCGACGGCGACGGCCAGGAAGAGCGCCAAAGTGGCCAGCACCATGACCGTCGTCGCCAGCGGCGCCGGCGCGCGCCGCGGCCTCGCGGAGAGCTGGGTCAGCCGCGCTGCAATGCGCGGACGATCGGCCATAGCTGCGTCTCCCAGTTTTCGGGCGTGATCGGGCCGACGTGCTTGTAGCGGATGACGCCGTTGCGATCGATGATGAAGGTCTCGGGCGCGCCGGTGACGCCCAGGGCGATGGCCGCCCTGCTGTCGGGGTCGTCGCCGATCAGCGTGTACGGATCGCCGCGCCTGGCCAGCCACGCCGGGCCTGCGGTCCGGTCCTTCTCGCGCCAGTCGATGGCGTGGATCGGGACCAGGCCGTCCGCCTTCACTTCCATCAGGAACGGATGCTCGACCGCGCACGCGACGCACCATGAGCCGAAAACGTTGAGCAGGGAGACCTCGCCGCGGAGGTCGGCGCTTGCAAGGCCCCGCTCCCGTCCTTCGATCGGCGGCAGCGCAAACTCCGGCACCGGCCGGTCGATCAGGACCGAAGGGATCTCGTGCGGATCCTTGCCGAGGCCGATCCAGAAGTAGCCGGCGAGAACGAGAAAAATCGCCAGCGGGATGAAGAAGAGCAGTCGGCTCATGCGTGCGCGGACCTCAGGTGCGGGCTCCCGCCGTTCCGATCGGCGTCACGCCCGGCGCCCGCGCCGCTTTCCGGGACGGGGCGCCGATCCGGTGACGTCGGTCCGACAGGCTGAGCAGTCCGCCCGCGACCATAAACGCCGCGCCGGCCCAGATCCAGACGACCAGCGGATTGAAGTAGAACCGGGTGACATAGCCGCCGTCGCCTTGCCTGTCGCCGATGACGAGGTAGATGTCGCCCGACACGGTCGTGCGGATGGCGGCCTCCGTCGTCTGCCGGCCCTCGACGGGGTAGAAGCGCTTCTCCGGCGTCATCGTCGCGCGCTTGCGGCCGTCGCGTTCCAGCGTGAAGGATCCGCGCGTCGCCTCGTAGTTGGGCCCGGCGACCGGCTGCACGGCGTCGAGCGTGATGTCATAGCCGGCGAAGCTCAGCGTCTGCCCCGGGGTCATGAGCTGCACCGATTCCTGCTTCCAGACGCCGGCGCCGGTCATTCCCGCGATCGCCACGGCCAGCCCGGCATGTGCAAGGCTCATGCCCCAGGCCGCCCGCGGCAGGTTCGCCAAACGCCGCGCGCTTTCGCTCAATGGCACCGCGAAGAGTTTGATGCGCACGGCGAGTTCGCTCAGGGCGCCGACGAACAGCCACGCGGCCATGGCCATGCCGACAATGCCGACGAGGTCCCTGAGGCCGTGAACCAGCCACACCGTCAGGATGGCGGCGAGCGTCGCGAGCGCCGCAAGCCACAGCCGGCTCAGCGCCGCGGCGAGGTCGGCGCGCTTCCACGCCAGGAGCGGCCCCACCGCCATGGCCGCGACCAGAGGCGCCATCAGCGGGATGAAGACGGCGTTGAAGAAGGGGGGGCCGACCGAGACCTTGTCGCCCCCGACCGCCTCGAGCATCAGCGGATACAGGGTGCCGAGCAGCACGCTCGCCGCCGCCGTCGCCAGCAGCAGGTTGTTGAGCAGCAGCGCCCCTTCGCGCGAGATCGGCTGGAACAGACCGCCGCCTTGCAACGCCGGCCCGCGCCAGGCGAACAGCGCCAGGGAGCCGCCGATGATGACGACGAGCAGGCCGAGGATGAAGATCCCGCGGGCGGGGTCGACGGCGAAGGCGTGGACCGAGGTGAGCACGCCCGAGCGGACCAGGAAGGTGCCGAGCAGGCTGAGGCCGAAGGTGACGATGGCGAGAAAGATGGTCCAGCCCTTCAGCGCGTCCCGCTTCTCGACCACGCTGGCCGAGTGCAGCAGCGCGGTGCCGGCGAGCCAAGGCATCAGCGAGGCGTTCTCGACCGGATCCCAGAACCACCAGCCGCCCCAGCCGAGCTCGTAGTAGGCCCACCACGAGCCGAGCGTGATGCCGACGGTCAGGAACATCCACGCCGCCAGGGTCCACGGCCGCACCCAGCGCGCCCAGGCGGCGTCGACGCGGCCCTCGATCAGCGCGGCGATGGCGAACGAGAAGGCCATCGAGAAGCCGACGTAGCCGAGGTAGAGGAACGGCGGATGGAAGGCGAGGCCGGGATCCTGAAGCAGCGGATTGAGACCCGCGCCGTCGAGGGGCGCCGGGATCATCCGCGTGAACGGGTCCGAGGTGAAAATGATGAAGAGATAGAAAGCGATGGCGATCCACGACTGCACCGCCAGCACGCGTGCGCGCAGCGCCTGCGGCAGATTGACGCCGAATGCGGCGACGGCGGCGCCGAAGATCGCCAGGATCAGCACCCACAGAAGCATGGAGCCCTCGTGGTTGCCCCAGGTGCCGGCGAGCTTGTAGAGCATCGGCTTCGACGAGTGCGAGTTGGCGACGACGTTGGCCACGGAGAAGTCGGATGTCGCGTGCGCGTACATCAGGCTTCCGAACGACAGCGCGATCAGCACGAACTGAGCCAATGCGCCCGTGCGCGCGACCTCCATAAACGCCGCGTCGCGCCGCTGGGCGCCGAGCATCGGCACGACGCCCTGGATCAGCGCGACGGCAAGGGCGAGGATCAGCGCGTAGTGGCCGAGTTCGACGATCATCGCGCCGCTCCCTGCGGGATCTGCCCCGCCTGTTCCATCGACTGGCGCATGTGCTGCCACTGGCCCGACTTTTTCAGCGAGTCGGCGACCTCGGGCGGCATGTAGTTTTCGTCGTGCTTGGCCAGCACCTGATCGGCGACGAATACGCCGTCCTTCATGCGTCCCTCGGCGACAACGCCCTGGCCCTCGCGAAAGAGGTCGGGAAGGATGCCGGTATAGGCGACCGTGACCGCGTTCGCCAGGTCGGTGACGCGGAAGGTCACCGTCGCGCCGCTCCGGTTGACGCTGCCTTCCTCGACCAGCCCGCCGATCCGCAGCCGACGTTCGGCGAGATTGGCGTGCTTGGCAAGCTCGCTCGGGCTGTGGAAGAAAACGATCGACTCCTGGAAGGCCGACAGAATCAGCGCCGCGGCGATTCCCAACAAGCCAAGGCCGATTACCACGAAGGTCAAGCGACGATGCTTAGGCTTCACCGGTCGGATCCTCGCTTTTTTCTCTCAGTTCTGCGCGCAAACGGGCGAGGTCGGCCTCGCGGCAGCGCACGGAGCGGACGCTCGCGACCAGCAGCCCGATCAGGACCACGGCGGTGACGGCGAACGCCGGCCAGACGTAGGCCGCGTAACCGCCCATAGCCAGAAACGCCGACAAAGCCCCTGCCTCCATTGCCGATCTAACCGTACACCTGGCGCAGGCGCAGGGCCTTGATCTTGCCGGCGACGATCTCGGCACGCAGGCGCAGCAGAACGACATAGAAGTAGTATGTCGTGAAGCCGGCGGCCATCACCCCCAGCGGCAACAACATGCTGGCGTCGATGGTCGGCCCTCCGATGCGAAACACGCTCGCCGGCTGATGCAGCGTGTACCACCAGTCGACCGAGAACTTGATGATCGGCACGTTGACGAAGCCGACGAGCGCCATGATCGCCGCCGCCTTGGCGCCGCGTGCGGGGTCGTCGAAGGCCGAGTGCAGCGCCATGTAGCCGAGGTAGAGGAAAAACAGGATCAGGACCGAGGTCAGCCGCGCGTCCCAGACCCACCACGTCCCCCACATCGGCTTGCCCCACAGCGAGCCGGTGAGCAGCGCCAGAAAGGTGAAGCTGGCGCCGATCGGCGCGGTCGCCTTTGCCGCGAGCTCGGCCACCGGATGCTTCCAGATCAGCCCGACCGCCGACGCGCCGGCGAGAATGGCGTAGCAGAACATGGCCATCCACGCGGCCGGGACGTGAACGTACATGATCCGCACGCTCTCGCCCTGCTGGTAGTCGGCCGGCGAGGCGACGAGAGCGAGATAGGCGCCGGCGGCGATCAGCAGGGCCGTCGCCGCGCCGAGCCAGGGAACCAGCGTCCGGCTCAGCCGCAGGACCCGGCCGGGATTGGCGTATCGATGCATGTACCCGATCGCGCCGGCGCGGGGGCCGCGCGCGTCCTTCCGCTACCTGATTTAACCGGGATGGCGCGAGAGATGAAGACGCGGCATGCAAAAAGTTCAGGCAAAAGAGTCCCGGGCACCTACTCCAGCGCTTGACGCAGGGCCGCTGCGGTCACCCACGGAACGAGGACCAGGGCGGCGAGCAGCAGGCCGGACAGGACCATGAGGTGCGGGCGGACGGCAAATCCGAAAACGGCCGCATCGACCGCGGCAACGCCGAAGATCAGGACAGGAATGTAAAGCGGGAGGACGAGCAGGCTCAGGAGCACGCCGCCGCGCCGCGCACCCAGTACCAGCGCCGCGCCGATCGCGCCGATCAGGCTGAGCAACGGCGTTCCCAACGCCAGCGCGGCGACAAGCGCCACGAACCCGGCCGCGTCCATCTGCAGCAGCACGGCGAGCACAGGCGCGGCGACGATCAGCGGCAGGCCGGTTGTCAGCCAGTGGGCGGTGATCTTGGCGCCAACGGCGGCCTCCAGCGGCAGCGGCGCGAGGGCGAGCAACTCGAGGCTGCCGTCTTCGTAGTCGAGCTGGAACAGCCGCTCGAGCGACAGCATCGAGGCGAGGAGTGCGGCGACCCAGATCACCCCCGGCGCGATCCGGGCAAGCACCGCCGGTTCCGGCCCGACGCCGAAGGGAAAGAGCACGACGGCGAGGACGAAAAAGACGACGGCGGTGAAGCTGTCCATGCCCTGGCGCAGGGCCAGTTGCAGGTCCCGCCCGACGGTCCGCCAGAAGGCCTTCATCGCCGTCATTGCAGCGGGCTCGAGAACGCGGCGAGATCGACAACGGTCGCCTCGGGCGGGTATGGCCCGCCATGCATCGCGGCGACGACAAGACCGCCGCCGTGGCGGTGCGCGGCGATGGCGTTGTCGAGACGTGCGACCGCTTCGGCATCGAGCGCGGTTCTCGGCTCGTCCAGCAGCCACAGCGGCGCCGGGGCGACGAACAGCCGGGCCAGCGCAAGGCGACGGCGCTGACCCGCGGAAAAATAGCGCGTCGGCACATCGCCGAGATGCGCGATCCCCATGGTTTCGAGCGCTGCGGAGACCGCCGCCCGCGCCTTGCCGCCGCCGGCGCGGAGCCTTGCCGTAAACAGCAGGATTTCGCGAGCGTCGAGCGCCGGCTTGACCGCATCGAGGTGGCCGACATAGTGCAGCCGCCGGCGATGGGCCGTCGGGTCCGCCGCGACCGCCTCTCCGTTCCACCGCAACCGTCCGCTTGCGGCCGCAGACAGACCGGCCATCAGGCGCAGCAGGCTGGACTTGCCGCTGCCGTTGGGGCCGACGAGAACCAGTGCCTCGCCGCCGCGAACGCGGAAGTCGAGCCGGGAAAAGACGACGCGGCCGCCGCGCGCACAGCTCAGAGCTTCACCTTCGAATGCGCTCATTTCCGCCGATCGTTCGCTGGAGCGGTCAACCTAGGCGGTTTCAGGGCCGCAAGGAATGCTCTTGGCGCCACCAGGGACGACGTCGCTGCGCAAACGTCGCGAACACCGCGAGCGACTATCGCTTTCACAAGCGCTACGACCCAAGTACAAGTACTCAAGCGAGCGCAAACGCGCCGCCCGGGAAACGGAATGTTCGTCAGGGAGGACGCCGTGGCCAAAGAGATACGGTCGGTAAAGCAACTGCTAGCCGGGAAGGGAGGCGTGATCCACTCGGTGAGCCCGGACACGTCGGTCTTCAAGGCGCTGTCTGTAATGGCCGAGCAGGACATTGGCGCGGTGCTGGTCTTCGACGCCGGCAAAGTCGTCGGCATCCTGACCGAGCGCGACTATGCGCGGAAAGGCATTATCACCGGTCGCTCCTCGAAGGATACGCCGGTGGGCGATCTGATGACGCGCAATGTCGTCTTCGCAACGCCCGAACACACCGTCGAGCAGTGCATGGCGCTGATGAGCGACGGCGACTTCCGCCACTTGCCGGTAATGGAGAATAGCAAGCTCATCGGCATCCTTTCGATGCGCGATCTGGTCCGCGAGATCATTTCGCATCAGCGTCACGTCATAGCCGATCTTCGCCGGGACATGATCACCGTCTTGACCCCGGACCCAAGCAGCTACTGACCCTTTACCTCCGGTGACCCTTTACCCCCGGCGCGACCGATGCGGCATGCCGACGCCGCCCAAGCCGCCGGCCCGACCGTGCTCAATTTTAGCCAGGTGATCCGCCATGAACGTCGTCGTTCTCCTGCTCGCGCTGGGCCTGCTCATGTTCGTCGCCTATCGAGGCTACAGCGTCATCCTGTTCGCGCCGATCTGCGCCCTGCTCGCGGTCCTCGCGACGGACCCGGCGTTGGTCGCGCCCGCCTATACCAGCGTCTTCATGGATCGGCTGGCGAACTTCGTGAAGCTGTACTTCCCTGTCTTCATGCTGGGAGCGGTTTTCGGAAAAGTCATCGAGATCTCCGGCTTTTCCAAAGCGATCGTTTCTTCGGTCGTGCGCCTGGTCGGGCCCAGCCGGGCCATGCTCTCGATCGTCCTCGTCTGTGCGATCATGACCTACGGCGGCGTGTCCCTGTTCGTCGTTGTCTTCGCCGTTTACCCGTTTGCCGCTGAACTGTTCCGCCAGGTCGACATTCCGAAGCGGCTGATCCCCGGGACGATCGCGCTCGGTGCGTTCACCTTCACCATGGACGCGTTGCCCGGAACGCCCCAGATCCAGAACATCATCCCGACGACGTTTTTCCAGACGACAACCTGGGCCGCTCCGTGGCTGGGCGTCGTCGGCGCAACGTTCATTTTCATCGTCGGCATGAGCTACCTGGAGTTCAATCGCCGCCGGGCCGCCGCGGCGGGCGAGGGATACACCAGCGGGGGGAAGTACCCGCTGGAGAATGAGCCGGAGCCCTTCGAGGACGAGATGCTGCCGAACGCGTTCCTGGCGATCCTTCCGCTCGTTCTCGTCTTCGTCCTCAACCGCGTGTTCACCGACCTCATCCCCGAGCTCTACGGCGAGACCTTCCAGTTCGCGCTCGGCAGCGGCGCGCCCACGCCCATCGCGATCGGCAAGATCGCTGCCATCTGGGCGGTCATCGGCGCGCTGATTGTCGGCGTGCTCTTCGTCGTCGTGTCCGCTTTCGGCTCGGTGCGGATGCGCTTTGGCGACGGTACCAAGCTGGCGATCGCCGGCGCGCTGCTGGCGACCCTGAACACCGCCTCCGAGTACGGCTTCGGCGGGGTTGTCGCATCGCTGCCCGGCTTCGATACCGTCAGGCTTGCTTTGGAGGCGATTCCCAACCCGTTGGTCAACGAGGCGGTCACCGTCACCGTACTCGCGGGCATCACCGGCTCCGCCTCGGGCGGTATGAGCATCGCCCTGGCGGCAATGGCCGAGCAGTTCATCGCGAATGCGCATGCCGCCAACATTCCGCTGGAAGTGCTGCACCGGGTCGCTTCAATGGCCAGTGGCGGCATGGACACGCTTCCGCATAATGGCGCGGTTATCACCCTGCTGGCTGTGACTGGATTGACCCACCGCCAGTCCTACAAGGACATTTTCGCTATTACCGTCATCAAGACACTGGCGGTGGCGGTGATAATCAGCTTTTACTACCTGACCGGTATCTACTGATACTTCGGTGGCTGTTGGCGGAACACTTGGCGAACGGTCGGGTATCAAAGGTTAAGGACGAATTCTCGCCAACTGCGGAGGCTTGCCATGCTAGCCTTGCGTTAGACGGGGACCGACCAGGACTTAGTTGCGGTCGGTCGGCGCTCATTGGCGCCAACGTCCGGCGTCGCTATCGGCAGTGCGGACACACGCATTATGAAGGATAGGGGAACAAACAAGATGGCTTGGAAGAAACTGACAGCGGTCGCTGGGGCCGCGGTTGCGGTTGCGATCTCGACATCTGGCGCCATGGCCGCCCAGACCGGCGCCGAGCTGACGGCCGCTGTGCAAAAAACCCTCGCGACCTGCTACGAGACCGTCAAGACCTGCAAGGAGTTCGGCAACAAGGCGAGCGGCATTCTCGTCTTCCCCGAGGTCACGAAGGCCGCGGTCGGCGTCGGCGGCGAATACGGCGAAGGCGCGCTCGTCATCGGTGGCAAGCCGGTCGCCTTCTACAGCACCACGGCCGCCTCGATCGGCCTGCAGCTCGGCGCCGAGCAGCGCTCGCAGGTGATCATGTTCCTCACCGACGAATCGCTGAAGAAATTCCAGAACAGCGACGGTTGGGAAGTCGGCGGCAACGCCGGGATTACCGTGATCGATACCTCCAAGGCCGGGTCGATCGACGCAAAATCGATGACGGATCCGGTCGTCGGTTACATCTTCAGCGCGAAGGGCCTCATGGCCGATCTCTCATTCGAGGGGCAGAAGATCTCGAAGATCAAGCGCTAGGCCATTGCAAAGGCGGTCGCGCGTCTCGAGCCCGGGCCGGGACGCGCCGACCAACATAGGAAAGCGAAAGAGACAGCGACGGCATGCAGGATAGCCGAACCTTCGAGGACGTATCGGTCCATGTGTGGGAGAAGGTAAAGGCGATGGCGCGGACCCGCTTTGGAACAACCTTCGATCCGGAGACTAGTCCGGCTGGCACAGCGAGGACTTCCACCCCAATTGGAGAAGTTGTCATCGATTACGATCTCGATGCGGATGCCGAACAAATCACCTATACCTTGCGGCGTAAGCCTATGCTTATCCTGAGCAGGCACATCTGGAGCGGCCTTGAGGAGGCTATCGACAGCTGCCGTCAGCAAAGCTGATTGAAGCTGGTGCAGCCAGTTACGTTGAGATCAACTTTATGCTTTTGAGGGAGGAATGACATGCGCATAGCATTACAGGCCAAGCTGGCTTGGCTTCTCATCGCAGCTTTCGCCATTGGCCTCGCATACGCGTCGCCGGCGGCTGCGGCGCCGTCGTTCGATCAAATCGACACCCGCTCGAAGGTGGCTCTTCAGGAGCTTTTCAAGGCTCAGCCGAAAGCGAAGGAGTTTGCGAATCGGGCCGAGGCGATCCTGGTGATTCCGCACTACTCCCGCGGCGGGTTGATCGTCGGCGGCGGCTATGGCGCGGGCGCGCTGATGAAGGGCGGCCGGATCATCGATCATTATGAGGTCCGATCGGGCTCCTTCGGTTTGCAGGCGGGGTATATGGAGCGCGACCAGATCATCATGTTCATGACGCCGGCGGCGCTGCAGAGCTTCACCGAGGGCAAGGACTGGGAGTTCGGCGTCGATGCCTCGTTTGCGGTCATCGATACCGGCCTCGGCGGGACGATTTCGGTGGCGGACCTGAACGTTCCGGTCGTCGTCTTTGTCAACAACGCCTCCGGCCTGATGGGCAGCGTCGCCCTGACCGCCGATCAGTACGTTCGCATGGAGCCTGAAACGAAGTAGGCCCTGCCGCCGGTCGCGAGGCGGCGGCCGCCGGCGTGGCTCCAACCGAGCAGGGACGCAGGGTCGAGGCATTCGCCGGCCTTGCGGCCCTGGCGCTGATTGCAAGCGGCTGCATTATCGTCCTCCGGCCGTTTCTCACCGCCTTGGCGTGGGCGTTGATCCTCGTTTTTGTCACCTGGCCGCTGTACCTGCGCGTGCAGCGGCTGGTTGGCGGCCGGCCGACGGTCGCCGCGGCGCTGATGACGGCGGTGCTCGCTGTGGCGCTGCTCGTCCCGATGTTCGCCGTCGGTAGCGGTCTCACCGAAAGCGCCGTTCGCAGCGTCAACGAAGTGCAAAGCGTGATCGCGGCCGGGCTGCCGGAGCCGCCGACTTGGCTTGCCGACATTCCGGTCGTCGGCCCCGATCTCGTGGAGCAATGGAAAAGCGTCGACAACGTCCGCATCGCCAATACGGCGCGCAGCCTCATCGGCCCGGCGAGCCAGTGGGTGTTGCGGATTGGCGGCAGGATCGGCGGCGGCCTGATCGAGTTGACCCTGAGCGTCGTCGCCGCTTTCTTCTTCTATCGCGACGGTGCAGCCGCGTCGAAGCGCCTGACCGCGCTCGCCCAGCGGCTCGGCGGCGAACGCGCGCATCGGCTGATGAGGGTGGCCGAGGGAACGACGAAGGGCGTCGTCTACGGCGTCATCGGCACCGCGCTGGCCCAGGCCACCCTGGCCGCGATCGGCATGTGGGTCGCCGGCATCCCGGCCTGGCTGTTCCTCGGTTTCATTACGTTCTTCGTTTCGATCGTGCCGCCGGGCGCGCCGCTGATCTGGCTGCCGGCGACGGCATGGCTGGTCTACAGGGACGAGATCGGCTGGGCCATCTTCATGGGCATCTGGGGCCTCCTCGTCGTCAGCGGGGTCGACAACTTCCTGAAGCCCTATTTCATCAGCCGCGGCAGCGCCATGCCGCTTCTCCTGGTCCTGCTCGGCGTCTTCGGCGGCGCGCTGGCCTTCGGCTTCCTCGGCGTCTTTCTCGGCCCGATCTTCCTTGCCGTCGGCTATACCCTGGTGCGCGAATGGAGTTCGTTCGAGGGGCCGGGCAGGGAGGGCGCAGCGCTGCCGCCGCCGCCCACCGTGGCCGCCGGGCAAGCGCCTCAGGAAGCCGGCAGCGCCCGTTCGGGCGTGTAATCGGGAAGCGCCAGCGGGCGCGCGTCGTCAGCCGCGACGGATGCATCGAGCCCGTAGGTCCGCGTCACGCGCCGGCCCAACTCGTGGAGCCACGGCTCGGCCGCGGGCGAGACCGCAACCGCGTCGATCATGGCGCCGACGTCGACCGCGACGTTGCAGCCGCGCCCGAGGCAGGTTTCGCCGCTGCTTGCCGCGCGACTCAGGATCGCGCGAACCTCGCGCTCGTGGGCGAGGACGTTATTCTTCGTCAGGGCCCTCTTCGCCGGGTCGTCCATGGTCTTCAGCGTCGCCTCATCGGCGTAACGTACCGGCTCGACCGAGATCGAGGGCTCCGGCGACGCCGCAAGCGCCGCGCGAAGCTTGCCGATGGTGCTGCGAATGGCGACCAGCTTGCCGAGCGCACGGTAGCCCTTCCACAGGGCGACATGGCCGGAACCGCCGGCGTGCCAGCAGTTCGCCCAGACCAGCGCCGGCGGCCGGTAGTTGCGAATGGTGTTGACGAGGTTGTCCTGTTCGCTCTCCTGGGCCTTGCGCGACCACCAGCGTTCGAGCCGTCCCATCTTCGGCGGCGGCGCCGCAGCCTGTTCGGCCAGACGCATCACCTCCTCGGGCAGCGACCGCAGGCCCAGCCCATCTTCGTCGGCGTGGCCGTCGAACGGGTCTTCCAGCATGTCGAGGCGTGCGAAAAACAACGCCTTGCGATCCAGCAGGTCGACGAATTGGGAGAATTCCAGGAACCTCCAGATCTGCTGGTCGTCGCTTTCGCTCACGGCTCCGTCGTTTTGATCGAACATGTTTCCTCTTCTCCCGGACGTGGTGCCTTGGTGTTAACGGTGTTGCCGAAGACACGATGAGCTGCAAAGACCGGCGAGGCTTTTTGCCCTCCCGTGTGGCTCAACGCAGCGGTTCCACTCCTCGCGTCGGCGCACCTGCGAGATCGCGCGGATGCCGCATGTCGCAAGCCCGCATCGACCGCGTCTGTGCGATAAGATGCCTTCCAAGGTTAACACGCGGGCAGCGTGCGGAGTTCATCGATGTTGGCTGAAGCGGCGATATTTCTCACGGCGGCGGTGCTCGCGGTGCCGCTGTCGCGGCGCCTGGGTCTGGGCTCAGTCCTCGGCTATCTCGTCGCCGGCGCCGTCATCGGCCCGGCCGGGCTCGGCATCGTTTTCAATGTCAACGACATCCTGCACTTCGCCGAATTCGGCGTGGTCCTCCTGCTGTTCATCATCGGTCTCGAGCTGCAGCCGCGGCGTCTGTGGCTGTTGCGCAAGGCGATCCTTGGCATGGGCGCGGCGCAGGTGCTGATCACGGGCGCGGCGCTGGCGGGCGCAGCGATGGCCATGGGCGTCGCCCTGCGCGCCGCGGTCGTCATCGGCCTGACGCTGGCGCTGTCATCGACCGCCTTCGCCCTGCAGAACCTCGCCGAGAAGAACCAGTTGACCACGCGCCACGGCCGCGTCGCCTTTTCCATCCTGCTGTTCCAGGATCTCGCCGCGATCCCTTTGATCGCCTTTGTGCCGCTGGTCGGGCCGCGTGGGCCGGGACCGATGGGGGAGGACGATCTGCTCAAGGCCGGGCTGACGCTCGGCGTGCTTATCCTGCTCTGCGTGGTCGGCCGCTACCTGCTGCGCTACGCCCTGCGTATCGTCGCCTTGGCGGCGATCCGAGAGCTGTTCACGGCGATGGCCCTGCTCGTTGTCGTCGCCATCGCCCTGTTGATGCAGTCGCTGGGCCTGTCGATGGCGCTCGGCGCCTTCCTCGCCGGTCTGCTGCTGGCCGACTCGGAGTACCGCCACGCCCTGGAGGCCGATATCGAGCCCTTCAAGGGCCTGCTCCTTGGCCTGTTTTTCATCTCCGTGGGGATGTCGCTCAACCTCGGCATGATCGTCGGCCGCCCCGAAACCGTCGCGGCGCTGGTCGCGGGGCTTGTCGCGATCAAGCTCGCGGTTCTGTACGGCATCGGCCGGACGAACGGCCTTGGGCCATCGTCGGCGCGCGCGCTGGCCATCTCCATTTCCCAGGGCGGCGAGTTCGCCTTCGTCATTTTTGCCGTCGCCGCCGGCACCGCCGTCCTCGATCCCGCCGATGCCGATCTGCTCAAGGCCGTCGTCACCCTGTCGATGGCGACGACGCCCATTCTGGCCGCTTGCGAAGAGGCCGTCATGAAACGCCGCCTTGCCCGGCAAGCCACGCCGCCGGAATACGACGCGCCGCCCGAAGAACAGCGCCAGGTGATCATTGCCGGCTTCGGCCGCTTCGGACAGATCGTCGCGCGGATCCTGCGGGCCAAGAAGATCCCCTTCACCGCGCTCGAGATCAGCCCCGACCAGGTCGATTTCGTGCGCCGGTTCGGCAACGAGGTGTTCTATGGCGATGCGTCGCGGATCGATCTGCTGCGCGCCGCCAAAGCGGATCAGGCGGCGGCCCTGGTCCTTGCCATCGACGAACCCGACGCGTCGGTCCGAACGGCCGAGACCGTGCGCGAAAATTTCCCAAAGCTGCCCATCTACGCCCGCGCGCGCAACCGCAACCACGCCTATCGGCTGATGGACGCGGGCGTCAAGGTCGTCTGGCGGGAGACCTTTCTGTCCAGCATCGACATGGCCCGGGCGGTCCTGCAGGGACTGGGAGTGCCCGACGACGAGGCCGCGAGCGCGGTCGAGACCTTCCGCCGCCACGACGAGCGGCGGCTCTACGCCCATCACGGCCTCCACAACGACACCCAGCGCATGCAGGATCTCGCCAAAGCCGCGACCAAGGAACTGGAAGAATTGTTCGCCGCCGACGCGGCGGAGCACTCCCGCCGCTAGCTAGGGCTCAGACGAGCCGAAGGCGATCGGAACCGAGCCTGAGGGAAGACCGGGGCTGCATTACAGCGCGTCGGCGCGCCATGGCGCCCCGCGCGCGGTCAGCTCAGCTGGCCGTGGCAGTGCTTGTATTTCTTGCCCGAGCCGCAGGGACAGAGGGCGTTGCGGGACACCCGGCCCCACGTCGCCGGATCCCTCGGATCGACCGCGCCCTCGATCTGCCGCGAGCGCACCGGCGCGCTGGCGACCGCGGCGGCGGCGACGGGTTCCCGGTCGTCTTCCGCGCCGGCGCCGACGAGAGCGGGATCGGCGCGGCTCTCATGCATCTCCGGCGGCGGCGGCGGGCGCAGCGCCGGTTCGACCGCCGGATCCATGCGCAGCTCGACATGGGCGAGGACCAGCGTGACGCGCTCGCGCAGCCGCTCGAGCATCGCCTGGAACAGGTTGAACGCCTCGCGCTTGTATTCGTTGAGGGGATCGCGCTGGGCGTAAGCGCGCAGGCCGATTCCCTGACGCAGGTGGTCGAGAGACAGGAGGTGCTCCTTCCACACCTGATCGAGAATCTGCAAAAGCAGGCTCTTCTCGATCATCCGCATCGTCTCGGGGCCGAAGTTCGCCGCCTTTTCGGCCATCCGCCGGTCCGTCGCCTCGAGCAGGCGCTCGCGCATCTCCTGGTCGGCGATGCCTTCTTCCTTCGCCCAATCGGCGAGGGGCAGGTCGAGGTTGAAAATCCGGAAGACCTCGCCGTGCAGGCTGTGCGTGTTCCACTGCTCGGGGTAGGCGTTCTCCGGGATGTCGGTTGCGACCAGATCCTCGACCACCTGATGACGCATGTCGGTGACGGTATGCGAGACGTCTTCGGCGCTCATCAGCTCCTTGCGCTGGTCGTAGACGACCTTGCGCTGGTCGTTCATCACGTCGTCGAACTTGAGCAGGTTCTTGCGGATCTCGAAGTTGCGCGCCTCGACCTTCTGCTGCGCCTTTTCCAGCGCGCGGTTGACCCAGGGATGGATGATGGCTTCGCCTTCCTTCAGGCCGAGCTTCTGCAGCATCCCGTCGATGCGCTCGGAGCCGAAGATGCGCATCAGATCGTCTTCAAGCGAAAGGTAGAACCGCGAGCCGCCGGGATCGCCCTGCCGGCCGGAGCGGCCGCGCAACTGGTTGTCGATGCGGCGGCTTTCGTGGCGCTCGGTGCCGAGGATGAAGAGGCCGCCGGCGGCGAGCACCGTCTCGCGATCGGCGGCGGTCTCGGCGCGGATGCGCGCCTTGCCGACCTCGTCGTCCGGGTCCTTGAGCTCCTGGCGAATGCGCATGTCGGGGTTGCCGCCGAGCTGGATGTCCGTGCCGCGGCCGGCCATGTTGGTGGCGATCGTCACCGCGCCGCTGGCGCCGGCCTGAGCGATGATCGCCGCTTCCTGCTCGTGGTAGCGGGCGTTGAGCACGTTGTGGGGAATGCGCTTCTTCTTCAGCATGCTCGCGAGGCGCTCGGACTTCTCGATGCTGACGGTGCCGACCAGGATCGGCTGACCGCGCTCGCGACATTCGCGGATCAACTCGACGATGGCGTCGTATTTTTCGGCGACCGTGCGATAGACCTCGTCGTCGTCGTCGGCGCGGATGCACGGCACATTCGTCGGGATGTCGACGACTTCCAGGTTGTAGATCTCGGAGAACTCGCCGGCTTCGGTCATCGCCGTTCCGGTCATCCCGGCCAGCTTCGGGTACAGGCGGAAGTAGTTCTGGAAGGTGATCGAGGCGAGGGTCTGGTTCTCCTGCTGGATCGGCACGATTTCCTTGGCCTCGAGAGCCTGATGCAGGCCTTCCGAATAGCGCCGCCCCTCCATCATCCGCCCGGTGAACTCGTCGATGATCACCACCCGACCGTCCTTGACCACGTAGTCGGTGTCGCGGGCGAACAGCTTGTGTGCGCGCAGGGCCTGGTTGGCGTGATGGACAAGCGATATGTTGCCGATGTCGTAGAGATTGCCCTCCTGCAACAGGCCGCATTGTCGCAGCAGGCCCTCGAGCTTTTCGACGCCGACTTCGGTGAACGAGACCGAGCGCGCTTTCTCGTCCTTCTCGAAGTCCTCGTCTTCCAACTGCGGCATGAGCTGGTTCATCCGCATGTACAGCTCGGAGGAGTCCTCCGCCGGGCCGGAGATGATCAGCGGCGTGCGCGCCTCGTCGATCAGGATCGAGTCGACCTCGTCGACGATCGCGAAGTTGAACGGTCGCTGGACCATCTCCTCCAGGCGAAACTTCATGTTGTCGCGGAGATAGTCGAACCCGAACTCGTTGTTGGTGCCATAGGTGACGTCGCAGGCGTAGGCCTCGCGCCGTTCCGCGTCCGTCAGGCCGTGGACGATGCAGCCGACGCTCAGGCCGAGGAAGCGGTAGATCGTGCCCATCCACTCGGCGTCGCGGCGGGCGAGGTAGTCGTTGACGGTGACGACATGCACCCCCTTGCCCGACAGCGCGTTGAGGTAGACGGCAAGCGTCGCGACCAGCGTCTTGCCCTCGCCGGTTTTCATCTCGGCGATCATGCCGCGGTGCAGCACGACGCCGCCCAGGATCTGCACGTCGAAATGGCGCTGGCCGAGTGTGCGCTTCGCCGCCTCGCGAACGGTCGCGAAGGCGTCGGTGAGAAGGTCGTCGAGATCCTCTCCGGCCTCGATGCGCTCGCGCAGTATGACCGTCCGCGCGCGCAAATCGTCGTCGCTCAGCCCCTCCAGCTCCGGCTCGAGGGCGTTGACGACTTCCACATTTTTCCGCAGACCTTTAAGGAATCGTTCGTTGGCGGTGCCGAACACCCGCCTGGCAAGTGCGCCGAACATCCATTTCCCCGAGAAGACGCAAAAAATAGCGCAATCGCCGCCAGCAAGCCGATCGCTGCCATTGCCTCAAGAGATAAACGCGGCGTCGGGTGCTGTCAATCGACCCGCCGCGGCCTCGTCCGGACCGTCGCCTCCAACCGTCGCCATCTTGTGCCGAAGCGGCCGTTGTGCATTATCGCGCCGACGCCGCCGACGGGGCCAACCCGCCGGGATGACGCCCATGACAACGGGTCTCGCCATGCAAACCGCCTCCGACGTTTCAGCCAAGCCCGGCGCCTCGCCGCTCGCCCCGGCGCGCTTCCCGGAGATGCCGCCGGTGCGCGGCCTTCGTCTGGCCACCGCCGCCGCCGGTCTGCGGTATCGCGACCGCGACGACGTGCTGCTCGTCGTCCTCGAACCCGGCTCCGCCGTCGCAGGCGTTTTCACCCGCTCGCAGACGGCGGCCGCCCCGGTCCTGTGGTGCCGGCAAATCCTTGGAGAGGGTCAGGCCCGCGGCCTCGTCGTCAACGCCGGCAACGCCAACGCCTTTACCGGCGCCGCGGGGGACCGGGCGGTGCAGCAGACCGCGGTCGCCGCGGCCGGCATCCTCGGCTGCGCCGCCGATCAGGTGTTCGTGGCCTCGACCGGTGTCATCGGCGAGGCGCCGGCGGTCGACCGCCTCGTCCGCGCCCTGCCGGGCCTGCACAACGGCCTCGCTGCGGGCGGCTGGGAGGCCGCGGCGCGGGCCATCGCCACGACCGACACCTTCGCCAAGGGCTCGACGCGGACGACGGAGATCGAGGGCCGGCCGGTGAGCATCAATGGCATCGCCAAGGGCGCAGGCATGATCGCCCCCGACATGGCAACGATGCTGGCCTTCGTCTTTACCGATGCGGCGATCGCGCCGGCGGCCCTGCAGCGCCTCGTCGAGGACGCGGCGGCGCGGTCGTTCAACTGCATCACGGTCGACGGCGACACCTCGACCAACGACACCCTGCTCGCCTTCGCGACGGCAGCGGCCGGACATGCGCCGGTGCACGACCCCGCCGATCCGCGCATCGACGCCTTCCGCGTCGCCTTGGGCGAGGTCATGGTCGACCTCGCCACCCAGGTGGTGCGCGACGGCGAAGGCGCGCGCAAATTCATTACCATCACCGTCGGCGGCGCCGAATCCGATGCCGCGGCGCGCGTAATCGGGCTTTCCATCGCCAACTCGCCGCTGGTCAAGACTGCGGTCGCCGGCGAGGACGCGAACTGGGGACGCATCGTCATGGCGATCGGCAAAGCCGGCGAGCGGATCGACCGCGACCGGCTGGCGATCTCCGTCGGCGGCTTCGCCGTCGCGGCCGACGGTGGTCCCGTGCCCGGCTACGACGAAGGCCCGGTCGCCCGGCACATGAAGGGGGCGGAGGTCGAAATCGCCGTCGACGTCGGGGTGGGCAGCGGCGTGGCGACGGTGTGGACCTGCGATCTGACCCACGACTACATCGACATCAACGCCTCCTATCGATCGTGAGGGGACGGTGACGGGGCCGGATTCGGGCTGCCTGCGCGTCGCCGCCGGCGATCCGCTCCCACCCCTGCCGCTCCTTCTCGTCGCCGCCGTCGCCATGGTCGATATCGACGGTCGGGTGCTTGTGGCGCAGCGGCCGACAGGCAAGGCGATGGCCGGTTTGTGGGAGTTTCCCGGCGGCAAGGTGGATGCGGGCGAGACGCCGGAAGCCTGCGTCGTTCGCGAACTCCGCGAGGAACTCGGGGTCGATATCACCGAGAGCTGCCTCGCGCCGTTCACCTTCGCTTCGCACCGCTACGACCGGGAGCACCTGCTCATGCCGCTCTACCTGTGCCGGGTGTGGAAGGGCACGCCGCACCCGCGCGAAGGCCAGGCGCTGAAGTGGCTGCGGCCGCTGGCGATGACCTCGCTGGCGATGCCGCCGGCGGATGCGCCGCTGGTCGCCATGCTGCGCGATTATCTGTAGGCTGCGGCTTTTTTCGAAGTGCGGGAGGAAGCGCGCGATGAAGATCCTTTTCCTCGGGGCCGGCGCCACCGGCGGCTACTTCGGCGGCAGGATGGCGGCGGCGGGCGTCGACGCGTCCTTTCTCGTCCGGCCCCGGCGGGCAGCCCTCCTGGGCGAAGGACCGTTGCGGATCGAAAGCCCGATGGGGGATGTGAACGTGCCGGTTACGGCCATCACCGCCGATGCGCTCGCTGCGGACGGCGGCCGCGCCTACGACCTCGTCGTCCTGAGCTGCAAAGCCTACGACCTCGACGACGCCATCGCCTCCATCGGCCCGGCCGTCGGGGCGCAAACGTTCATTCTGCCGCTGCTCAACGGCATGGCCCACCTCGACCGGCTTGACGCGGCGTTCGGCGCGGAGCGGATCCTCGGCGGCCTGTGCCAGATCGCGGCGACGTTGACGCCGGACGGGACGATCCGTCACCTCAACCAGACGCACCTTCTGGTGTTCGGCGGCCGCCGGCCGGAGCAGGAGCCGTTCTGCGCCTGTCTGGCGCGCGCGATCGCCCCTGCCGCGTTCGAGATGCGCCACAGCGACGATATCGTCCTCGAGATGTGGGAGAAGTGGGTCATGCTCGCGTCGCTGGCGGCGGCAACCTGCCTGATGCGCGCGACCATCGGCGACATCGTCGCCGCGCCCCATGGCCAGGCGATCGTCACCGAGACGCTTTCGGAGAGCGCGGAAATCGCCGCGGCCGCCGGATTCCCGCCGCGCGAAGACACCTTGACGCGGATCCGCGGCCTTCTCACCGAGCCGGGATCGACCTTCGCCGCGTCGATGCTGCGCGATGTCGAGGCCGGCAACCCGGTCGAGGCCGATCACATCGAGGGCGACCTGATCGCCCGCGCCGAGGCTGCCGGCGTCTTCACGCCGCGCCTGTGCACCGCCTACTGCCACCTCAAGGCCTACGAAAACCGCCGCGACCGGGAGCGGGCACAGGCGTAGGAAACGCCGTCTCGCCTCGGCGCCCCGGAAGCCCTTGACGCCTCGCAGGAAGAAGGCCGCGGCGACCGGAGCCTGATGGCCGGCTCTACATGTCCACGGGGCCGCCGACGATCTTGCGATCGCGCAGCTTGCCGATCTGCCCGTCGCTCAGGCCCAGCGCCGTCGCCAGCACCTCGTCGGTATGCTCGCCCAGGGCGGGCGCGCGGGTCGGCTCGAGCCGCGGCAGCCCCGAAAACTCAAGCGGCGAGCCGGGGACGAGGTAGGAGCCGATGCTCGGCTGCTCGATCTCTGCGAACATCGGGTTGTCGGTCGAACAGCGCGGGTCTTCCTCGACCATTTGCAAAAAAGTCTGATAGGGCCCCCAGCAGACGCCGGTGCCGTCGAAGGTCTCCTTGACCTCGGCGAGCGTCCGTTCGGCGAACCACGGCTGCAGCACCGCCGAGATGGCGTCGCGTGCCTTGAACCGGTCGCCCTCGCGGCTCAGGTCGACGCCGAGCAGCGGCTCGATCAGCGCCATCTTGTCCCCGAGCCCGGTCGTCTTGCACAGCATCTGCCACTGCCGCTTGGTGATGGCGACGACGTAGATGTAGCGGTCGTCGCGGGTTTCGAACTCGCGGCCGTAGGCGCCGTAGAGGTAGTTGCCGAACGACATGTGGTCTTCGCGGTTGACCTGGGCCTCGCCGATCAGGCCGAGATTGCCGACCATCGCCATGGCCACGTCCGATAGCGCCAGCTTGATGTACTGGCCCTCGCCGGTCAGGCGGCGGTGCCGCTCCGCGGCGATGATGCCCATGGCCGCGGTCAGGCCGGTGATGCAATCCCAGGCCGGAAGCACGTGGTTGACGGGGTTGATCGGCTTGTGCCCATGCACCGGTCCGGTGGCGAACGGAATGCCGATCGCGCAGTTGACGGTGTAGTCGACCGCCGAGCTGCCGTCGGGGTTGCCGAACAGGTTCATCATGATGACGTCTTGCCGCCGCTGCTTGAGGTTCTCGTAGCCGAGCCAGCCGGAGGCGGGGAAGTTGGTCAGAAAGATGCCGTTGCCGTCGCCCGCTGCGGTGATCAGGCTGACGATCAGCTCCTGGCCCTCGGGTGTGCGGGTGTTGACCGCGATCGAGCGTTTGCCCTTGTTCAGTCCGACCCAGTAGAGGCTTTTGCCGGCGGCCGTCAGCGGCCAGCGGCGGGAATCCAGCCCGCCCTCCAGCGGATCGAAGCGGATGACCTCGGCGCCCTGCTGCGCCAGGGTCATGCCGCACAGCGGCGCCGCGACGAAAGCCGAGCCTTCGATGACGCGCATGCCCTGCAGCACTGAGTTCATGATGGCCTCCCGTCATCGCGTTCGATCGACTTCGATTTCGCCTCGCTTGTAGCAGCAACCAAACGCCTGTCGCAACGCAGGTGGAGCGCCGGTAGTGTCTCAGTTTGAAATCTGACGCCGCTGTCGAACTGTGCGCCCGGTTGCCATATGCTTAACGGTAGGCATCAACCGGGGAAGCATCATGCCACGTGGACCAAAGGGCGAGAAGCGGCCGGCCGACGTGATCGGCAACGCCGTGCACGTCATGCGCATCGCCACGGGCGAGATCGAGGAAGCGCCTCCGGAGGACGACGGGAAGGACAAGGCCGCCCAGGCCATGGGGCGCAAAGGCGGCAAGGCGCGTGCGGAGAAGATGACGCCAGAGCGGCGTGCGGAGATTGCAAAATCAGCCGCTCGATCCCGTTGGGGTTGTGGGAAATAGATCGGATCTTTTTACGATCTTCTTCCTTAGAAGCACACTCCAGGATCCATCCTCTTCCTGCATTTCAACCAATAATTCGCCGTCCCCGTCACCCTCAACCAAAAATTTTGGAAGAAGTATGACAACATCATCTGTATCCACCGCGGTGATGGTGCCTTGACCGCTGACAATTGGTTTCCCCTGAAACGAAATCCTGAGGTTAACGGCGATTTCTCCAGGCACTTGTGGTGAAAGATTAATCCATACATGAACTGCTAGCACAAAAGGCGTTACTGGCACAGCCACGTTGCCAGAATAGACGCCAATTAGAATGATCTTGCCGTTGTTCTCAATGCGGACATCATCACAAAGAACAGCGGAACGAACGTTCAGTTCGGCTGGCATATAGTAAACTTAACCTGTCCTGATGTGCTGCTCCCTGTCGGCACATCTGATGTATTGCTACCTGCGATCACAGGCTTTACGGGCGCCCACTTAGTTGAGGTGATCCAGCTCGGTCCCATAAAATTTCTCTGCGATCTGCCAAGCAACGGCGCTGAGCATGGCTCAAATTCCTCGGCGCATATCCCTACAAGCAGGTCGCTAACCGTATCAAGGGTCCAATTCCCTGGCGCCCCAAGGATCCTAGTTATCACCTCTGGCCTCCTGCCTATCCGTCTAGCTAGTGCGGCCCGCGTAAAACCCTCATCGCTTTCTTTTTGAAGAAAGCGCTTCAAAATATAATTGTACAATCTATTTTTTGCCCTCTCTCGCAAATAGGCAAGCTTCCCCTCTGGAATAGAATCTCCAGAGCGTATTTCAGACAAGAAATGAGTTTGATACGTAGACATCGTGAGTGTCTCCGTGGATTGGTCTATAAGTGTGGAACAATTTGCGCCATTCGGCCTTGCATTCTCTGATAGCGCTCTTCCATTGGTTTGAATCTCGTGCTCCCAGGGGAAGGCGTTGTGAATACGGGATTTCTACGCTCCTAGGTGACCAGAACAAAGCTACAAATGTGTCCTTCTCCGCAAACCGGCCAAAAACACGTAGCGCTGGCTTTGGATCGCGAGACCGGATGTCCCAGACTTCGTCTTCTGCCTTATTAAGTCGGCCCAGGTAGGCTGAACCAGCCTTATGGGGTGTTAGGCATACGGCCAAAATGTCGCCAATTACGAACGCGTCCAAATCAGCACGTAATCTGCTGCACCGCCGCTCCCATGACCTATCCGCCCACGGGCCTTCAATCAACGCCCTGATATCATTGGAAATGACCATGGTGCGCACCACTGGATCGCTATCCAACGTCGGCCGCAGCAACGAAATGCGCCCATCATCAATCCTAGCTTTCATCTCATCGCGTATTGACATATATATCAATAGTTCCGTTGACGCAAGAATCAGAATGTATGAAACGGTTAAACAGGGCCCATTTTCTCTCCAAACATCAATGCGAAACTAATCCTTGACGCTAAGCATAGGAGTTCAGTATCATGCTGGGCATGAACAAGCTCCCTGTTGCCAAACGCGTCCAGATCCTCAGCCTTCTTTGCGAAGGCTCGTCCATGCGAGCCACAGCCCGGCTGACCGATACGAGCATTAACACCGTTTCCAAGCTTCTCGTTGACGCTGGCCGGTTCTGCGCGGGCTTTCACGACGCCAAGGTGCAGGGTGTGAAGGCGAAGCGCGTGCAGGTCGATGAGATCTGGAGCTTCACCTACGCGAAACAGCGCAACGTCAACGGCGCGAAGGCAGCTCCGGACGGTGCTGGCGACACGTGGACATGGACCGGCATTGAAGCCGACACGAAGCTGATCGTTTCGCACTTCGTCGGAGGCCGTGACGGCGAGTGCGCAAAGGCGTTCATCTGCGACCTGGCCGGCCGGCTGGCCAACCGCGTGCAGCTCACGAGCGACGGTCACAAGGCGTACTTACAAGCGGTCGAGGACGCGTTTGGCGACGACGTTGACTACGCGATGCTGGAGAAGCTCTTTGGGCAAGCGCCGGAAGGTCAGCGCCGCTACAGCCCGCCCGTGATCGTCGGCACGCGGACGCGGTGCTGCACCGGCAACCCGGACCCGAAGCACGTCAGCACGAGCTATGCCGAGCGGCAGAACCTCACGATGCGGATGCACATGCGCCGGTTCACGCGGCTGACGAACGCCTTCTCGAAGAAGTTCGAAAACCACGCGCACATGGTCGCGATCTACGCCGTCTGGTACAACTGGATCCGTATCCACAAGACGTTGCGCGTCACGCCCGCCATGGCCGCTGGCCTTACCGACCGGCTTTGGACATGGGGCGAGATCGTCGAGATGATGGACGCTGAGCAGCCGGCGCCGAAGCGCGGCACGTATAAAAGTGTGCCTAGCAGATAGTTGCGCGCTGGTTTGCGATATCTAGCATGATCGCTGCCAGCTGTTCTTCGTCAACCGAACTCTTATCGGGCCCGATCATCTGAACGAAGAACTCATGCCCCCAAGAGGTTCTCCACCATTCACCATAAGCGCTTGTGCGTGAGAAGCTGCAGCCGTGGCTTCGGAGCGTGCTACGCGCAATCTCTGCACTCACAAGCATTGTGGCACTCGCTCGCCCCAGATTAGGCGGCTATCTGCGCGATGACATGGGCCGGAAGGATCTTTTCCTGTCGGCACCCTCGAACCAGATCTAGAGCATCGCCAATAGGCCTGAGAGCCGTCACCTTGCAGTGATAATTGACCTCTATGCTCTCCTTCAGGATTGGAAGGGCTATTGCAATCGCCTCCGCCTCAGACGACCCCACAACGTGGACGAATGGGATGTCGGTGCACGTTATGATCACAGACCCATCGCTGCGGTACCGGGTCGACAGCGTGACCAAGAATTCTTTCATTCAGCCGATCCTCGCAAGGGTTTCCCGTATCGTTCTGTTGATCGCCTATATCGTTCCTGTTCGCAACAATTTCGAGCACGTCGGCGAGCGCGCGCCGAAGCCAGCACCGCGCGGCGCTTGCAAAAAATCAGCCCCCGCAATTTCAAACTGAGACACTACCGGAGCGCCCGGCGGGGACGGCAGCGGCAGGCCTGCCGTGGGAAGCGTCGCGAATGCATGACCGGGGTGCGGGCGGGGCGGTGGATCGCGCCGGAAATAGCTGCTAGCGTCCTGAGGTTGAATTGCGTCGCGCGGGAAGCGCCCGGGCTAAGGACAATAAAAATCTTGTCGCGATCCTTCAGCGACGGCGCAGAGCCGCCGCGAAGGCCGTCTGGGAGGAGGCACGAGCGGTGAAGAGCGAAGATCATGACACGGCAACTGCGCGCGGACGCGCCGCCAAGGCCGCCGGCGCCGGCGCGAGCGCGACGGGAGATGCCGGCCCCGAGCCGGTTGCGGATGAGCCGGCTGCGGTGACAGCCGCGCCGGAGGGCGGCGACGAGGCGTCGGCAGGGCCGGGCGCCGGCGAGCGACCGGCCTTCGATCAGCCGATGCAGGGGATCCGCGTGATCGACGTCGGCACGTTTCTGGCGGGGCCATACGCGGCGTCGATCATGGGCGAGTTCGGCGCCGAGGTGCTGAAGGTCGAACACCCGATCGCCGGCGACCCGATGCGCCGCTTCGGCACGCCCACGGCGCGTCACGACGCCACCCTCGCCTGGCTGAGCGAGGCGCGCAACAAGAAGTCGGTGACCATCGACCTGCGCCAGGGCGAAGGCGTCGAGCTGTTCGTCAAGCTCGTCGGCAAGGCCGATGTCCTCGTCGAGAACTTTCGTCCGGGCACCATGGAGGAATGGGGGCTCGGCTGGGAGGTGCTGAGCGCCGCCAACCCCGGTCTGGTGATGCTCCGCGTCTCCGGCTATGGCCAGACCGGCCCCTATCGCCGCCGACCCGGCTTCGCCCACATCGCCCACGCCATCGGCGGGCTGTCCTATCTGGCCGGCTTCCCGGGCGAGACGCCGGTGGTGCCCGGCACCGCGCCGCTCGGCGACTACATTTCCAGTCTTTACGGCACCATCGGCGTCATGCTCGCCCTGCGCCACAAGGAGCGGACCGGGCGCGGCCAGGTGATCGACATCGGCATCTACGAGGCGGTGTTCCGGCAGATGGAGGAACTCGCCGCGGCCTACGGCCTGTTC
>JAEULH010000008.1 GCA_016793925.1 Rhodospirillales bacterium | reverse complement strand
CCGAACCATGGCGGTCCAGCTTGGCAAGTTGGCCGCCGCCAGTGCCGGCGACGCGGCGGCCATCGACTGGCGCGACTACCATTGGGTCTACCTCTTCGCCGCCGCGATCGGCTTTACCACCACCATCGCCGAGCCGGCGTTGATCGCGGTCGCGCTCAAAGCGCAGGAGACGTCGGGCGGAACCATCCCCGCCATCGGCCTGCGCCTCGCGGTTGCCGCCGGCGTCGCCTTTGGCGTCGCTCTCGGTGTCTTCCGCATCGTTACCGGCACGCCGTTGGCGTTCTATATCTCTGCCGGCTACATAATCGTCATCGGCCAGACCCTGACCTCCCCGCGAGCAATAGTCCCGCTCGCCTTCGATACCGGCGGCGTCACGACCTCGACGGTGACGGTGCCGGTCGTCGCCGCGCTGGGTCTTGGCCTCGCCGCTTCTATTCCCGGGCGTAGTCCGCTAATCGACGGCTTCGGGCTGATTGCATTCGCCAGCGTCTGCCCCATTATGTCCGTGCTCGCCTATGTCTGGCTCGCCACCCGGCTACGGCGGCGGAAGGACGTTTCAGGAGCCGCGAAATCATGAACCTGAAGCTGATCTTTGCCTTCGTCTCCGAAGAGCGGACCGATGCGGTTCTCGACGCCGCGCGCGCCGCCGGGGCGACCGGGGCGACGGTAATCACCAACTGCCGCGGCGAGGGCCTGACCCCCGAAAAAAGCTTTCTGGGACTGGAAGTTACGGCGCAGCGTGACATCCTGCTTTTTCTCGTTGCCGAGCCGAAAGCGCGCGAAATCCTCGAGACGATCGCCCGGGCCGGCAAGCTCGAAAGCGAGCCGGGCGCCGGCATCGCCTTCCAGGTGTCGATCGAGGACGCGGTCGGTTTGCGCACCCAGGCCCGCGCCCTCTTCAGCGCGATCGCGGAGCGGATATGATCGAAGGCAGGTCCGACACCGCCCGGGTCGGCGATGTGATGAGCCCGATGGTGCGCAAGATCTCGCTGACGGCGACGGTCGCCGAAGCGCTGAAGGTCATGCGCGATGCCGGCGTCAGTTCCCTGGTTGTCGAGCGCCGCGACGGCGATGATGAGTTCGGCCTGATCGTCGTCACCGACATCGCCCGCGAGGTGATTGCGAAAGACCGTGCCGCCGAACGGGTCAATGTCTACGAAGTGATGTCAAAACCGGTGCTTACGGTGCCGGTCGACATGCAATGCAAGTACGCTGTGCGCCTCCTCGTCCGCTTCAACCTGTCCCGGGCGCTGGTGGTCGACGTCACCCGCGCGCCGGTCGGCATTATCACCCTGCGCGATCTTGTCCTTCGCGAAGGCGCCGAGAGCGGCACAGCGGAGGTCATCGGGTGAGCGGTAGAGAAGCGCGGAGCCTGCTCCGGCGCGCCCGGTCCGCGACGCTGGCGACCAGCCTGGGCGATGATGCGAGCGGGAGCGCGTCCGACGCCGGTTGGCCATACGCCTCGCTGGTCACCGTCGCCTGCGACACCGACGCGAGCCCAATCCTGCTGCTGTCCGACCTCTCCGACCACACCCGAAACCTCGCCCGCGACAACCGCGCCAGCCTGCTGATCGAGGCGGCATCGGGGCGGGCCAATCCGCAGACTGGGCCGCGGGTCAGCTTGCTCGGGCGTGTCGTCGGCAGCCAGGACGAGCGCCACCGCCGACGCTTCCTCGCGCGCCATCCGTCCGCGAAACTCTACGCAAGCTTTACCGACTTCAACGTCTACAGGATGGCGGTCGAGCGCGCCCATTTCGTCGGCGGCTTCGGCCGGGCGATGTGGTTGGACTCCGGCGATATTCTGTTCGAACCGGCCGCTGCGGCAGCGATCGCCGCCGCCGAACCCGCCACTATCGCGCGGCTGCAGGGCAACCAGGCGGGAGCCGTGGCGCAGGCGGCGCAGCGGCTGCTGGCGCGTCCCGGCGGCGGATGGCGCTTGATCGCCGTCGATCCCGAGGGCTGCGACCTCCGGCGCCGCGGCGCTGTCGCGCGACTGGACTTTCCGTCGCCGGTCGGAAGCGCCAGGGAACTCGCGCTCCTTCTCGATCGCATGGTGAACTGCAGCGATGAGCGATAAGCTGAACGGTTCCTGATTCGATCAGGCCGCATCTTCCCCCTTTTTTCAAGCACCTACGGAACACCTTAGAAGCGTCCGTCTGCGCTTGCACGCGAGTCGAAAAGGCTTAGTATCGGGCTGAATATATCAAGGTAACGCCCATCTTAGTGACAAACGCGGTCCGCAAGCCGATGCCTTTCGCGGGGATGACGGCGCGGTTCCACGGGATGTGACAATGCGAGGGAATGACTCATGACAGCTACTGGACGCGACCGGACCTCCAACGCCAAGCTCTTAGCTTGGGTCGAGGAGATCGCCGGCATCTGTAAGCCGGACAGCGTGTACTGGTGCGACGGTTCGAAGGAAGAATACGACCGTCTCAGCCAACAGATGGTCGACTCGGGCACCTACATTCGGCTGAACCCGGAAAAGCGGCCGAATTCGTATCTGGCGCGCTCGCATCCGAGCGACGTCGCCCGTGTCGAGGAGCGGACCTACATCTGCTCGAAGACGAAGGAGGAGGCCGGGCCGACCAACAACTGGATGGATCCGGACGAGATGAAGACGGTCCTCAAGGGCGTCTTCGACGGCTGCATGAAGGGGCGGACGATGTACGTCATTCCCTTCAGCATGGGCCCGCTCGGATCGCCGATCGCGCAGATCGGGATCGAGATCACGGACTCGCCGTACGTCGTCTGCAACATGCGGATCATGACCCGCATGGGCCAGAAGGTTCTCGATGTGCTCGGCCCCGACGGCTTCTTCGTCCCAACCGTGCACTCGGTCGGCATGCCGCTTCAGCCGGGGCAAGAAGACGTGCCGTGGCCGTGCGAAGGCGACATCAGCAAGAAGTACATCTGCCACTTCCCCGAGACCCGCGAGATCTGGTCCTACGGCAGCGGTTACGGCGGCAACGCGCTGCTGGGCAAAAAGTGTCTGGCGCTGCGTATCGCTTCGGTGATGGCTCGCGACGAGGGGTGGCTGGCCGAGCACATGCTCATTCTCGGCCTGGAGTCGCCCAAGGGCGAAAAGACCTATGTCGCGGCCGCCTTCCCGAGCGCTTGCGGCAAGACCAACCTCGCCATGATCCTGCCGCCGCAGGGCTTTGAGGGCTGGAAGGCGTCGACCATCGGCGACGACATCGCCTGGATCAAGCCCGCACCGGACGGTTCTTTGCGCGCCATCAATCCGGAGTACGGTTTCTTCGGCGTCGCGCCGGGCACATCTTACGACTCCAACCCGATGGCGATGGACTCGATCAAGGCCAACTCCATCTTCACCAACGTCGCACTCACCGACGACGGCGACGTCTGGTGGGAAGGGATGGACGGCCCGAAGCCCAGCCACGCGATCGACTGGAAGGGCAACGACTGGACCCCGGACATGGATCATCCGGCGGCCCACCCGAACGCTCGCTTCACCGCGCCGGCCGGCCAGTGCCCGACGATCGACCCGGCCTGGGAGGATCCCCAGGGCGTCGCCATCGACGCGTTCATCTTCGGCGGCCGGCTCTCGAAGACCTTCCCCCTGGTCTATGAGTCACGGGACTGGAAGCATGGCGTCTTCATGGCCGCGACCATGGGATCCGAGGCGACCGCCGCGGCCATCGGCCAGGCGGCAATCCGTCGCGATCCGTTCGCGATGCTGCCGTTCATCGGCTACAACATGGCCGACTATTGGGGTCACTGGCTGCATATGGAAGGCAAGGGTTACAAGTTGCCCAAGATCTTCCGCGTCAACTGGTTCCGCAAGGACGAGAACGGCAAGTTCATCTGGCCTGGCTTCGGTCAGAACATGCGGGTGCTCAAGTGGATCGTTGACCGGGTCAGCGGCAATGCCGATGCCGTCGAGAGCCCCTTCGGCCTGATGCCGCGTTACGAGGACATCACCTGGGCGGGGCTCGACTTCACCCGGGATAAGTACCACGGCATCATGGATATCAACCGTCAGGGACTCCTTGCCGAGGCGGCGGAGATCAAGCAGTTCTTCGCTACGTTCGGCGATCATCTGCCGGACGAGTTGGAGCGTCAGCGCAAGGCGCTCGAAGAGCGCGCCGGATCTGCTCCGGAAGTGTGGAAGATGGCCGGCTAGGACCTGGTCGAACCATCGCTTGGAACGACGGAAAGCCGGCCCTCGGGCCGGCTTTTCTCATTGTGCGTCGCCTGCTTCCGAGGCCCGAGAGAACAAGCGACGGTGGCGCCTGTCAGCGCCGCTGCAGGAGTGCTCGCCCCCCGATCCAGACGAGTGTCAGCCAGCCAGCCATCAGCAGGAAGCCGCCCGCCGGTGCGGTGCCGACGGCCGGCAGGTCGGAACTGAGGGCAAGGGCGTAGAGGGTGCCGGAAAACAGCAGAATGCCGAGACTGAACGCGGCCGTGGCAAAGCCGACCGCCGACAGCCATCGCGCGTCTCTCTCGGCGGCAAGCCAAGCCAGGGCGAGCAGCGCCAGGGCATGCGCGAGCTGATAGTGCGAGGCGATAGCCATGATCTCGCGCGGATAGGCTTCGCTCACGGCGTGGCGGCCGTAAGCGCCGGCGGCCACGGCGATGAAACCGTTCAGGCCGGCCAGACAGAGACAGGTCGACGCCAGCCTGTTCGCAGCAGACATCGGTGCGACCGCCGCTGCTTCAGCCGCCGTTCATCAACTGGCAGCCGCCCATGCCACACGCCGGCAGGCCGCACGGGGCCCCCGCCGGCTCCGTCGCGCCGCCGTTGACCCGCGGCGCCGACAGAGCCTTTGTGACAGCCGTATCGCCGCATTCGGGACAGGCGAGCCCCTCCTCGGCCTTGCTGTCGTAATCCCCGAGGCTCGTGAACCACTCCTCGAAAACGTGTCCGTTGCCACAGCGCATATCGTAGACGATCATCATTCTTCCCCGTCATGCCTCGCCGGCGCTATCTCGGCAACTCGGAGTATCCCATCAGCATCTGGTCGACCGAGCGGGCGCACTGGCGCCCTTCGCGGATGGCCCACACGACCAGCGACTGCCCACGGCGCATGTCGCCGCAGGAGAACACCTTCGGGTTGCTGGTCTGGTAGGCTCCGGGCTCGGCCTCTGTGTCCGCCTTGACGTTGCCGCGAGCGTCGAGTTCGACGCCGAGATCCTGCAGCAGGCGATCGTGACGCGGGTGAACGAACCCCATGGCGAGCAATACCAGATCCGTCTCGATCCGGAACTCGCTCCCCGCCTTCGGGCGCAGACTCCAGCCGCCGGCTGAATCCTTCTCCCAGTCGACACGGACCATCTCCAAAGCTTCGACCCGGCCGTTGCCGTAGAGCGCCTTGGTCGAGACCGACCAGTCGCGTGCGCAGCCTTCCTCGTGTGAAGTCGAGGTGCGCAACTTCAGCGGCCAGTCGGGCCAGGTCAGCGCCTTGTCCTCCCTCTCGGGCGGCCGCGGCAGGATTTCGAGCTGGGTGACCGATGCCGCTCCCTGGCGGATCGAGGTGCCCACGCAGTCCGAGCCGGTATCGCCACCGCCGATGACCACGACCTTGCGCCCGCCGGCGAGGATGGCGTCCTCGTCGGCGACCGTTCCACCGGCGACCCTGGTATTCTGCTGGGTCAGGAAATCCATCGCGAAGTGGACACCTGGAAGCTCCCGCCCCGGAACCGGGAGGTCGCGAGGGTGTTCGGCGCCACCCGAAAGGACGACCGCATCGTACTCCTCCAGGAGCCGGGCTGCGGGAATCCCATCGCCGACGTTGCTGTTCGGCCGAAACTCGACGCCTTCGGCCTGCATCTGGGCCATGCGCCGGTCGATCAGATGCTTCTCCATCTTGAAGTCCGGGATGCCGTAGCGAAGCAGGCCGCCGATCCGATCCTGCTTTTCGAAGACCACGACCCAGTGGCCGGCGCGCGCAAGCTGCTGGGCGCAGGCCAACCCGGCCGGACCGGAGCCGACGACAGCAATGCGGCGGCCGCTCCGATGGGTCGGGATTTGCGGCAGGACCCAGCCGTTTTCCCAACCCTTGTCGATGATCGCGCATTCGATGGTCTTGATGGTTACCGGCGTGTCGAAAATGTTGAGGGTGCACGCGGCTTCGCACGGAGCCGGACAGATTCGCCCGGTAAACTCCGGAAAGTTGTTAGTCGAATGAAGGACATCCAGGGCTCGGCGCCAGTCGCCGTTGTAAACGAGGTCGTTCCAGTCCGGGATGATGTTGTTGACCGGACAGCCCTGGTGGCAGAAGGGAATGCCACAGTCCATGCACCGCGCGCCCTGACGCGAGAGTTCGGTGTCCTCCATCGGCACCATGAACTCGCGCCAGTGGTGCACCCGCGTGCCGATCGACTCGTAGGAGCGATCCCGGCGGGCAATCTCCTTGAAACCGGTAGGCTTGCCCATCTCTAGTACCCGACCGCAACGCTGATGCCGGGCCGCTCGGTCGGCCGCCAACGCGCCTGCATCTGCTCCAGCGCCCGGCGGTAGTCGACCGGCATGACCTTGACGAACCGTGGCAGGTACTCGCCCCAGTTTTCCAGCATTCTCGTGGCCGCCCGGCTGCCGGTATAGCGGCGGTGTTTCTCGATCAGCGCGCGCAGCCGCTCGGCATCGTGGCGGGTCATGTCGTGCATGATCTCCACCCGACCATGCGAGCCGAGATCGCCGCGCTGGTGGTACATGGATTCCAGGCGCTCGTCCTCGTCCGCGATCGGCTGCAGCTCGACCATGGAGAGGTTGCAGCGACGTTCGAACATGCCGTCCTCGTCGAAGACATAGGCGACGCCACCACTCATACCCGCGGCGAAGTTCCGCCCGGTCTGGCCGAGAACAACGACGCAGCCGCCGGTCATGTACTCGCAGCCGTGGTCGCCGACGCCTTCGACGACCGCGTAGGCGCCCGAGTTGCGCACCGCAAACCTCTCACCGGCGACACCGCGGAAGAACACCTCGCCGGCGATTGCGCCGTAGAGGACCGTGTTGCCGATGATGATGTTGTCGTGCGGATCGATCGGGCTCTTCGCCGACGGTCGGACGATGATACGCCCTCCCGACAGGCCCTTGCCGACGTAATCGTTGGCGTCGCCCTCGAGCTCGAGCGTCACGCCCCTGGCAAGAAAGCCGCCGAAGCTCTGCCCGGCGGTGCCCGTGCAGCGAACCCAGATCGTGTCTTCCGGCAGCCCGGCGTGGCCGTACCGCTTGGCGACCTCTCCCGAAAGCATGGCGCCGACGATGCGGTTGGTGTTCTGCACCGGCACGTCGATCCGGACAGGCCGACGGCCGTCGAGCGCTGGCTGCGCCTCCGCGATCAGGCGATGATCGAGCGCGCCGTCGAGACCATGATCCTGCGCCTCGCAATTGTAGCGGGCGACATCGGGACCGATTTCGATCTTGTGCAGGAGCTTTGAGAAATCGAGCCCCTGCGCCTTCCAGTGCCCGATCGCCGCCCGCGTCTCCAGCAGATCGGTCCGCCCGATCATCTCGTTCATCGTCCTGAACCCGAGTTCCGCCATAAGCTCGCGGACCTCCTCGGCGATAAAGGACATGAAATTGATCACGTGCTCGGGCTGGCCGGCGAAGCGCTTGCGCAGTTCCGGATCCTGGGTCGCAACGCCAACCGGGCAGGTGTTGAGGTGGCACTTGCGCATCATGATGCAGCCGGCCGAAATCAGCGCCGCGGTCGAGAACCCGAACTCGTCCGCCCCGAGTATCGCCCCGACAACGACGTCCCGACCGGTGCGGAAACCGCCGTCGACCTGGACCGCAATCCGTCCGCGCAAGCCGTTCAGCACCAGCGTCTGGTGGGTTTCGGCGAGGCCGACTTCCCACGGCAATCCCGCGTGCTGGATCGACGTGATCGGACTTGCGCCGGTGCCGCCCTCGAAGCCGGAGATGGTAACGTGATCGGCATGGGCCTTGGCGACGCCGGCCGCAATGGTGCCGACGCCGACCTCGGAGACGAGCTTGACGCTGATGCGCGCCTCAGGGTTGACGTTTTTCAGATCGTGGATGAGCTGGGCAAGATCCTCGATCGAGTAGATATCGTGATGCGGGGGCGGTGAGATCAGGCCGACACCGGGGGTTGAATGGCGCACCCGGGCAATCCACTCGTCAACCTTGTGCCCCGGCAGCTGGCCGCCCTCGCCGGGCTTGGCACCCTGAGCGATCTTGATCTGAATGTCGTCGGCATTGACCAGATATTCCGCGGTCACCCCGAACCGGCCGGAGGCGACCTGCTTGATGGCCGAGCGCATCAGATCGCCGTTCGGCAGGGGCCTGAAACGCTCCGCCTCTTCGCCGCCCTCGCCGGTGTTCGACTTGCCGCCGAGCCGGTTCATGGCGATCGCCAAGGTCGAATGCGCCTCGAACGAGATCGAGCCGAAGGACATCGCGCCGGTGGCGAAGCGCTTGACGACCGCCGACGCCGACTCGACCTCTTCGAGCGGCACGGGCGTCCGTCCCGACTTGAACGCGAACAGCCCGCGCAGGTTCTTGAGCTTGGCGCTCTGGTCGTTGATCCGCCGGGTGTAGGCCTTGAACCGGACATAATCCCCGGCGCGCACCGCGTGCTGGAGCATGCCGACCGTTTCCGGCGTCCACATGTGCTCCTCGCCGCGGAGGCGGTACTGAATCTCGCCGCCGACATCGAGCGCGTTGCGAAGCACCGGCGCCTCGCCGAAGGCGAGTTTGTGCCGCCGCACCGCTTCGTCGGCCACCTCGGCGAGCCCGATTCCGCCCACCGGGCTGTGCGTGCCGGTGAAATAGCGCTCGACGAACGCGGCCGACAGGCCGATGGCGTCGAAGATCTGACCGCCGCAGTAAGACTGGTACGTCGAAATGCCCATCTTCGACATCACCTTGAGGATGCCCTTGGAGATGGCTTTGACGTAGCGCTTGTGGATGTCCGCCTCGCTCAGGTCTCCCGGCATGTGCTCGCGGAGGTGCGAAAGCGTGTCGAAGGCCAGGTACGGATTGATCGCCTCCGCGCCGTAGCCGGCAAGAAGGCAGAAGTCGTGCACCTGGCGCGCCTCGCCCGTCTCGACGACCACGCCGACCTCCGTCCGCAGGCCTTCGCGTATCAGATGATGATGCACGCCGGCGGTGGCCAGCAGCGCCGGGATGGCGATGCGATCCGCGCACAGGCCGCGGTCGGACAGGATGAGGATGTTGTAGCCTTTGCGCACGACCTCCGTCGCCTGGGCGAACAGCCGCTCCAGTGCGGCTTCCATGCCGGCCGCGCCGCTCTCAGCGCCGTAGCAGATGTCGAGCGTGTAGGTGCGAAAGGCGTGATCGACCTGGTTTTCGATCCGGCGAACGCGTTCGAGATCGACGTTCGAGAGAATCGGCCCGCGGACTTCGAGCCGCTTATGGCTCGCCGCGGCGTCGCGTTCGAGAAGATTGGGTCGCGGCCCGATCAGCGACACCAGCGACATGACCAGTTCTTCCCGGATCGGGTCGATCGGCGGGTTGGTGACCTGGGCGAAGCACTGCTTGAAGTAGTCGAAGAGCATCTTCGGCCGGTCGGAAAGAACCGCGAGCGGGATGTCGCGGCCCATCGAGCCGATCGGATCCTCTCCGGTCTGTCCCATCGGCGCCAGGAAGAAGCGGAGGTCTTCCTGGGTGTAGCCGAACGCCTGCTGGCGATCGAGCAGGGTCTGCGGGTCCGGCGTCATCGGCCCGATTTCCGGCGGCAGGTTCTCCACGCGGATCTGGGTGTCGTCGAGCCACCGCTGGTACGGGCGATCGTCGGCAAGCTGCGCCTTCAACTCGGCGTCGTCGATGATGCGGCCCTGTTCGAGGTCGATAAGAAACATCTTCCCCGGCTGCAGCCGCCACTTCTTGACGATCTTTTCCTCAGGTATCGGCAGCACACCGACTTCCGAAGCCATGACCACCAGATCATCGTCGGTGATGACGTAGCGCGCAGGCCGCAGGCCGTTGCGATCGAGCGTTGCGCCGATCTGCCGACCGTCCGTAAAGGCCACCGCCGCCGGCCCGTCCCAGGGCTCCATCATTCCGGCGTGATACTCGTAGAAGGCGCGCCGCTTCTCGTCCATCAGCGGGTTGGCGTCCCACGCCTCTGGAATCATCATCATCATCGCGTGGGTAAGCGAATATCCGCCTGCGACCAGAAGTTCGAGCGCGTTGTCGAACGTCGCCGAATCGGATGCGCCGTCTCCGATCAGCGGCCACAGCTTCTCCAGATCGTCGCCGAGAAGATCGGACGTCATCGAGCGGCGGCGCGCCAGCATCCAGTTGATGTTGCCCCGCAGCGTGTTGATTTCGCCGTTGTGGCAAAGGAAGCGGAACGGCTGGGCGAGCTTCCACGATGGGAACGTGTTGGTCGAGAAGCGCTGATGGACCAGTGCCAGCGCCGATTCCAAACGCGGATCGCGCAGATCGGAATAGTAGCGGGCCAGGTTCTCGGCAAGGATCATGCCCTTGTAGTTCAGCGTCCGCGACGACAGCGAGACGATGTAGAAGTGGTCGGCCTCCGGGATCGGCTTGTCCCAGATGGCGTGATGCACCTCCTTGCGGATCACGAACAGCTTGCGTTCGAAGGCGTCGACATCGCCGCAGGTGTCCCCGCGGGCGATGAAAATCTGGCGGATGACAGGCTCGATCGGCTTGACGCTGAAGCCCAGCACCGCATTGTCGGTCGGCACGTCACGCCAGCCGAGGATGCGCTGTCCCTCCGCCGGCACAATCTCGTCGAAGGCGGCGATGGCCCTCGCCCGCGTGCCCTCGTCGCGCGGCAAGAAGACGAGGCCCACGGCATAGGCGCCAGGCTCCGGCAGGTCGAACCCAAGCGCAGCCGCCTCCTCGCGCATGAACCGGTCCGGCATCTGGATCAGGATGCCGGCGCCGTCGCCGGCGAGCACGTCTGCACCGACCGCGCCGCGGTGGCGCAAGTTCCTCAGGATCTCAAGGCCTTGCTCGACGATTTTGTGGCTTTTGCGGTTTTTGATATCGGCGACGAAGCCGATGCCACAGGCATCGTGCTCATTGCGCGAATTGTATAGGCCCTCTTCGACGGGCAAGGCACGTGTATTCATCTGGCGCATCCTAGCGATTGAACCGCCCTTTCCTTCCGTACGGCCTCGAAGACACCGGTCGCGACGCGACTTCGTCGATTTTATTTTACCGTGGCTTGAGGGATCGAGGTCCCCACCCGTCCCCCGGTTCGTGTCCATGCCTGGAAGCATTGTTGCGTCTGGGACGCAATCTCGGACACAAACCATTCCCACGCCGATGAGTGTGGGTTCACCGGGCGCACATTACAAGGTCGTCAGGTTCAGGCAAACACTTCTTCCTCCGGCGCGCTCGAATCACGATTTTGCTGGTCCATCGACTTGTTCGATCATTAGACTCCGGCATGCGAGGCAGTCGCACTGCCGAGGGTATCGTGCTTGAACACACCGGCGCCTGGGACACCGAGAACGGATCCAGGTTGATAGCGCACCATCGGCGAGTGCCGCGGTCACGAACAAAGAGACGGCGATGACGTCAAGTCCGGTCTTTCTCCCCCCGGTCGCCAGATTTCTGTGGCGATCCGATCTGCGCCACCTTCCCCGCTGGCAGGCAATTCTGGTTCGGGTCGGCCGGATTCTGTACGACGTCGTCCGCGACGTGATGGACGGCAATCTCACCTTGCACGCAACCAGCCTCGTCTACACCACCCTGCTGTCGCTCGTGCCCCTGCTCGCCTTCAGCTTCTCGGTACTGAAGAGCTTTGGCGTTCACAATTTCATCGAGCCCATCCTGCTCAGCGCGCTGGAGCCGCTCGGCTCGCGCGCGGGCGAGATCACCGGCCGCATCGTCGATTTTGTCGACAACATGCGGGTCGGGGTTCTCGGCGCCGTCGGCCTCGGCCTGCTGGTCTGGACGGTGATATCGCTCATGCAGAAGATCGAGGCGTCCTTCAACGAAACGTGGCGGATCGGCAACCAACGCTCGATGACGCGCCGGTTCAGTGACTTTTTGAGCGTTATCCTTATCGGTCCGTTGTTGATGTTCTCGGCATTCGGCGTCAGCGCCTCGCTCAGCACCAACGTGGTCGTAGAGCAGTTGCGCGACTTTCAGATCTTCGGCTGGGCGATCGACCTCATCCGAACGCTTACGCCCTACCTGATGATCGTCGGAACCTTCACCTTCCTCTACGTCTTTATCCCGAACACGCGCGTCCAACTGCTTTCGGCGTTCATCGGCGCGGTCTTCGCCGGCATTCTGTGGGTAATCGCCGGTTCGCTGTTCGCCTCGTTCGTTGCCGGCTCGACCAACTACACGGCAATCTATTCCGCGCTCGCGACGCCGATTCTGTTCATGATCTGGCTCTACGTGAGTTGGCTCATCCTGCTGGTCGGCGCGTCGATCGCCTTCTACCACCAGCACCCGGAGAGCGTCCGTCCCCGGCGCGTGCCGTTGCTGCTCAGCAACCGTTTGAAGGAACGCACCGCCTTCCAGCTCATGATCATCATCGGTCGGGACTACTACCGCGGCGCGCCCTGCTGGCCCCTCGATCGTCTCGCGAAGGCCGTCAATCTCGCCGGAGAGACCTGCGGCCCGGTGCTCGAAGCGCTTGAAGCGGCCGGGCTCTTGAAGCGGACTGCCGACAAACCGCCCTGCTACCTGCCGGCGCGGCCGATGGAGTCGACACCGCTCAGCGCCGTGATGGATGCGGTGCGGGCCGCCGAGGAACAGAGCCATCCCGGCATCGACGTCGTTCGCGCCGACCCGCCGGTCGAGCGCCTGACGGAGCAGATCGATCGCACGCTGGCCGATCTCCTGGAGCGAACGACGATCAAGGAACTGGCCCTGGACGATGGCATGATGTTCGATTTGAAAGATGCCGCCGAGCCGCCAGCAGAGGTTGACGGCAAGCCCGGGCGAGACGGGCAGGACCGCCAGCACGACCAGCCCGACGCGGTCGCCGGCTGAACTCGGCGAAAGCCGTCGGTCAAGCCGGAACGGCGAGAACGAACACCGATAGCGGAGGATTGATCTTGAGCCCAACGCCATCGCCGCCACCAGAGGATACCACCGCGAAGCCTCCGCGAACCCGGCGCCGCCGCTGGAAAATCGCCGCGTGGATCATCGTCCCGCTGGTGATCCTCGCGCTCATCGTCTTCGTGCTGCCGACTTACGCCGCGCGCTACATCGTTCGCAATCAGCTTGACGACATGGGCATCGCGACGGAAGGCATCGATACGCTACGGATCAATATCTGGAACCGGGAGATCTGGCTTGGGCCTGTGACCTTCCGCGGCGAAGGCGCGCCGATCGGTGAAGTCAAGGAAGTCGGGCTGAAGTACGGTGTGCTCAACCTCTTTCACCGCCAGGCGCTGGTCCGTACGCTGATCATCAAAGGCGTCGATGTCCAAGTTACGCGGGAGATGGACGGCACCATTACAATCAACGGCGTCGATCTCAGCCAATTCACGAAACCGAAGGAAGAACAGCCGCCACCCAAGGAGAACGAGTCGGCATGGGGCGCGGGCCTCGACGACTTTCGCTTCATCGAAAGCCGGGTTTTCTACACCGACCGGGCCCGTGGCACCATCGAACTCAATGTCGACAACCTTGAACTGCACGAGTTCCACACCTGGCAGCCGGATCATCCCGGCCGCTTTATCCTCGACGCGCGCATCAACAATATGGGCTTCCGCGCCGAGGGAACGGCACGCCCGTTCGGCGAGGTCGTTCATGCAGACGCCAAAGTGTCGGTCGACGACGTCGAACTGGACAAGATCGCAAAGTATACCGGGCCGCTGGGGTTCGATCGCCGCTCCGGCGTGCTGAAAGCGGACTTGTCTGGCACGCTCGAGGCCGGCCAGGGCAACACCGACGCGAGCGTGAAGGGCGAAGTCACGGGCACCGACGTCGACAGCAGCCGTCCCGATCAGATCGCCATGACCTTCGATCGCGCCGTTCTCAAGCTGGACAACCGCTATCGGCTTGCTCCGGGAGGCGCAGCGACACTGAGCGGGCCGATCAATTTCGAACTGGACAATGCGCATCTTGAGGCGGCCGGCGGCTCATCGGTACGCCTTGCGAACGCTTCGCTCGACCTCCCGTCGCTCACCGCCGAACAGACCGAGGGCCGCACCCAGGCCGCGATCAGCGGCGACATCGCCTTGACCCAGGTCGTTGCGCAAGCCTCCGCCAACAACCCCCAGCAGGCGCCGTCACTTCAGGCGGGGACCATCAAGACCAAACTCAAGGACATCAAGGCAAGCATCGGCGGCGCGACCAACCTCACCGGCGGTCTCGACCTGTCCCTCGGCGAGGTCAGGGGACAGTTGCCGCAACCGGCACCGGCCGAGGCCATGCGCATCGCCGCGAACGAGATCAGCCTGTCGCTACCCGATCTCACCGTAGGGACGACATCGGGCGAAACGAGCGTCAAAACGTCGGGAACGCTCAACGTCATGGCAATTTCCGCGGCCAAGCCGACGGCCGACAACAAGCCGCCGATCGACGCCAACGTCCAGCGTGTGCAACTCGATCTGAGAGAAATCGTCGCAAAATTGGGCAAGGGCGGGCCGCAGTGGAGCGTCGCCCTGAACGCCGTCATTGACGCACTCACCGGCGCCGTCGGCGGCGGCCAGTTGGCGAAGGCGAATTTCGCCCAGATCACGGCAGACGGCGCGCGCGCAGACCAGGCGATGGCGGTTGGCGCCGACAAGCTCACGCTTGGCGGCGTCGATATTGCGTTCAATCGCGACGTTTTGACGGCCTTTGCCGGTGACAAGAAGGATGAGGCCGGTCAGGAAGCGAGCGGCTCGACGGCGGGCGGGGAAGCCAACGATGGCGGCGCCAAACCGGCCCTGAGGCTCGGATCGTTCACGTTGTCTTCGCCTGCGAAGGTCGCCTTCACCGACACCTCCGTCACGCCGGAGGTGAAGATGAACACCAATATCAAGACGCTCCAGGTCGAGGATCTCGACATGGCCGCGCCGGCGCAGAAGACCGACGTCCGTCTCGCCGCGACCGTGAACGACTTCACCGACCTTACCGCCAGCGGCTGGATTACGCCGTTCGCCTCCCAACGCAACTTCAATGTTCTGGCGCAGATCGAGAAACTGGAGCTTCCACCGCTCTCGCCCTACGCCGCCAAGGCCGTGGGCGCGAACATCGATAGCGGCCGGCTCAATCTGAAAGCCGATGCGCTGGCCAACAACGGCAAGCTCGACGGCACAATTCTGATCGACTTGCGCAATCTGGCCTTCGGCGCCCTGTCGAAAGAGGACGCCCAGCGACTGTCCGCATCGATCGGCGTTCCGATCGACACGGCGGTCGGGCTGCTCCAGGATTCCGATGGCAGGATCAACCTGCGCATTCCGATTTCTGGCGATCTCTCGTCCCCGAGCTTCGATCTGTCGGATGCGATCGGCCAAGCCGTCACCGGCGCCGTCACCGGCGCGGTCACTGCGCCGTTCAAGCTTCTCTTCGAACCGGTCGGCGCGCTGGCCGGGGCCGTCGGTGGCGGTGGCCCGTCGTTCAAGCCGATCCCGTTCGCCGCGGGCGCTGCCGAATTGAGCCCTGAAGCGAAGGCCTTCAGCGACAACCTCGCCAAAATGCTCAAGGAGCGGCCGAAGTTGAGCTTGCGGGTCTGCGGCAAGGCCGTGGACCAGGATCTTCAGGCCTTGCGGGCGCGCGGTGAATTGCCACAACCGACACCGCCGGCTCCCGCACAACAGGGCCGTGCCGCAAACCAGCCGCCGAAAACTCCGCCGGTGGACGATCAGGCCCGCTCCGCTCTGACCCGTCTCGCCGAAGAGCGCACGCGTGCGGTCCGACAGCAACTCGTTGAACGCGACAAGATCGGCGCCAATCAGGTTGCCGAGTGCAGGGCGGAATTCGAGCCGAAAAGCAGCGCCGGGCCGCGGGTCGAAATCATGTTCTGACGCCCATTCGGGCTGGCGTCAGACGTCAGACGTGGGCGGACGTCGTCGCTAACGCGTGACGCGGTGAATGCCGGCCAGAGGAAGGGCCGCCTGCATCAGCGCGTACTCCGGGGCGAGAACCTCGCGCAGGCGCGCCCTGTCCTCGTCGGAGAGCGGCACCGAGCCATAGCCCGCCTTCTCCGCGAGCGGCTTCAGATCGAGATTCAGCACCTTCGCGAGTTCGCCCAGGTGCTCGTTGTACTGCTCGGTCAACATAATGAAGTTGACCTTCGCGAGGTTCCGGATGGCCTCGTCGACGTCAAAACGAGGCGAGAACATGTAGAGCTGTCGCATCAGGTGCGTGCGCGGCAGCCTCTCGAGAAAGTCCGAAAAAGAATCGCCAAGGAAGGAGGCCTCGGCCCGCCTTGCCGGATGATCGATGTCGGCCTTCTGCCAGTGCAGCAGCATGCGATAGTGCGAGATGACGCGCGCGACCGGGTCGCGGAGAATCGTGATCGTGAATGTCTTCTCCGGAATCCTGACGTCGTGAAACGGGAAATGCGAATCGCCGAAGAAGTACGAAGAGCGTTCGAGAAGATAGCGGTTGTGCGTGACGTAGGCATAGCCGCCGTGCACGACCCAGCCGTGGGTGTTCAGGTGGCGTTCCTTTTCCCCGCCGCGCAAATCCTGCCCGCCCAGATCCATGAACGTCCAGCGCAGGCTGCTGCCGGCTGTCTTGCGGATGTGATAGAGGTAGATCCGTTCGTAACCCGAGGGATGACGCCAGCCGGTGGCGGTCTTCAGCGCGGAGCCGTCGCTGCGAAGGTAGCGAAGGTAGTGGAGGAACGTCTTCACATCGGCGGGCACGGTGTCCGCCAGGCTGTCCGCGAATCTCAACAGAAGTCCTCCTTCCGGAATGATGACCAGGTGTCGCGCGCCAAAGGCCGCGTCGTACGCGGCCTGTCCAGGTCGCACGCCGGCAACGGCGCCGCCGTCACCGCAGCTCGCGATAGACGCCGGCAAGCGGAGCGACAGCCTCGACCAACGCGTACTCCGGCGCAAGCATCTCGCGCAGTCGCGCCCGCTCGTCCTCGGTTATCGAGACCGATCCGTACCCTGCCTTTTCCGAGAACGAATGCAGGTTCAACTGCAGCAGCGAGCCCAGGCGGTTCAGATGTTCGCCGAAGGCCTCGGTGAACATGACGTAGTTGAGCCTCGACACCGCCGCGATCGCCTCGTCGACGTTGAAGGTCTTCGAAAACATGTAGAGCTGGCGCAGAAGGTGGGCGCGCGGGACCTTGTCGAGGAAATCGGAGAAATCCTTGCCGGGATCGTTTTCGGCCCTCGCTTTGCCCGGATGCTGCAGACCGTGCTCGCGCCAGTGCCGCACCATCCTGTAGTGGGAAATCACCCGCGCGACAGGGTCGCGGAGAATCGTGATCCTGAAGGTGTTCGCGGGTATTTGCAGCTCGTGAGCGGGTATGTGGGCGTCGGCGAAAAAGTAGTGCCCACGCTGGATGAGGTAGCGATTGTGCGTCACAAAAACGTAGTCGCCATGCACGATCCAACCATGCTGGTCATACCAGCGCTGCTTGGGTCGGTCATTAAAATCGCCTCCGCCAAGGTTCATGAAGGCAAAGGCTAGGCTGGTGCCGGCGGTTTTGCGAATGTGGTAGTAGTAGATCCTGTCGTAGCCGAGCGGCTTCAGCCAGGGTGCGGCGCGCTTCAGCGTTGCCCGGTCGCTACGCAGATAACGCAAGTAGTGAAAGGGGGTCAGCGCATTGCCGGGAAGCTTTTGTTTCAGTCGTGTTACCGTCTGCATGGCGCACCCGCTTTGAGGTTGGGATTACCCTCATCGCCGCACCTCGGATCCTACGTCGGACCTTGTACGGCCTGTTTCTTTTGTGTAATGCAGCGTCTGCCTCATTACCGGCGCGCGGTCAAGCCTGCCGCCGTTACCTACAGCGGCAATGTTCATTCGGTGCATCGCATCCAACTGACCATGGACACTCGGCAATGACGCGCCATCGAGATTCGTGATGACTCCCGACGCTTGGATCTCAGTTGCCATTCTGGCGGCTGCCGTCGTTGCGTTCGCCAGCGACCGGATCCGTCCCGATGCGGTTGCGCTGGGCGTTCTCCTCGCTCTGGCCGTCAGCGGGGTCGTCACCAGCAATGAAGCCATCGCGGGGTTCGCCGATACCTCGGTGCTCATGATCGGCGGCCTTTTCATCGTCGGCGAGGGGCTGGTCGCCACCGGCGTCGCTGCGGCTCTCGGCGCTCGACTTGCCAACTTCGGCGGCGGTAAAGAGACCCGCCTGATTGCGCTGCTGATGGTCGTGGTCGGCGCTGTTGGCGCCTTCATGAGTTCGACCGGAATCGTCGCCATGTTCATTCCGGTCGTGCTGGGCCTCGTCGCCAAGACCGGCATCCCCCGGGCGCGACTGATGATGCCGCTGTCCGTGGCGGCGTTGATCAGCGGCCTGATGACCCTTATCGCGACGGCGCCCAACCTCGTCGTCAGCGCCGCCCTCAGCGATCGCAACCTGGCGCCGTTCGGCTTTTTCGAGCTGACGCCGATCGCCGTCGCCATTCTCGCGGTGGCCATCGTTTACATGCTCACGATCGGCCGGCGGCAGCTTGATCGCCCGGAGCCGCAGGCCGATGACGCCGGGGTTTCAATCGATGCACTCCTGAAGAGGTATGAGCTCACCAACCGCTTCCAGGTATTTCGGATCGGCGTCGGCGCCGGTTTGGCCGGGCGGACCGTGGCGGAAGCAAGGTTGCGCTCGGTCTACGGCATAACGATCGTCGCCTCGATCCGCTCGCAGGGATCCAGGTTCAAGGTGCGGCCAGCGTTGGCCGACACCGTCATGCGCGCCGGGGATCGCGTGGCAGTCCTTGGCGAGCCGGAGGCTGTCGATGCCTTCGCCAAGGCCGAGAACCTGGAGAAGGCCATCATCGACGCACGCCTCCGCGATGCCGCTCGTCAGGATCTGGGCCTGGCGGAGGTGATGCTCGCCCCGGAGGCGCCGCTGATCGGCAAGACCCTGCGTGAAGCGCGCTTTCGGGCGCGGCGCGGCCTGGCCGTCGTCGGCATCAAGCACAAAGGCGAAGTGGTTGCCGGAAATCTGATCGACACGCCGCTACGCTTCGGCGACCTGATTCTCGTTGTCGGCAACTGGGGTCGGATCGGCGATCTTCAACAGCACCCCGGCGAGTTCGTCGTCCTGCGCCTGCCCGAGGAAATCAAGAGCGTGACACCCTCGCGAAAAAGGGCGCCGCTCGCTATTGCCATTGTGCTGGCGATGACCGTCTCCATGACGCTCGGTCTCGTTCCAAACGTCATCGCGGTTCTAATGGCGGCGCTGGCGATGATCGCGTCCGGCTGCGTCGCCGGCAAGCGGGTCTACAACAGCGTCGGCTGGTCGACGCTGGTGCTCATCGCCGGGATGCTGCCGATGGCGACGGCGTTGCAGAACACCGGGGTGACGGAGATCATGGCAACCGGTCTTACAAGCCTGCTCGCCGGTGCCGGGACGTACGCGATGCTGAGCGTCCTGTTTGCGATCACCGCGATCCTCGGCCTGTTTGTATCCAATACCGCAACAGCGGTCCTCATCGCGCCGGTCGCCATCACCGCCGCGCAGACCCTCGGCGTCTCGACGCATGCCTTCGCCGTTGTCGTCGCCGTCGCATGCTCATGCGCCTTCGCCACGCCGGTCTCTTCGCCGGTGAATACGCTGGTGCTTGAGCCCGGCCGCTACACGTTCAACGACTTCGTCAAGGTTGGAGCGCCCCTGCTCTTGCTGTCGTTGATCGTCACCGTGATTATGGTTGCCGCTCTCTACCCACTCACGCCTTCCGCGCATTGATGTTTTGCGACTGGGTTGGCGCTCCGTCCTCCACCGGGCGCAGCGCGAAGGCTGCGGTCATCAGCGCCCGGGTATAGGCGTTCTGGGGCGCGGCAAAGATCGCCTCGGCATTTCCGTGTTCGACCACTTTTCCCTCGCGCATGACCAGCACGTCGTGGGCCAGCGCCCGGACCACACGGAGGTCGTGGCTGATGAACAGATAGGCGAGGCTGTGGCTGCGCTGGAGCGCACGGAGCAACTCGACGATCTGGGCCTGAACCGAAACGTCGAGCGCGCTCGTCGGCTCGTCGAGGACGATGCAATCCGGCTTCAGCACCAGTGCGCGCGCTATGGCGATGCGCTGACGCTGACCGCCCGAGAACTCGTGCGGATAGCGGTCCTGCACCGCCGGATCCAGGCCGACCTCGACCAGCGCCTGGCCGATGAGGTTCCGCCGCTCCTCGGCCGAGCCGCCGAGGCGATGGATGCGCAGACCTTCCTCGACGATCTGGCCGACCGATAGCCGCGGACTGAGGCTGCCATAGGGGTCCTGGAAAACGATCTGCATTCGCCGCCGCAGGGGCCGCAGGGCCCGGGCGGACAGGCCCTGCAGATCGTGACCGGCGAAGACCAGCGACCCTTCGCTCCTTTCCAGACGGATCAGCGCGCGACCGAGCGTGCTCTTGCCCGAGCCGCTCTCGCCGACGACGCCGATGGTGTGACCGCGGCGGAGGGTCAACGTGATGCCGTCGACCGCCTTGACGTAACCGATGGTCCGGCGAAGGACGCCGCGCTTGATGGGAAACCAGACGCGGGTATCGCGCGCGGTCATGATTTCGGGCGCGTTCGCCGGTGGCAGGTCGGGCCGCCCCGACGGCTCGGCCGCAAGCAGGCGGCGGGTGTAGGGGTGCTGCGGCCTCTCGAAAACGTCGGCGACCCGGCCGTGCTCGACGATTTGCCCGGCGTTCATGACGCAAACCCGATCGGCGACGGCGCGGACGATGCTCAGGTCGTGGGTTATCAGCAGCAACGCCATGCGCAGGCGCGCCTGCAGGTCTTTCAAGAGCTTGAGGATCTGCGCCTGTATCGTGACGTCCAGGGCCGTCGTCGGCTCGTCGGCGATGAGCAGGTCCGGCTCGTTGGCCAACGCCATGGCGATCATGATCCGCTGCTGCTGGCCGCCGGAGAACTGGTGCGGGTAGGCGTCCCGGCGATCCCTTGCCTCGCCGAGGCCGACCAGGTCGAGCAACTCGCCGACCCGGGCGCGCGCCGCCTCCCGACTTGTCCCCCGGTGGACAATCATCGGCTCGGCGATCTGCTTTTCGATCGGCTGCAGCGGATTGAGCGACGTCAGCGGTTCCTGGAATATCATGGTCATCCGGTCGCCGCGCAGCGCTTGCATGCGCGACCTCGGTGCGCTCAGCACGTCCTCGCCGCCGAACCGGATGGATCCGCTGGGGTGCCATGCCGCAGGCTCCGGCAGCAGGCGCATGATGCTGAGTGCGGTCACCGACTTGCCCGAGCCGCTTTCGCCGACGATCGCCAGGGTCTCTGCCTTGTTCAGCGAAAAGGATGCATTCCGCACCGCCTGGACCGCATGATCACCCCTGCCGAACGAAACGGAGAGATCGCTGACCGCGAGCAACGGAGCCGGGTCGTCTGCTTGGCCCATCGAGCTACTCGCCGGCCTTGGCGGGCGAAGGCGCCGACAGCCCGGAGGACACCGGGCCTGGGACAGCCGGCAAGGCGGCGATGGCCTTGCGCGGGTCGAAGGCGTCGCGCACCGCCTCGCCGACGAAGATCAGAAGCGAGAGCATCAGCGCGATGACGAAGAACCCGGTCAGACCCAGCCACGGCGCCTGGAGGTTGGCCTTGCCCTGGGCGAGGAGCTCGCCAAGGGAGGCGGAGCCCGGTGGCAGGCCGATGCCCAGAAAGTCGAGACCGGTAAGCGCCGTCACCGACCCCGCAAGGATGAACGGGACGAAGGTGATCGTCGCGACCATGGCATTGGGCAAGACGTGGCGTACCATGATCACCGGATCGGATGCGCCCAGGGCCCGGGCGGCGCGGACGTAATCGAGATTGCGCGCGCGGAGGAACTCGGCGCGAACGACGCCGACGATGCTCATCCACTGGAACAACAGGAGAATGCCGAGCAACCACCAGAAGTTGGGCTCGATGATACTGGCCAGAATAATCAGGACGTAGAGGATCGGCACCGACGACCAGACCTCCATGAAGCGTTGCAGGGTCAGATCGACCCAGCCGCCGAAGTAGCCCTGGACGGCGCCGGCAGCCACGCCGACGAGCGTGGAGATGACCGTCAGGGTGAAGCCGAACAGGACCGAGATGCGAAAGCCGTAGAGGGTCCGGGCGAGGACGTCGCGGGCCTGATCGTCGGTGCCGAGCCAGTGCTGTGCGTCGGGCGGCGACGGCGCCGGTTCGGGCAGATCCCATGCCACCGTGCGGTAGCTGTAGTGGATCGGTGGCATGATCATCCAGCCCTTCGCCGCGATCAGCCGGCGCACCTCGGGGTCGCCGAAGTCGGCCGCCGTCGGCAAGGTTCCGCCGAAGGTCGTCTCCGGCTGGGCGCGGAAGATCGGCATGAACATCTGGCCGTCGTAGACCACCAGGATCGGCCGGTCGTTGGCGATGAATTCGGCGAACAGGCTGACGCCGAACAGCGCGAGAAAGATCCAAAGCGACCACAGGCCGCGCCGATTGGCCTTGAAATTGTCGATCCGCCGCCGGGTCAGGGGCGTGATTCTGAGGCCGAGCCAGCGCTCGTTCGGCGCACCAGCGCGGTTGTGCGATGAGGGCGTCATTGCCGGCGCGCCTCGAAATCGATCCGCGGATCGACGATGGTGTACATGATGTCGCCGACGAGATTGAGGACCAGGCCGACCAGCGAAAAGAAATAGAGCGTGCCGAACATCAGCGGGTAGTCGCGGTTGAAGGCAGCCTCGAAGCCGAGCAGGCCCAAGCCGTCGAGCGAGAAGATGATCTCGATGAAAACCGTGCCGGTGAACAGGATGCTGACGAACGCGCTGGGAAAGCCGGCGATGACGATCAGCATGGCGTTGCGGAAGACGTGACCGTAGAGCACGCGGCGCTCGCTCAGGCCCTTCGAGCGCGCGGTCATGACGTACTGCTGGTGGATCTGATCGAGGAACGAGTTCTTGGTGAGCATCGTCAACGTGGCGAAGCCGCCGATGACCATGGCCATGACCGGCAGAGCGATGTGCCAGAAATAGTCGACGATCCGCGCCGGCCAGCTCAGTTGCGACCAGTTGTCGGAGGTCAGGCCGCGCAGCGGGAACCAGTCGAGGTAGCTGCCGCCGGCGAACAGCACGAGCAGGAAGACGGCGAACAGGAAGGCGGGCACGGCATTGCCGACGACCACCGCGACGCTGCTCCAGATATCGAACCGCGAGCCGTCGCGCACCGCCTTGACGATGCCGAGCGGGATGGAAATGAGGTAGGTCAGCAGGGTCGTCCACAGCCCGAGCGAAATGGAGACCGGCATCTTGTCGAGGACGAGGTCGACAACGCTGCGGTTGCGGAAATAGCTTTCGCCAAAATCGAAGACCAGGTAGTTGCCCATCATCTTGAGGAAGCGCTCGTGCAGCGGTTTGTCGAAGCCGAACTGCTTCTCGAGGCTGGCGATGAACTCCGGATCCAGCCCCTGGGCGCCCCGATACTGCCCGGTCGGCGCGGCGCCTCTCCCCGTTCCGGCCTGCGGGCCCAAGGTGTCGCCGGCGCCGGTCCGCGTCACCCGCTGGGTGATGTCGGCGCCCTGGCCGGTGACCTGGGCGATGATCTGCTCGACAGGGCCGCCCGGCGCCGTCTGGATGATCACGAAATTGATGACCATGATCGCAAACAGGGTCGGCACGATCAGCAGCAGTCGGCGGACGATGTAGGCCGTCATCGGCATTGCTCCGTCCGCCCGTGCATCGCCCGGCGCACCACGAGATAGCCCACGGCGGCGAGCCCGCCGGCGATCGCGGCAATGGTCAGCGCGCCCGGGCCACGCTCGCTCCCGCCGGGTGCGTGGGTATCCTCGGCCCCCTTCTCGATGATCTGCCCGGCGTCGGCGGAGGCCAGGCGCGCCTCGAGGCGCGCCGCCTTCTCCGCGTCCAGCCACCACCACCCTATCGAAGTGCCGCGCCTGGGCGTCTCTCCCGGCCGGGAAAACTTGTTCCAGTATACGAAGCGATCGACGCCGGAATACCAGTTCGGAATGACGTAGAAGCCCGACAGCAGCACGCGATCGAGCGCCCGGGTGCGGGCAACGAGGCTCTTGCGGTCGGGCGACGAGATGACCGTGTCGATCAGCGCATCGACCACCGGGTCCTTGATTCCGGCGTAGTTGCTCGAGCCCGGCGTGTCGGCCGCCTCGGAACCCCAGTAGGAGCGCTGCTCGTTCCCCGGGCTCTCCGACTGGGGCCAGACAACGACCGCCATGTCGAAGTCGAAGTCGCGCATCCGGTTGATGTACTGGGAATCGTCGACGAGGCGGACGCTGACGTCGATGCCCAGGCGCTGGAGATTGCGTGCGAACGGCAGGATCACCCGCTCGAAGGCCTGGCTGACCAGCAGGATCTCGAAGTGCATCGGCTCGCCCGTGGCGTCGTTGACGAGCACCATGTCGCGCACGTGCCAGCCGGCTTCGCCGAGGAGCCCCAGCGCAGTTTCCAGATTGGCGCGCGGCCAGCCGCTGCCGTCGGTCGTCGGCGCGCGATAGTCCGCGCCAAAGACCCGCTCGGGAACGCGGCCGCGGAATTTTTCGAGCAGATCCCTTTCCTCGCCGGTGGGCAGGCCGTCGGAGGCCAGTTCGGAGTTCGCAAAGTAGCTTTCCGTCCGAGTGTACTGACCGAAGAACAGCACCCGGTTCGTCCACTCGAAGTCGAAGGCGTAAACCAACGCCTCGCGCACCTTCGGATCGGCGAAAACGGACCGGCGGGTGTTGAAGACGAACGCCTGCATCCCCGCTGGCCGCTCGTTGGGAATCGCCTCCTTCTTGAGCCAACCGTCGCGGACCGCCGGCACGTTGTAGTCGAGGGCCCAGGCCTTCGCCTGGTTCTCCTGCCGCAGGTCGATCGCTCCCCCCTTCAGGGCCTGGCGTTCGACCGTTTCGTCGCGGAAATACTCGTAGCGAATCTGTGCGAAGTTGTTCTGGCCGACATTGACGGGCAGATCCTGGCCCCAGTAGGCGGGGTCGAGTTCGGTAACGACGTAGCGTCCCGGCTCGAACGCAGTGATCCGGTAGGGACCGCTGGAAAGCGGCGGCTCGAGGGTTGATCGCTCGAAATCGCGACCTTCCCAGTAATGTTTCGGCAGGATCGGCATTTGCCCCATAATCAGCGGCAACTCGCGATTGCCCGCCTGGTTGAAGGTGAAGCGGACCCGCCGTTCTCCCACCTTTTCCGCCTTCGTCACCGCGGCATAGTAGAACCGGTAGGAGGGAGCGCCCTTGGTCTTGAGGATATCGAGGGAGAAGACGACGTCCTCCGGCGTAATCGGTTGACCGTCCTGCCACCGGGCCTCCGGTCGCAACTCGAATTCCACCCAGGAGCGATCTTCCGGCCAGACGATCTCGTCGGCGATAAGACCGTACTGGGTGAACGGTTCGTCGGCGCTGGCAACGGTCAGCGTCTCGGCCTCGCCGGCGGCGGCCGGGTTACCCTTGATGACGTACGGATTGAAGCTGTCGAAGGTGCCGGTTACGCCGAGGCGCAAGGTTCCGCCGCGGGGGGCGTCGGGATTGACGTAGTCGAAGTGGGCGAAGCCCGGCGGGTACTTGGGCTCCCCGAACATGGCGATGGCGTGCGCTCGGTGGATGGCCTGCGCCGCCGCATCCCCGCCCGCGGGCGCGCCGCCGGTCTCCGGCTCGGCCGCCCCGGCGCAGACGATGACGCTCAGCACCAGCGCCAAGGCGAACGGCAGTGCCCGCAGCGCCGCGGCCATCGATCCGCTTGCAGCGTTGCCGGCGGCCTCCGTCATAAGCGCGCGGCGAGTGCCTCTGTCGGCGGAAAGAGATGCGGTCAAGCGGCCAGCGCGGAAAGGGCGGCGGCATGGGCGGCGGCGTCGCCGCAGGCAAGCACCCGCCCGTCCGACTCGAGGCCCAAGGGCTCGCCGCGCCAGTCGCTGATGACGCCCCCGGCGCCGCGAACCACGGGCACGAGAGCGCAGTAGTCGTACGGCTGGGTGGAGGCTTCGCAAACCAGGTCGACCGTGCCATTGGCGAGCAGGCCGTAGGCGTAACAGTCGGCCCCGTAGATTGCGCCGCGGCACTTCAGCCGTAGACGTTCGAACGAGGCCGCGTCGGCGCCCATGAACATCTCCGGGGTGGTCGCGTACAGCCATCCGCCATCGAGGCTCGGGCAGGGACGGACCGATGTCGCGCGGCCGTTGATGGTGGTGGTCCGGCCCTCGATCCCGACCCAGCGCTCGGCCAGCGCCGGCATGTCGATGACGCCGACAACAGGCCGGCCGCGATGAACCAAGGCGATCAGGGTGCCGAACAGCGGCTTGCCGGTTATAAACGACTTGGTTCCGTCGATCGGATCGAGAACCCAGACGCACTCGGCATCGAGGCGGATGCTGCCGTGCTCCTCGCCGAGAATGCCATGCGACGGAAACGCCTCCTCGATGATTTCGCGCATGCGCGCTTCGGCCTCGCGATCGGCCGCGGTCACCGGCGTTCGGTCAGCCTTCACGTCGGTCGGAATCGTGCCGCGGAAGTAGCTGAGCACGATCGGCCGCACCGCATCCGCCATGCGCTCGGCAGCGACGGCGGCAACGGCGAAGGCTTCGTCCATATTCATTGCTGCAGCGGCGGCGGATTATCGCTGTGTGCGCGCAGATAGGAGATCACCGCGGCGCGGTCCTCCGGCTTGCTCAGACCGGCGAAGGTCATCTTGGTCCCCGGCGCAAACGATTTCGGGTTTTCAAGATACTGAAAAAGTGCCTCGTCGGTCCACTCGCCGGACAGCCCTTTGAGCGCCGGCGAATAGTTGAAGTCGGCGACGGACGCCTTCGGCCTTCCGACGACATCATAGAGATGCGGTCCGACCTTGTTGGGGCCGCCCTTGTCGGCGTTGTGGCAGGCCTGGCACTTGCGGAACACCTTCTCGCCTTCGGCAGGGTCGGCGGCCGCGACCATCTTGTCGACGTCGGCGCCCGTAACAGCCGCCCCGGCAGCACCCGCCGCTCCAGCCGTCGCAGCCGCACCGGCCTGCTCGCCGGATGCCGGCTCGCCTGCGCCTTTTTCTTCGGCAGACGACGCCTTCCCCTCAGCAGGCGCGGGCTCTTCGGCTTTCGCGGTCGGTTCGGGAAGCGGCGGCGGCGATTCGGTGTTGGCGCGCAGATAGGCGATCACCTCGGCCCGATCCTTCGCACTGCTCAGCCCGGCGAAGCTCATCTTGGTCCCCGGCGCGTACGCCTTCGGGCTCTCGAGGAAGTGGTTGAGGTGATCGTAGGTCCACTCGCCGCCCTTGTTCTTCAGCGTATCGGAGTAGGCGAATCCCTCATGGGTGCCGACCGGCCGTCCGACGACATTGTGCAGGTTCGGCCCGACCTTGTTGCCGCCGGCGGGATCGATGGCGTGACAGGCCTTGCACTTGCCGAACAACTTCTCCCCGGCGGCCGGGTCCGCCGAAGCGAGCAGGGTGGCAAAATCGGCTTCCGGTTTCGCGGGCTCGGCAGACGCCGTCGCCGCGCCCCCGGACGCCTCCGCGCCCGGCAACTGCGAAACGTGCTCTTCGACGTGGACGAGCATATTGCCGAGAAAGTTCACGCCAAAGAGCAGCCACGCACAAATGAGAGCGGCCGCGCCGAATTTTTCCAGCAAGGAGAAGTGCATTTTTCTTATGTCCCGTGTCCGACGACCACCATCCCCAACCAAGCGGCCCGGCGCGAATGTAGCGCCAAGCCGACCGGGAGCGCAATTCCCGGCTGGTCAAATCTGTTGCATCGCACACAGCTTATGCTATGTGCCGCAATCATGTCCGGTACCGCTCGTTCCATCGTCATGATCCCGGCGCGGATGGCCTCGACCCGGCTGCCGGGCAAGCCGCTGGCAGACATCGCCGGCGAGGCCATGATCGTCCACGTCTGGCGCCGGGCAACCGAGGCCGCCATCGGCCCGGTGGTGGTCGCCTGCGCCGAGGTCGAAATCGCCGCCGCCGTCAGCGCCGCCGGCGGCCGGGCGGTCCTGACCCGGCCCGAACACCCGTCCGGCTCCGACCGGATCTTCGAGGCGCTGGCGCAGGCCGATCCCGGCGGCGATTGCGATTCGGTCATCAACCTTCAGGGCGACCTGCCGACGATCGATCCGGCGGTCGTGCGCGCCGTGCTCCAGCCGCTCGCCGATCCCGCTGTCGATATCGCAACCCTGGTTGCGCCCATCGCATCGACGCACGAACGCGAAGACCCGAACGTGGTCAAGGTGGCGCTCGCCCGCGCCGGCGGCGGCGACACGGGCCGCGCCCTATACTTCAGTCGCGCACCGATCCCATGGGGCGAAGGCCCCTGTTTCCATCACATCGGCATCTACGCCTACCGGCGCGCGGCGCTCGCCCGCTTCGTCGCCCTGCCGCCGGGCTCGATGGAGCAGCGCGAACGCCTCGAGCAACTGCGCGCACTGGAAAATGGCATGCGGATCGACGCCAGAGTGGTGAACGCCGTTCCGTTCGGCGTCGACACCCCCGAAGACCTCGAACGCGCCCGCGCCATCCTGGCCGCGCCGGGAGGGGGATGAAGCGGGAATGGGCGGTGAAACAACCGCGGCCGCGCCGGCCAATGCCGTCGACGCCGGTCGGATCATCGCCTTTCAGGGCGCCCCCGGCGCCTATTCGGATCTCGCCTGTCGCACGTCGCGCCCGGAACTGAGGACGCTGCCCTGCCGCTCGTTCGAGGACGCCTTCGCCGCCGTTCGCGACGGCCGCGCCGGCCTGGCCATGATCCCGATCGAGAACTCGGTCGCCGGCCGGGTCGCCGACATTCACCACCTTCTGCCGAACTCCGGCCTGCACATCATCGGCGAGCACTATCAGCGCATCAATCACCACCTGCTCGCCGTCGGCGGCGCCCGCATCGCCGACCTCACTCACATCCACAGCCACATTCACGCGCTGAACCAGTGCCGCCGGCTGATCGGCGAACTCGGCCTGGAAGCCGTGGTCCGGGTCGACACCGCCGGCGCGGCTTCAGAGATCGCCGCCAGCGGCGACCGCAGCCAGGCCGTCATCGCCTCCGAGCTCGCCGGCGACATCTACGGCCTGGTCAGCCTGCGCGCCAACATCGAGGATGCCGAGCACAACACGACCCGCTTTCTGATCATGGCGCGCGAACCGGTGCTGCCCCATCCGAAGTCGGGACCGACCATGACCAGCTTCGTCTTCCGCATCCGCAACGTGCCGGCGGCGCTGTACAAGGCCCTGGGCGGCTTCGCCACCAACAGCGTGAACATGACCAAGCTGGAGAGCTACCTCGTCGGCGGCCGCTTCAACGCAGCCCAGTTCTACGCCGAGGTCGAGGGCCATCCCGAGCACCACAACGTCAGCCTCGCCCTCGAAGAGCTCGACTTTTTCTCCCGCGAGGTCCGCATCCTCGGCGTCTACCCGCAGCACCCCTACCGCCTCGAGCGCTTGGACGACGAATGAACTCGAAGGAACTGCCAAGCTCAGGCCGCCCGCGACGAGCCGGGTTCAAGTCATGACAACGGGACGGATCGCAGGTTTCAGCGACGGCGTGCTCGCGATCATTATCACCATCATGGTGCTCGAGCTGAAGGTGCCGCATGAGGTGAGCCTGGCGGCGTTGAAGCCCGTCCTGCCTGTTTTTCTGAGCTATGTCCTCAGCTTCCTGTATGTCGGCATCTACTGGAACAACCACCACCATCTCATGCATGCCTGCAAGCGCGTCGACGGTCGGCTGCTGTGGGCGAACCTGCATCTGCTGTTCTGGCTTTCGCTGATCCCGTTCGCCACCGCGTGGCTGGGCGAGAACGGAGTGGCGCCCCTGCCGGTGGCCTTGTACGGCGTCGTGCTGTTCATGGCGGCAATCGCCTATGCGATTCTCCAATCGCGTGTGTTGCGACAAAGCCCGGCCGATGCACCGGTGCGGGTGGCCATGCAGACTGGAAGGGCCGGTTTTCCCCGGTGTTCTACACCGCGGCGGTGCTGGCCGCGTTCGTCCTCCCCTGGTTGGCGTGCGTCATCTACGTCGTCGTCGCGATCGTCTGGATCGTGCCGGATCGCCGCATCGAAAGCGCTCTCGAACAGGAGCTGGACGCCGAGAGCTAGCTGCGTCCTTGGCTACGTCAGCAGGCCGTAGATCATCCTGAGCGCGGTGAGGCAGAGGAACGCCGCGAACGCCCGGCGCAGGAGTTGCGGCCGGACGGCATGGGCGAGCCGCGCTCCCCAAGGCGCAGCCAGCATGGTCGTCGGCACGACCAGAGCGAAGCCGATCAGATTGACATAGCCGAGGGATCCGGGCGGCAGACCCGCCACGTTCCAGCCGGTGGCGATGAAGCCGATCGCGCCGGGCACCGCGATGATCAGCCCGACAGCCGCGGCGGTGCCAACCGCCGTGCGGATCGGGTATCGGCAGGCGCTGAGCACCGGCACCGTCAGGGAGCCGCCGCCGATCCCCATCATCGCCGAGATGCCGCCTATCAACCCGCCGATGGTGAGCTTGCGCCACCCTTCGGGCAGACCGTCGCGCAGCGCGACGCCTTCCATCCCGAAGGCCATGTTGGCTGCGACCGCCAGCGCGATGACCGCGAAGATGGCGCTGAGGACATCGCCTCGAAGCAGCCCGGCGACGCCGGCGCCGATGAGCGTGCCGACAAACACGGCCGGTCCGAGCGCGCGGAGCAGGACGGTGTCCACCGCACCGTGCAGCGCATGCGCCCGCGCCGAGATGATGGATGTGGGAATGATGGTCGCGAGCGAGGTTCCGACGGCAACGTGCATCCGCACGTCTTCGGGGATGCCGAGCATATTGAACAAATGGTACAGGACCGGGACGACAACGATGCCGCCGCCGACCCCAAGCATCCCGGCGAGCAGGCCGGCGCCGATCCCGGCGACCAGAAGCGCCAGTGCCATGGTCGCCAGCTCCGTAATGTCGTATGCCATGCCCGATCCCTCTGTCCCGAAGCTGCGCCACATCTGGTTGGCCATTAACAATCCCGGCCTTTTGCGGCATAACCTCTCGCCGGACAAGCATGGAGGCTGAATTGGCCGCAAAGCCAGCCCTCGTTCGTTCCGCGCGGCAGATCTGCAGCAGGACGGTCGTGACGGTGATGGTCGGCCTTGCCAGCGCATCGACGGCGTTGGCGGCCGATGTCGACTGGCCTACCCTTACCCCCGGCCTGTGGCAGTTCAGCCGGACGCTGCACGCGGGCAGCAGCGAGCCGACGCTTATCGAGCGGCAGGTGTGCGTCGATCCGGTGAGCGAATGGAAGAGACAGCACGCGGCGTCCGAGCGCGCCGGCTGCAAGATGACGACGCGAAAGGTCGCAGCAGACCGCTTCGAGACGGTCGCCCGGTGCGACCTGCCGAACGTCGGCAAAGGGACGTCGCGCAGCGTGGCGGTGATCAAAAGCGCCAGCGCCTACGAGGTTTCCGTCGAGAACGATGGCGTCCTTGCCAAGACCGGGAACCGCGAGTTCCTGAGCGCGAAGCGTCTCGGCGACTGTCCGAAGTAGAGGGTCGCGGCTGAAGCGGGCGACCCTCAGCGTAACGTGTTGAATGAAGGGGAGCGGTGGCGAGATCATGGAAGAAGCGAAGGAGCGGGCCGGCTCGGGGATCCAGGTCCCGATGCTGCAGGCGAAGATCCACCGGGCGACGGTGACCGACGCCAACCTCCACTACGAGGGCAGCATCACGATCGACCGTCGGCTCATGGATCTGGCGGGGCTTCTCGCCTACCAGCAGGTGCAAGTCTACAACGTCAGCACGGGCGCCCGCTTCGAGACCTACATTATCGAGGGCGATCCAGGCAGTGGCTGCATCTGCATCAACGGCGCGGCTGCGCATTTGGCCGGCACCGGCGACATTGTCATCATCGCCGCCTATGTCGGCGTCCCGGCTGAAGCGGCACGGACGTGGCGCCCGCGCAATGTCTACGTCGACGCCGCCAACAGGCCCCTGCCGCAACGCGCCGCGGCCGAGTAGCGGCCCGCCGCCGGCGCGGGCATGGCCGCGGCGACGACGGAACCTATCCGCCTGCGCTTTTGGCGACGGGGACGATCAGGTCCGCGCGGAGCGGGCGGTGGTCGGAACCGAACGCGTCGAGGGCCTCGATATCGACGATGCGCACGCCGCGCGCCAGGACATGGTCGATCGGCAGGCCGAAGGCTCCGGCGAACTGCGGGTAGGTGCCGGGATAGCCGCGGTTGGTGGCCAGATCCGCAGCTTTCAGGAAACGAGCGAAAGCCGGCGTGTACGGCGTCGCGTTGAAGTCGCCGGCGACGACGAGCGGGCCGTCGTAATCCTTCACTTCGTCGGCGAGTGCGCCCATGAGCGCGTTGCGGGCGCGCAGTCCGGAGCGGCGGGTCGGATTCATCGTGTGGACCACGACGAGCCGGACCTCGGTTCCCTCCGGCAGCGTCAGTCGAGCAATTGCGACCGGCGCGTTCCACCGCGTCTGGCGAAAGACGAAGCCGTCTTTGAGCGGGAAGCGCGACAGGATCGCCAATCCGTTGAGCAAGTGGCGCTGTTCCGGGCGCTCGACCCAGTTCCTCGGCCAGCCGAAGAACTGGTGCGGGTAGCGGTCGACGGCGGCCTGCATGACCGCCGCCATCTCCATGTCGACCTCCTGCATGACGATGACGTCGGCGTCCTGGCGACGCAGCCACGCCGCCAGATCGTCGCGGCGGTTGTTGTGGACGTAGAGATTATGCGTCACCAGGCGAAATCCGGCCTCGGCCGGCCCCTGCGCCTCACCGGCGTAGGCCTGCGCCGTGGGAAGCACCGAATGGGCATGCGGCGCGGTCCCTCCCGGTACATTGCCCGCCGCCAAGCCGAAGAACACCGTCAGCGCCGCCGCTGCCGCGGCCGGGGCATAGAAGCTGAACGCAAGAAGAACAACGGTCAGGACCAGGCTCAGGAAGAAGAACGTCTCGGTGAAATGCCAGAGGAGTTCGACCGGCCAGAACTGCAGGTTGAAAATCCGAGCTGCCGCGGCGCCCGTCAGGGCAAGCACCGGAGCCCAGGCCAAAACGCGCGAAAGCGGACCCCGAGGCTGGCCTCGCCGCCCCCGTGGCCGCCCCCGTGGCCGCCACCGCGCTCTCCTGGGCGTAGCGTTCGACTGCGTGGCCGCTGTCTGAGGAGGTTCGACGCTGTCCATCGACGAGATCGGGCTCGACTTTCCAAAATCCGTGCCATCAAGATGCGCGGCGACGGTTAACGAGCGGTTTCGCCCGCCGCGATAAAAGCTCGTCCCAAGTGCTGCGATCCGTTCAGGGCCCCCCGAGTTTCGGGCGCAGCCGATCATAGCGGAACCGAGCGCCGCGACGAAGTCCATCGCACGCGCAACAAGCGCAGGCAAATTACCATTTGGTTAGCGAAGCGGTGCGCGTCCCGCCCCCATCGCCTGAGAGGCCGGCGCGTTACTGCTCGCGAGCGCTCCGCTTGGGAACGCGCGCGGTGCGCACATCGGCCCAAGCGTAAGCGGTCTGCGGCAGATCGCAACCCCACAGGCGTTCCTTCCGTTCGGCGACGCGCCGGCCGCCCATCGCCTCGTAGAAGAAGCGGGCCGGGTTGGCGCTCAGGACCCAGACGACGGCCGATGGAAGCTCATTTTCGGTCAACCGCTCGAACAGGCGGTGGAGGAGCTGGCGGCCAAGCCCCCGGTCCTGGAAGCCGGGCCGGACGTACAGTGTGTAGATCTCCGCCGCCTGCGGCAGGATCGTCCGCCGCGCCGGGCCGCAGCTCCCGAAGCCGATGATCCCGTGCCGGTCCAGTTCGGCAACAACGATCGCGTCAGCGCGTGGACGCGCCGCGATCGCGTGCGCCCACTGCATTGCCTGGTCGCGCTTCGACATCCGGACCAGAACCTTGTCCGGGATCATCCCGGGATAGGTCGTCCGCCACGCATCCACATAGACCGTGGCCATGCCGTCGGCGTCGCCGATCTTCGCGTCTCTGATCATCACCAAGCCGGACACGGTTGCGCCTCCTCGCTCTGCGCCTTTCCTTCCCCCTCGTCTTCGTCCAACCAATCCTCGATCAGCCGCCGAGCGATCGAGTCCCGGCCCGGCAGGGTGAGGCCGATGGAGCGACGGTCCCGGATTTCGCTACGGCTGAACCAGCGGGCATCCTCCAGTTCCGCAGCGTTCACCCGAAGCTCGACGCCGGCGGCCGCTTCTGCACGGAAACCAAGCATCAAAGAGGCCGGGAACGGCCATGGCTGCGACCCTCTGTACCGAGGCCTAGCAATCCGGATGCCAGTTTCCTCCTCGACCTCGCGCGCCACCGCCTCCTCCAGCGTCTCGCCCGGCTCGACGAAGCCCGCCAAGGTCGACATCATCCCCTTCGGCCACTTGGCCTGGCGGCCCAACAGACAGCGGTCGCTGCAACCGTCGCGCTGCGTCACCAGCATGATGACGGCCGGGTCCGAGCGCGGAAAGTGCAGGGCCCCGCACTCGGGCCTGACGCAGGCACGGACATGGCCGGCGTCCCGGCTTTCGGCACGCGCGCCGCAGACACTGCAGAAGCGGTGGCGCCTGTGCCAAAGGACCAGTGCGCGCGCCGTCGCCAGGATGGCGCCCTCGCCGCGGTCCATGAGCGCACCGACACGGCGCAGGGTGGTGAAGCGGGCCGCGCCCGCCAGATTGGGAAGAGCCGGCTCATCGAGCGCGGAGATATCGACCGCGAAGCAGGCGCGTCCCTCTTCGTCAAGGCCGAGGAAGACGACGACGTCTGCGCGCTCGAGCAGGACGCCATCAGGCGGCAACGCCATCGCCGCAGGCGTGTCGCCGGCGGCGATGAGGTTGTGTTCGCGCCAGACGGGGAAGATGCGGCTGTTCGCATCGGCCAGCCGGTCGCGCTGCCAACCGTCATCACGGCGCAACGCCTCGTCGCGGTCGAGCGGCGCGCCAGTGTAGAACAGGGGTTTCATGACGTTCGAGCGTGACACAGCATCATCCTCATCGCAATGGCCGCAGGCTACCTGAACTTGAGGCATGTCGCCGCAGCGATCCAGCGCGCTTCGATGGTTCGAAGGTACCGGCCGCGATCGCCCTTAGACCGCGCGGAACTCTCCGCCTCGGCAAAGGCCTTGCCTGCCCCCGGCGGGCGGCTGATATAGTTGTGCTGGGAGGCTGGCGGCGGACGGGCCCCTCGCCAACCCGGTCAGATCCGGAAGGAAGCAGCCGTAACGAGTTTCGGCCCGGGTCGTTCGTCCAGTCTCCCAGCATGTCTGTTGCGACCAACGCGAAGCGGCGCCGAGCCCAGACAGCGGACGCGTAGGACACGACTTGACGCCGAGCGATGTGCTGAACGACAGCCCGCGGGCAACGGAACCGGCCGCCGCCGACCCGGTCGCGCCGGGCGCTTCGGCTTTGCTTGCGGCCGGCACGGGAGCGGACGGTTACAGGGTCCTCGCCCGGAAGTACCGCCCCACCACTTTTGCCGAGCTGATCGGCCAGGAGGCGATGGTCCGGACCCTGACCAATGCGCTCGCCTCGGGTCGGCTGGCCCACGCCTTCATGCTGTCAGGCGTGCGCGGGATCGGCAAGACGACGACGGCGCGCATCGTTGCCCGCGCGCTCAACTGCGTCGGAGCGGACGGCACGGGCGGACCCACCGCGGCTCCCTGCGGCCAGTGCGCCCATTGCGTCGCGATCACCGCCGACCGGCACATGGACGTGATCGAAATGGACGCGGCCAGCCGAACGGGCGTCGACGAGATTCGCGAGCTCCTCGACGGCACCCGCTACCGCCCGACCTCGGCGCGCTACAAGATCTACATCATCGACGAAGTCCACATGCTCTCGCGCAACGCCTTCAACGCGCTGCTGAAAACCCTGGAGGAGCCGCCCGAGCATGTCCGCTTCGTCTTCGCGACCACCGAAATCCGCAAGGTTCCGGTCACGGTGCTCTCGCGCTGTCAGCGCTTCGACCTGCGCCGGATCGATGCCGACCTCCTCGTCGCGCACCTCGGCGACATTGCCAGGCGCGAGGGCGCCGACGCCTCGGCGACGGCGCTGCATCTGATCGCGCGAGCCGCCGACGGCAGCGTCCGCGACGGCCTGTCGCTGCTCGATCAGGCAATTGCCCATGGCGAGGGCACCGTCGAAGAGGACGACGTCCGCCGCATGCTCGGCCTCGCCGACCGTTCGGTCACATTCGACCTTCTCGACGCCGCCATTCGTGGCGACGCCGCCGCCGCGCTCGATCTTCTCGCTGCCCAGTATCGCGCCGGCGCCGATCCGGTCGAGATCCTGACGGACCTCCTCGATCTGACCCACTGGCTGACGCGGATCAAGGTCGTGCCGAATTGCGTCGACGCGGCCGGCGTGCCCGAGGCCGAGCGGGTCCGCGGCCGGTCCATGGCCGAGCGGCTGGCCATGGGCGAGGCTTCACGGCTGTGGCAGATGCTGTTGAAGGGACTGGGCGAGACCCGCGCCGCCCCGTCGCCGGTGCAAGCCGCGGAGATGGTTCTGATCCGGATCGCCTACGCAGCCCGTCTGCCGACGCCGGCAGAGGCGCTGCGCCAGGCGCAGGACCGATCCGCCGGCTCGAGCGGATCGCGGACGGACCTCGGCGGCCAGGCGGACCGAGCGGTCGCGCCGGGTCCGGCCGGGAGCGGCGCGCGAGAAGGCCAGGCGTCGACAACCCGGGCGCCGTCGGCGCGCTCGGCGTCGCCGCCGGCGCAGGGTACCTCGGCGATGGCGGTCGCGCCGGTCGCCGCCGTGCCGAACCTGGCGCCGGCGACCGAGCGCGACCCGGACGACGGAGGAGCGGCCGCGCCTTCGGCCGGAGCGGCGCCAACGAACTTCGCCGCCGTCGTCGCGCTGGCGCGTGAGGAACGCGAGGCCATCCTCTACGGGCAGCTCATCGCAGACGTCCATCTCGTCCGCTTTGAACCCGGTCGCATTGAAATCCGCCCCGCGGGCGCCGCGCCCGCGGATCTCGTCCGCCGCTTGCGCGAGTTTCTCACCCGACAGACCGGGCGGTCATGGCTCGTCGCCGTCTCCCGCGAGGAGGGCGAACCGACCATCCTCGAACAGCGCCAAAAGCAGGACGCCGATCGCCGCCGCCGCGTCGAGGCCGAGCCGCTGGTCCAGGCGGTGCTCGCGGCCTTCCCCGGATCGCGCCTCGGCGAGGTCAGGGCGGTGGGGGCGGCCGAGGCGATCGCCGATCCGGACGCGCCGCTCGAGGACAATCCGGTTGAGGACGATGCCGAAGCTGGCAGCGACGGCGGCAGGGAGTCCGCCGGCGCTGGCGACTGAAGGGAGGCAGCTTGGGCACGGAGATCGAACGGAAGTTCCTGGTCATCGGCGAGGGGTGGCGGGCCGGAGCCAAGCCGATCGCCATCCGCCAGGGGTACCTGTGCCGCGGCGCGGGCGCTGTCGTCCGCGTCCGGACAATGGGCGAAAGCGCTTTCCTGACGATCAAGAGCGACGGCACCGGCATTTCGCGCCTGGAGTTCGAGTACGCCGTGCCGCCCGACGACGCCAACGTCCTGCTCGACACCTGCTGCCGCCGGCCGCTGATCGAGAAGACGCGCTACGAGGCGGACGTGAACGGGCTGCTGTGGGTCATCGACGTCTTCGCCGGTGAGAACGAAGGCCTGGTCGTCGCCGAACTGGAACTCGACAGCGAGGACCAGGCGTTCGATCGGCCACCCTGGGTCGGAGCGGAGGTTTCCGCGCAACCCCGATACTTCAACGCCGCCCTGAGCGAACGCCCCTTTTCGGCCTGGACGGCGGAAGAACGCCGCGCCCACGACGCCGGGCGCGACGGCCCGGCCCCCGGGTAGCCTCCTCCTCAGCCGCCGGTCTCGAAGCCGGGGTACAGGGTCATGCCGCCATCGACATACAGGCTGAGCCCGGTGACGTAATCGGCATCGTCGGAGGCCAGCCAGACGGCGGCGCGAGCAATGTCCTCGGCCTCGCCGATCCGCTTATAGGGGACGAGCTTCATCAGCTCGCCATAGGCCTCCGGCGTCCGCCATGCCTCCTCGTTGATCGGCGTGCGGATCGCGCCGGGGCAGATTGCATTGACCCGGATCCGGTACGGCGCGACCTCCTGGGCAATGCTCTTCATCATCAGCGAAATGCCGCCCTTGCTCGCTGCGTAGTTGACGTGGCCGGCCCACGGGATGACGTCGTGGACCGAGCTCATGCAGATGATCTTGCCGGCGGAGCTCGAAACGCCCGGAACGACGCCACGTTTCTTGAAGGCGCGGACGGCGGCGCGGGCGCAGAGGAACTGACCGGTGAGATTGACCTTGATGACCGCGTTCCACTGCGCCAGCGTCATCTCGTCGAAGGGCGCGTCCTTCTGCATGCCGGCGTTGGCGACGAGGATGTCGATCCTGCCGAACTCCTCCTGCATCCGGGCGAACAGCGCCTCGACCTGGTCTTCCTCCGAGACGTCGCAGCCGTGTGCGTAGGCACGGACGCCGCTGCGGCGAATGGCTTCCGCCACCGCCTCGCCTTCCTCGGCGCCGGAGTGGTAGTTGACGACGACGTCGGCGCCCGCCTCGGCGAGGCCGAGAGCGACGCCCTTGCCGATGCCGGAACTGCCGCCGGTGACGAGGGCCTTCTGGCCCCTCAGCTTTTGCGCAGCCGGGCATTCCGGCATGACGACTTGCGGCAAGGCCGGATCGTGCAGAGTCGAGAAATCGAATCCCATGCCACCCTCTCCTTTCCTGTCTGGATCCAGGTCGAGGCCGCGCGCGGAGCGGGATGCCCGGCGAAGCCGCTTCCTTGACACTTAGGAAAGAGCGCGCACCTCTCAATTCAACAAAGCAATCCGGACATGCCCTTCGATGGCGGCAACGAGGCGAGACAGATGGCGGAGAAGATGACGAAGACGGAAGAGGAGTGGCGTCGGGAGCTGACGCCCGAGCAGTATGCGGTTTGCCGGCAGAAGGGGACCGAGCGGGCCTTTACCGGCGCCTACTGGAACACGAAGGAGCCGGGCGTCTATCTTTGCGCGTGCTGCGGCGAGGAGCTGTTCGCTTCGGAGACCAAGTTCGACTCCGGCAGCGGCTGGCCCAGCTTCTACGAACCGATCGAAGCAGAACGGATTGCCGCCGAAGCCGACCGCTCGTTCGGCATGGTCCGCACCGAGGTGATGTGCAGCCGCTGCGGCGCCCATCTCGGTCATGTCTTTCCGGACGGCCCGCAACCCACCGGCCAGCGCTATTGCATCAACTCGGTCTCGCTCAGGCATCGCGCGCACGACGCCAAGACCGATTAGGCGCGCTGTCTTCACCGACCGACGGCAAGGGCGAGTTCGCGCGGGCCGAGCCGGCCGATGGCGGCGATAAGGCGATAGACCGAAAGCTGCGCCTCGGCCTGCGCCGCCGTCAGCGCGATCCGCGCCCTGGTCAACTCGTCCTCGGCGTCGAGCACGTTGATGGCGGTTTCTCGGCCGGCCGCGCGCAGCTTCCGTCGCATCGCAAAGACCTGCTCGGCGATGGCGACGCCGTTTTCAAGCAGCTCTTCGCGCTCTCTCGCGGTGTTCAGCGTGTGCCACGCGGCGCGGACGGCGTCGCCGACCCGCCGCTCTAGCGCCTCGTGGTCGTCGCGCCGGCCGCGATAGACGGCCGCCGCCTCCGCCGCCGCCGCGTCCGTCGCAAAGCCGTCGAACAGGTTCCAGGTCGCGCGCAGGAGCAGCGACAGGTCGGTGCGGACGCCTTCGACGAGATCCGTATCCTTTTCGTAGTTGGCGCCGGCGACGAGGTCGAAGGTGGGATAGTAGTCGCCCCTGGCGATCCTCCGGCCTTCCGCCGCTTCCGCGATCTGCGCCAGACTGGCGTTCACGGCCGGGTTCTCCGCCTGCGCAAGAACAATGGCGCCGTGCAGGTCGTCGGGAATGAGATGCACCGGCGGCGGCGGCATGGCCATGGCGTCGATCTCGGGCGGCTGGGCGAACACCTGGAGGTAGTGGCTGATGGCCAGGCGAAGCGCGCCCTCGAAGCCGATCCGCTGCTCCTTCGCCACCTGCAGCCGGGATTTGGCCTGCAGGACATCGACCGCGATCCCGGCGCCGCGGCGGACGCGCTCGTCCTCGAGACGAAGCTGGCTCTTGATCGTACGCTCGCTCGCGCGCGCCAGTTCGACCAGCCGGCGATGACGGACCACGTCGAGATAGGCGCCGATGCCGTCCAGCAGCACCTGCTGGCGGGTCGCCGCCAGGCCGAAACGCGCCGACTCGGTCTGCAGTCCCGCCGCCGCCACCCGGGCCGGCGTGGCAAAGCCGTCGAACAGGACCTGCGACACCTCGACACCGGCGATCTGGGCGACGGCGACCCACTCGCCGCCGCCGGCGCTGCTCGTCAGAGGGCTGTCGATGTACTGCGGGCCGAACGCGGTGGTGACGTCGAGCCTGGGCAGATAGTTCGCGTTGGCGCGATCCCGCCCGCTCGTCGCCGCGTCGACCGCCTCACGGCCGCTGGCGATGGCCGGATGCGTCTCGACCAGACCCTGCAGGGCCTCCCTCAGCGTCTGCGCCGTTGCGTCGGTCGCAAACGCGCACGCGAATGCGACGGCTGCGGCCTTGATCGCAAGCCTGAGACGGCCGGCCAACGTTCCCCCGATACCCGAAAAGCGTAGGTGTCGGGCGGTACACTAGCACAGCCGCGCTGCAAAATTAACCCATATGGGGTTGTTTCTTCCGATGACGGCAGAGCCGCGCTAGGTCTCCGCCCCGCCGTAGCCGCCGCCACCCGGCGTCTCGATGACGAACACGTCGCCCGCCGCCATCGCCGTCGCGTCGGTCGCGGCGAGTTGTTCCTCGCGGCCGTCGGCGCGCACGACGGCGTTACGGCCGCAGGCGCCGGACCGCCCACCCGCCATCCCGAACGGCGCGACCCGCCGGTGGCCGGAGAGGATCGCCGCGGTCATCGCCTCGCGGAAGGCGATCTTGCGGACGACGCCGTCGCCGCCGCGCCAGCGCCCGGAGCCGCCCGAACCGCGGCGGATGGCGAAGTCGGCCACCTGCACCGGAAAGCGCCATTCCAGAACCTCCGGATCGGTGAGCCGCGAGTTGGTCATGTGGGTATGGACGGCGTCGGTGCCGGCGAAGCCGGGCCCGGCGCCGGAGCCGCCGCAGATCGTTTCGTAGTACTGGTGGCGGTCGTTGCCGAAGGTGAAATTGTTCATCGTGCCCTGCGACGCGGCCATGGCGCCAAGCGCGCCGTAGAGGGCGTCGGTGACGCACTGCGAGGTCTCGACGTTGCCGGCGACAACCGCCGCCGGGTAGCGCGGGTTCAACAGCGAGCCTTCCGGCAGGACGATGTCGAGCGGCTTGAGGCAGCCCGCGTTCAGCGGGATGTCGTCGTCGACCAGCGTGCGGAAGACATAGAGGACCGCGGCCTTGGCGACCGCCGACGGGGCGTTGAAATTGTTCGCCCGCTGCGCCGAGGTGCCGGTGAAATCGATGTGCGCCTTGCGACCAGCACGGTCGATCCGGATGGAGACGCGGATTTCGGCGCCGTCATCCATGGCGTAGACGAAGTCGCCGTCGCCGAGCACGTCGATGACGCGGCGAACCTGCTCCTCGGCGTTATCCTGGACATGGCCCATGTAGGCCTGCACGACCTCAAGGCCGAAGTGGTCGACCATCTTGCGCAACTCGCGCACGCCGGTTTCGTTGGCGGCGATCTGGGCGCGCAGGTCGGCGATGTTCTGCTCCGGGTTGCGCGCCGGCCAGCGACCGCCGGCCAGAAGCGCGCGCATCTCCGCCTCGCAAAAGCGGCCGCCGTCGACCAGGGTGACGTTGTCGATGAGGATCCCCTCCTCGTCGACCGTCGCGCTGTCCGGCGGCATGGATCCCGGGGTCTTGCCGCCGATATCGGCGTGGTGCCCGCGCGAGCCGACGAAAAACATGATCGTGTCGGTCTCCGGCGCGAACACCGGCGTGATCACGGTGATGTCGGGCAAGTGGGTGCCGCCGTTGTAGGGCGCGTTCAGGGCGTAGACGTCGCCCGCGCGCATCCTTCCCGCCCGCTCGACGATGACGGTGCGGATGCTTTCGCCCATCGAGCCCAGGTGCACCGGCATGTGCGGGGCGTTGGCGACGAGGGCGCCGTCGGCGTCGAAGACCGCGCAGGAGAAGTCGAGCCGTTCCTTGATGTTGACCGACTGGGCGGTGTTGGCCAGCGTCGCCCCCATCTGCTCGGCGATCGACATGAACAGGTTGTTGAAGATTTCCAGCATCACCGGGTCGGCACGGGTGCCGATCGCCTGGCGCTCGGGTCGCGGCACGACGCGGGTCAGCACGAGATCGTCCCGGGCCGTAATCTCGCCCTGCCAGCCCGTCTCGATGACAGTCGTCGCGTTGGCTTCGGCGACGATCGCCGGTCCGACGACGCGCTGGCCCGGGCCGAGGTCGGCGCGCCGGTGAACCGGGGTCGGCTGCCGGCCGCCATCGAACCACGCCTCGACCATGGCAACCGGCGCCGGCGGCGACCGGTCCCGCCGTGGACGCGCTGGCGGCTCCCCCTCGCCTTCGCCCGCGCCGCCGACGGCTTCGACCGAGATTGCCTCCACGATCAGGTCGCGCCCTTCCATGACAAAGCCGAAGCGCTGGCGATGCAGTTCGGCGAACGCGGCGCTCATCTCGTCCGCCGCGCCGAACGGTACGATCAGCGCGGTGTCCGTACCCTTGTAGCGAAGGTGCACCCGCCGCAGGACCGCGACATCGACGGCGGCGACGCCCTGCCCTTCGACCTCGGCCCGGGCGGTTGCAGCCAGATCGTCGAGCCGGGTCGAGAGTGCCTCCGGCGCCTGCCCATCCAGCGCGTCCTCAACCGTCTGCTCCCGCAGGGCCCGGATATCGGCGAGGCCCATGCCGTAGGCGGAGAGCACGCCCGCCAGCGGATGGACCAGAACCCGGGTCATGCCCAGGGCGTCCGCGACGAGACAGGCATGCTGGCCGCCGGCGCCGCCGAAGCAGTTGAGGACGTACTCGGTGACATCGTAGCCGCGCTGGACCGAGATCTGTTTGATGGCGTTGCCCATGTTCTCCACGGCGATGCGGAGGAAGCCCTCCGCGACCTCCGTGGGCGTCCGTCGCTCGCCGGTCGCGGCCTCGATTTCGTCGGCCAGGGCGGCGAAGCCGCGGGTTGCGGCCTCGGCGTCGAGCGGGCTGTCGCCGTTCGGGCCGAACACCTCCGGAAAGAATTGAGGCTGGATCCGGCCGAGGGCGACATTGCAGTCGGTCACCGTCAGCGGTCCGCCGCGGCGATAGCAGGCCGGCCCCGGGACAGCGCCGGCCGAATCGGGACCGACGCGAAAGCGGGCGCCGTCGAAGTTGAGGATCGAGCCGCCGCCGGCGGCCACCGTGTGGATCCGCATGATCGGCGCGCGCATCCGCACACCCGCGACCAGCGTGTCGAAGGCGCGTTCGTACTCGCCGTCGTAGTGGGAAACGTCGGTGGAGGTGCCGCCCATGTCGAAGCCGATCACCCGGCCGAAGCCGGCGCGCTCCGCGGTGCGGACCATGCCGACGACGCCGCCGGCAGGCCCCGACAGGATCGAGTCCTTGCCCTGAAACAGCCGGGCGTTGGTGAGCCCGCCGTTCGACTGCATGAACATCAGCCGGACATCGCCCAAGGCACCGGCGACGGCGTCGACGTAGCGGCGCAGGATCGGCGACAGGTAGGCGTCGAC
>JAEULH010000116.1 GCA_016793925.1 Rhodospirillales bacterium | reverse complement strand
AACGCCGGCTCGGCGATGGTGGTGGTAAAGCCGATCGCGGCGGCGAAGAGGTAGACCCAATGGTAGTCGCGCCAGTCGATGGCCGCCGCGTCGCCGGCACTGGCGGCGGCCAACTTGCCAAGCTGGACCGCCATGGTTCGGCCGACCGGAAACAGCGCCTCCTCGAGCCCGACAAGAAACAGGGTCATGCCGATCAAGACGTAGAGGATTCCGAGCCCGATCCGCCGCGGATTCGCCAGCGGCTGGCGCAGGACGCCGAACTGGAAGACCAGCATCGCGAGGACGACCGGCGCGAGGCCGAGGATCGAGGTCCAGGCGGTCGTCAGCGTCAGTGTTACGATCGCCATCTCAGCCGCCTCCGCGCAAGGCGCCGACGATGCCGAACAACAATACGAACATGATCGGCGTGAGGCTTGCGAAGGCGATCAGGCCGAAGCCGTCGGCGATGGGGTTGCGTCCGCGGATCGAGCGTGCGAGGCCGACACCCAACGCGGCGACCAGCGGAACGGTCACGGTCGATGTGGTCACGCCTCCGGAATCGTAGGCGATCCCCACGATCTCGGTCGGCGCGAGCGGGGTCAGGGCAATGACACCGACGTATCCGCAGACGATCAGGAGTTGGACCGGCCAGCCTTTGAGTATCCTGAAGACGCCGATGACGAGGGCTGCGCCGACGGCCACCGCGACCCAGAGGCGGAGCTGGAAGGCGTAGCTCGCGATGGCGTCGCTCGACGCGGCAATGGTTCCGGCCTCCGCTGCAATGCGCGCGCCTTCGGAGGCGATGGCGATCAGCGCCGGCTCCGCGAACGTCGTGCCGAAGCCGAGCGCAAACGCGAAAACGAGCAGGGCGCTCAGGCTGCGCTTGCGGACAAAGGCGACCGCCATGGCGCCGCCGAGCGGAAACAGCCCCATCTCAAGCCCGCGGACGAACAGGGTGAGGCCGAGCACGACGAAGACGAAGCCGACCAGCACCTCGTGCAGATTTGGAAACGGCTGGCGCAGGACCACGAGTTGGAAGAAGGCGATGACCGCAGCCAGCGGCAACAGATCGCGAACTGCCGCCGCGACGAAATGCAAGATGCGGCGGAGAATAGTCATCATTCCGGTGGCTGGCAGGCTGATAGCGTGAAGCGCGCGGGTGCCGCTGGTTCATTGACCGGCGAGGCTGGCTGTGCGGATTGTGCTCGAAGGGAGGGCCAAAATCCATTGCCGCCTTGCCGACCGAGCCGCGTCGCGGCTACCGTCCGCCCGAATGCGAGAGGAGAACAGCGCGATGACCGTCGGACAAAGCCGCGTGATCGCCATCGACGGTCCGGCGGCGGCGGGGAAGGGCACCCTGGCGCGTCGCCTCGCCGCGCATTTAGGTTATGCCTATCTCGACACCGGCGCTCTCTATCGCGCCGTCGCCGCGCGTCTGCTCGCGTGCGGGGTCAAGGCAACACCCGCCGCGGCCGCGGCCGAAGCCCGTCGCCTGAGGCCCGAGGACCTGGAACGCGATGACCTGCGCGGCGACGATGTCGCCGGGCTTGCCTCGATGGTTGCGGCGATGGGCGCCGTGCGCGCCGCCCTGCTTTCGTTCCAACGCGAATTCGCGGCCCGACCGCCCGACGGGCGCTGCGGCGCGGTGCTTGATGGGCGCGATATAGCCACTGTCGTCTGCCCGGACGCTTTCGTGAAATTGTTTGTTACCGCTGCCGTCGAGGTGCGCGCCGAACGCAGGCTTAAGGAGTTGCGGGAGCGTGGCGTGAACGCTATACATAGCCGCGTTCTGCGGGAGATGCAGGAACGCGATGCGCGCGATTCAGAAAGAAGCATAGCGCCTCTCTTACCCGCACGGGACGCATTCGTCATAGACACAAGCACGCTGGACGCCGAACACGCTTTTGCAGCCGCTCTTGAGATCGTGGAAGCGCGCATCTTCCGGGCGCATGCTTGATCGCTGGCTTGCCGCAACGCCGGAAAGAGCTTCCATCCGCATCATCGGGCGGTCGCAATATTGGCGTATGAAGGCCGACGGTCACGCCGCGCCGTCGATGGCCGCGCGGCTTCTGGGCTCTCATCCCGATCACCCTATCGCAGTACCGACGGAATATCGCAAGCATGACTGAAATCGCAACCGCCGCCGACCAACAGCACGCGAGCGGCAAGGAAAGCTTCGCCGCCCTTCTCGACCAGTCTATGGACGAAGCCGACGGATTCGAAGGCCGGGTCGTTCAAGGTACGGTCGTCGGCATCGAGAATGACATGGCGGTGATTGACGTCGGTCTGAAATCGGAGGGCCGGGTCAGCCTCAAGGAGTTTTCCGCTCCGGGTCATCCGGTGCAGATCACGCCGGGCGATACCGTCGATGTATTCGTCGAGCGCTACGAAGACCGAGACGGTATGGTCATTCTCAGCCGCGAAAAGGCGCGGCGCGAGGAAGCCTGGAACGTGCTCGAGAAGGCGTTCAACAGTGGCGAGCGCATCACTGGGACGATTTTCGGTCGGGTCAAGGGCGGGTTTATCGTCGATCTGTCCGGCGCCGTCGCCTTCCTGCCGGGCAGCCAGGTGGATATCCGCCCGGTGCGTGATATCAGCCCCCTGATGAATACGCCGCAGCCGTTCCAGATCCTCAAGATGGACCGCAGCCGGAACAACATCGTCGTTTCTCGTCGCGCCGTCCTGGAAGAGACTCGCGCCGAGGCTCGCTCCGAGTTGATCGCCAACCTCAAGGAAGGCCAGGTTCTGGAAGGCGTCGTCAAGAACATCACCGATTACGGCGCTTTCGTCGATCTTGGCGGCGTCGACGGTCTTCTCCACGTCACTGATATTTCGTGGAAGCGCATCAATCATCCCACCGAAGCGCTGCAGATCGGCGAAACCGTACATGTGCAGGTCATCCGCTTTAACCCGGAGACTCAGCGCATTTCGCTTGGCATGAAGCAGCTTGAGGCTGATCCCTGGGATGGCGTGGAACTCAAGTATCCCAAGGGAGCGAAGTTCCACGGCCGCGTGACCAACATCACCGACTACGGGGCCTTCATCGAACTGGAACCCGGCGTCGAAGGGCTGGTTCACGTCTCTGAAATGAGCTGGACCAAGAAGAACGTACACCCCGGAAAAATCGTTTCGACCAGCCAGGAGGTCGAAGTCGTCGTTCTCGACGTCGACAAGGACAAGCGACGCATCAGCCTCGGCCTGAAGCAGTGCATGGTCAACCCGTGGGAAGACTTCCTGGAGAAGTATCCGCCAGGCTCGGTGGTTGAGGGTGAGATAAAGAATATCACAGAGTTCGGCCTGTTTATTGGCTTGCCGGGCGATATCGACGGCATGGTTCATCTGTCGGACCTTTCGTGGAGCCGATCCGGCGAGGACATGCTGGGCGAGCAGCAGAAGGGCGAAGTCGTTCGCGCCAAGGTGCTCGATGTCGATGTCGAAAAGGAACGCATCTCGCTTGGCGTCAAGCAACTCGAAGACGATCCCTTCGCGGCGACCGTCGGCAAGCTGAAGAAGGGCGATGTCGTCACCTGCACCGTGACCGCCGTTCTTGAAAACGGCATTGAGGTTCAGGTCGGCGACGGCCTCACCGGCTTGATCCGCAAGGCGGAACTTTCCCGCGATCGCAGCGAGCAACGGCCCGACAGGTTCGCGCCGGGCGAGAAGGTCGACGCCAAAATCACCCAGCTCGACCACGCCAGTCGTCGGGTAAGCCTGTCCATCCGTGCGCGGGAGATGGACGACGAGAAGAAGGCGGTCGCGACCTACGGATCGAGCGATTCCGGCGCCAGCCTCGGCGAGATCCTGGGGGCGGCGATCAAGGAGAAGCGGGAGTCGGCGCGGCGCGCTGCCGAACAGAAGAAGGCCGCGGCGCAAGCTGCCGAAGAAGGCTCCGACAGCGGCGATGACGACGCCTAGGCCGCGCCTGACCTGCGTTGGGCGCTGCGTCAGCGCTTTTTGCGACGCCTGATCGGCGTGGGCAGCGATGGTGCCGGGCGCGGACTACCTGATTGATCGCAGGCGACTGAAGCGGCGGCTGACTGCTTGGCAGGTCGTCGCCATAGCTGCGGTCATTGCCGCCGCACTGATCGCCTATGCGCGGTTCGACGGCGTCACTGGACGAGCTCATGTCGCCAGGCTAAATATCACTGGCGTCATCGCCAACGACAGCGACCGCGACCGGGCGCTTGAGGCGCTCGGCAAGGACAGCAGCGTCAAGGCGCTGATTGTGCAAATCGACAGCCCAGGCGGCACGGTCGTCGGCGGAGAGGCCCTATACCGCCGTCTTTTTGAACTCGGCAAGACTCTGCCGGTTGTTGCCGTGATGGGCGAGATTGCGACGTCGGCCGCTTACATGACGGCGCTGGGCGGAGAGCAGATTTTCGCCCGCGAGGGCACCCTGACGGGCTCGATCGGCGTCATCATGCAGACGGCCGACGTAACCGGTCTGCTCGACAAGCTCGGCATCAAGCCGGAGGCGATCAAGAGCGCGCCCCTGAAGGCTCAACCCAATCCGTTTGAAACTTTTACTCCGGAAGCTCGCGCTGCAGTCGATGCGGTGATTTCCGATGTCTACGAAATGTTCGTCGAGATGGTGGAAAAGCGGCGGCAGATGAGGCACGACGTTGCCGTCAAGCTCGCCGATGGCCGGATCTTTACCGGCCGCCAAGCCCTCGCCAATGGTCTGATCGACGCCATCGGCGGGGAGAGCGAAGCTCGCCTGTGGCTGGAGGAAAACAAGGGCGTCTCGAAAAGCATGCCGGTGCACGACGTCGAGCCCGAGGACGCCGCCGCACAGGTCAGCCAGTGGCTCGGCGGGATCGGAAAAGCTCTTTTCCCAGAACGGCTTAATCTTGACGGGCTGGTGTCCGTCTGGCACCCTACTCTTTAGACTGGGGTGGCGCAAAGCCCGGATGAAGCGAAGGTGCTTTGCACCGGGAGGGGATGATCGATGACCAAGTCGGAGATGATCGCTCGGCTCGCCGCGGCCAATCCCCACCTCTATCATCGCGACGTCGAACGGATCGTGACCACGGTGTTCGATGAGATCGCGACCGCGCTTGCACGCGGGGACAGGGTCGAGCTGCGCGGTTTCGGTGCTTTCTCGGTCAAGGAGCGCGGGGCGCGCGTCGGTCGCAATCCGCGAACGGGCGACACGGTCAACGTGACCTCGAAGTACATCCCCTACTTCAAGACCGGAAAGCAGTTACGCGAAAAGTTAAACGAGGACGATGAACGACGATGATGGCCGCTGAAGAACGGGGCCAGCGCAAGGGGCTTGGGTAGGATTATGAAGGTTTTATTTTGGATAATTGTGCCGCTGCTATTCCTTATCGTCGTTGTTTTCGCCGTACGTAATCACGCGCTGGTTGAGGTCAGTCTGTGGCCGATCCTGCTCGATGCGGTAATGGTGCCGATCTACGCCATCACTCTCGTTGCACTGTTTATCGGCTTTTTGTGGGGCGGACTGGTCGCTTGGCTGCAGGGAAGTTCTGGTCGCGCCCGCCGCCGGGCGCTGGCCCGGAGGCTGGAGGCGGAGCACCGGGAACTAACGGTAACGCGTGACAAGCTGGCAAGGCTGGAGCGCGCGGAGACAAGCGCAACCATTCCGTCCCCTCCAGTCGGTGCAGCCTGATTGGTAAGGTTGCAAGCGCATTGGGGGCGGGATAAGACGCTGCCGAGGCGAACGTTGCCCCGCCCCGACCTCACGGTCTGTTCGGGTACTGGATGATCAGTTCGGCGGGGTTCACCCGTCGGATCTAAGATCGTCGGACCATGGGTCGATGGGATGACTATGAACGCGCACGAGCGCATCTTCGTGGCCTTCGACATGACGAGCCTGGGCGACGCGCTTGAGTTGGCGCGGTCGCTGAGCGGCCTCGTCGGTGGGATCAAGCTCGGTCACGAGTTCTTCACCGCCTGCGGCCCGGACGGCGTCCGCCGGGTCTCCGAGGTCGGCTTGCCGATCTTTCTCGACCTCAAGTTTCACGACATCCCAACCACGGTCGCCCACGCTGTCGCCGCAGCCTCCGCCTTACGCCCGTTCATGCTGAACGTTCACGGAAGCGGTGGCGAGGCGATGCTGCGGGCGGCGGCCGAAGCAGCCGCCGCGCTCGGCGACGATCGTCCGTTGGTGCTCGCGGTCACGGTTCTGACTTCGCTGGCGGATGCCGATCTGGCTGCGATCGGTGTGGCGGGGGAGGTGAGAGATCAGGTTACTCGCCTGGCGTTGCTGGCGAAGGGGTGTGGATTGGACGGGGTCGTCTGCGCGGCATCGGAAATAATGGCGTTACGCGGCGCCGCTGGCGGCGTTTTCAAGCTCGTCGTGCCCGGGGTGCGGCCGTCGTGGGCGGCTGTAGACGATCACAAGCGGGTGCTGACGCCGGGCGAGGCTGTTGCCTTGGGCGCCGATTATCTCGTCATTGGCCGTCCCATCACCGGCGCCGCCCGCCCGCAGGAAGCGGCGCAGCGGATCGTGGATGAGGTCGCCGCGGCGGGGGCATGAGCATCGATGTCAAGATCTGCGGCCTGAGTTCGCCGGCCGCGCTCACCGCCGCCATCTGCGGCGGCGCCAGCCATGTTGGTTTTGTCTTCTATCCCGAGTCGCCACGCTTCATCGCCATCGAGCGAGCCGCGGCGCTGGCGATGATGGTGCCGTCGTCGGTCAAGCGGGTCGGGCTGTTTGTTGCTCCTTCCGATGCGGATCTCGGCGAGTTGCTGGGACGCGTGCCCCTTGACATGATCCAGCTCCATGGCAAAGAGACGCCCGAGCGCGTCGCGGCCATCGGGCGTCGTTACGGCTTGCCCGTAATCAAGGCGATCGCGGTTTACGATCCTGCCGATGTGCAGGATGCAGCGGCTTTTGCGCCCGTTGCGGATCGGCTTCTGTTCGACGCCCGGGCGCCGGCTGGTGCACGGCGGCCCGGCGGCAACGCTGTCTCTTTCGACTGGGGCTTGGTGAAAGGCTTCGCATGTCGTATTCCGTGGTTTCTCGCTGGCGGGCTGAACGCGGCGAACGTCGCCGACGCCGTCGGCCTGAGCGGAGCCAAGGCGCTCGATGTCTCCTCGGGAGTGGAAACCGCACCGGGCGTCAAGAGCCCGGAGAAGATCAGGCAGTTTCTTCGCATCGCCCGATCGCTTGACGCCATAGGAGCGATGAAATGACCGTCGTCAACACTTTCCACGGGCGGCCGGACGATAGGGGCCATTTCGGTCTCTATGGGGGGCGTTATGTCGCCGAAACGCTGATGCCGCTGATTTACGAGGTCGAGAAAGCCTACGATGAGGCCCGCGCCGACCCGGCCTTCGCCGAAGAGTTTGCCCGCTACCTGAAGCACTACGTCGGACGACCGAGCCCGATCTATTTCGCCGAGCGACTGACTGAGCGCTATGGAGGTGCTCGGGTCTACTTCAAGCGTGACGAACTCAATCACACCGGCGCGCACAAGATCAACAACACCCTCGGACAGATCCTCCTCGCCCGGCGGATGGGCAAGACTCGGATCATCGCCGAGACGGGCGCCGGCCAGCATGGGGTGGCAACGGCGACCGTGTGCGCCCTGTTCGGGATGCAGTGCGTCGTTTACATGGGCGCAACCGACATCGCCCGACAGTCGCCGAACGTCTTTCGCATGAAGCTGCTGGGCGCCGAGGTTCGCCCTGTGACCGCGGGGACGCAGACCCTGAAGGACGCCATGAACGAGGCGCTCCGAGACTGGGTCAGTAACGTCCACGATACCTATTATCTGATTGGCACCGTTGCCGGCCCACATCCCTATCCGGCCATGGTCCGCGACTTCCAGTCTGTCATCGGCCAGGAGGTCCGCGAACAGATTGTCGATCTCGCCGGTCGGTTGCCCGATGTGCTTGTGGCCTGTATCGGCGGCGGCTCCAATGCCCTCGGACTGTTCCATCCGTTCCTCGACGACATCGCCATCCGAATGATCGGCGTCGAAGCTGCCGGCCGCGGAATAGCCACCGGCGAGCATTGCGCATCGCTGACCGCGGGGAAGCCAGGCGTTCTGCACGGCAATCGGACCTACCTGCTACAGACCCGCGACGGCCAGATCAGAGACGGACACTCCATTGCCGCCGGCCTCGATTATCCGGGGGTCGGGCCCGAGCACGCGTGGCTGCGCGATAGCGGTCGAGTCGAATATGTTTCGGTTACCGATGACGAAGCGATGGAGGCATTCCAGCTCTGCTCGCGCGTCGAGGGGATCATCCCGGCGCTCGAGCCGGCCCATGCGCTGGCTCATGTCGGCCACGTCGCTGGACGGCTGTCGCAAGACGACATCATCGTCATGAACATGTGCGGCCGGGGAGACAAGGATGTCTTCACTGCCGCCGCGCACCTTGGGATCGAGCTTTGAGCAGCGACAATCGCATCGTCCGCCGGTTCACCGCGCTTGCCAAGGAGCGGCGCGGCGGCCTAGTCACCTTCATCACCGCCGGTGATCCCGATCTGGGCACGTCGATGGCGATCCTCCGTGGGCTACCCAAGGCTGGCGCCGACCTGATCGAGATCGGCATGCCGTTCAGCGATCCGATGGCCGATGGGCCCGCGGTCCAGGCGTCGTCGCTGCGCGCACTGAAAGCGGGTCAAACCCTGAAGCGAACGATCGGCATGGTCGCGGCTCTTCGCAGCTCCGACAACGAAACACCGATCATCCTGATGGGCTATTACAACCCGATCTACGTCTTTGGCGTCAAAGCGTTCGTGGCCGAGGCCCGGAAGGCCGGGGTGGACGGGCTGATAATCGTCGACCTGCCGCCGGAAGAGTGCACGGAACTCCTCGCTCCGGCGCGGGCGGCCGGTATCGATCTGATCTTTCTCGTTGCACCGACCACCGACGACCGCCGGTTGCCCGCCGTCCTTAGTCATGCTCGCGGCTTTCTCTACTACGTCTCGATTACCGGCGTGACCGGCACGGCCTCGCCTGCCATCGGTGACGTCGGTGACGCCGTCAGCAGGCTGCGCCACCACACGAAGTTGCCGATCGCCGTCGGGTTCGGCATCCGCTCACCGGACCAGGCCGCGGCCGTCGCCTCGCTCGCCGATGCCTGCGTCGTCGGTTCGGCCTTGGTCAGCCGGATCGCCGACCATCTCGACGACCAGGGACAGCCGCGTCCCGGCCTGACGCGGTCGGTTCTCGCCTTCGTGGGTGAGCTCTCGCGGAGCGTTCGCGCAGCCGGCCGGACTGCACCGGCATGAGCTGGCTCAGCAATGTCGTCCGGCCGAAGCTGCGAGAGTGGGTCGGCGCGGGCTCGCGTTCAGTCCCTGACAATCTCTGGGAGAAATGTCCGGCCTGCGAGCAGATGATTTTTCACCGCGAGCTCGAAAGCCGGCTGCGGGTCTGCCCGCACTGCGATCATCACCTGCGCCTGGGCGTTGATGCTCGGCTCGGCATGATTTTTGATGATGCTGCTTTCGAAACTGTAGCGTTACCGAAAGCGCCCGTGGACCCGCTCAAGTTCCGGGATGTACGCAAATACCCGGACCGGCTCAAGGAAGCTCAGACGCGTACCGGTCGAAGCGAGGCCTTGATTATTGCCAATGGCCAGATTGGGGCGCTGCCGGCTGTTGCCGTGGCGCTGAATTTCGATTTCATGGGCGGCTCCATGGGCGTTGCGGTCGGCGAGAGCTTTCTTGCAGCCGCCCGCCTCGCAATCGAGAAGGATGCGACCTTCATCGTCTTCTGCGCCTCGGGCGGCGCGCGCATGCAGGAGGGCATCCTTTCTCTGATGCAGATGGCGCGTACAACAATAGCCGTTCAACTCGTTCGCGAAGCGGGCCTGCCCTACCTGGCAATTCTCACCGATCCGACGACCGGAGGCGTTTCGGCCTCGTTTGCGATGCTGGGCGACGTCACAATCGCGGAGCCCGGCGCGGTCATCGGCTTTGCCGGCGCCCGGGTTATCGAGCAAACCATCCGCGAGAGCCTGCCCGCTGGTTTCCAGAAGGCGGAATACCTCCTCGAGCACGGGATGGTCGATCTTATCGTTCATCGCTCGGCTATGCGCGAGGCGCTCGTGCGGCTAAACACGCTTCTTCGCCGACCCCGGCTCGAACCGATTTTCGCATCGGCGAACGAGCCTGATGGCGAGGAGTTGCCGGAAGTACCGGATGACGGTTTGCGTGGCGAAAGGGGCAGCGAAGCGCCGCCTGCCTTGCACGCGCACCCACAGCCCGTCGGCGAAGATCGCGTCGTTGAGTAGTTTGCGGCAAAGCGACGCCGTCCTGGCTCGTCTGAAGGCGTTGCATCCACGGGTCATCGACCTTTCGCTCGACCGGATCGCCCGGTTGCTTGCCGATCTCGGCCATCCGGAAAGGGCGTTGCCGCCTGTGATCCACGTCGCCGGGACCAACGGCAAGGGCTCGTTGATCGCTTTTTTGAAGGCAATACTCGAAGCGGCCTGCCTGCGGGTGCACGTCTACACTTCGCCGCACCTGGTTCGCTTCAGCGAGCGCATTGTCGTAGCCGGCGCCGAAATCGAAGAAGAGCGGCTGGCGGCAGTGCTGGAGGAATGCGATCTGGTGAACGCCGGCAGGAGCATTACGTTTTTCGAGATCACCACCGCGGCCGCTTTCCTGGCTTTCAGCCGCTCTGCCGCCGACGTGACTCTGCTGGAGACCGGTCTCGGCGGTCGCCTCGATGCAACGAACCTAATCGACCGGCCGCTTCTGACCGCGATCACGCCGATCTCGCTCGACCACCGCTCGTTCCTCGGCTCGACGGTCCGTGAAATCGCCGGGGAGAAGGCTGGAATCCTCAAGCCGGGCGTGCGCTGTGTTGTCGGCGCGCAGACCCGCGACGCGGCCGATGTCATAGCCGTGCGTGCCGCCGAGGTCGGAGCCCCGCTGCTTCGTCAGGATCGGGAGTGGTCTGTGCGAGGCGCACCCCAGGGGGTGATCTATGAATGCTCGGGAAGGGCCCTGCAGTTGCCACATCCGGCCCTGCCAGGCCGGCACCAGATCGACAACGCCGGCGCAGCAATCGCCTGCGCGCGCTCGCTGACCGGCATCGACATCGATAACGATGCTCTGGCGCGCGGGCTACGCGAAGCGGCGTGGCCGGCGCGGTTGCAGCATCTGGAGGGCGGGCGCCTGCGCGCCTTGCTGCCGCCGGACTGGGAACTGTGGCTTGACGGCGGCCATAATCCGGCAGCAGGCGCGGCGCTTGCCGTCCAGGCCCACCTGTGGCGCGATCGGCCACTGTTCGTCGTTTTCGGGATGCTCGACAGCAAGGATCCCGTTGGCTTTCTGGTACCCCTTGCGCCCTATGTAGAACGTCTGGTAGCCGTAGAGATCCCCAGCGAACCGGGCAGTATGAGCGCGCGCATGGGCATCGAGGCCGGCGAGGTTGTCGGCATAGTTGCCGATGCGGCGACGAGCATAGAGGGAGCCCTCGAAGCGCTAGCTCGCGACTGTGCCGCTCCGGCGAGGGTGCTCATCTGCGGCTCGTTGCATCTCGCCGGCGCGGCCCTTGCGGCCAACGCCTTCGGCTCAAATCTCCACTAGACTAGCTCACAGGACAGACTCGATCCACTCAAGCAGCTTGCCCTTTGGCATTGCGCCAATCCGGGTGGCAGCCACCTGACCGTCCTTGAACAGCATCAGCGTCGGGATGCCGCGTACGCCATACTTCGACGGAGTCATCGGGTTCTCGTCGATGTTCAGCTTGGCAACCGTCATCTTCTCGCCAAGCTCTTCGGAAATCGCTTCAAGCGACGGCGCGATCTGCTTGCAGGGGCCGCACCATTCTGCCCAGAAATCAACGAGGACGGGCTTCTCCGCCTTCAGGACATCGCCCGTGAAGGAGTCGTCGGTCACCTGCTTCGGCATGCTCTCGGTCCTGTTACGGTGTATGCAAGGAGGCTGGAGCGTTCACGCTCCTGCAAGAGCGCAGAATGTATGAACCGCCTTCGGTCTGGTCAAGGCGCGTGCCGGTCGAGTAGCCCGTCGGGCAGAACCATGAGCCTCGGTCCCTCAATCCACAGGAGCGCGCAACGCACCGCATGCTGCGGATAAATCAGGCGGAGCGCGGCGCGGTATGCAGCCATTTGCGCAAAATACGTCGCGGCAACCTGCTCGGGGCGATTCGGTGCGGGGCGGTCGTTCTTGTAGTCGACGATCGTCACCGAGTCTTCGGTAACGACCAGTCGATCCACCTGGGCGACGATGGGGCGTGTGCCGATCATGCCGCTGATGGGAACTTCCGCCAGACTGCCAGCGGCAAAAAGGGAAGCATGGTCGGGATGGTCGAGCACAGCCATCGCCTCGTCCAGCATGGTCTCCTGAAGATGCGGCTCCAGCCGAAGGTCCGGCTGCGCCAGCCAGGCGGCCGCTGTCGGACGCCGACGACCCGGCTCAAGATCGGGCAGTCGTTGCAGCAGGCGGTGGATCAGCCGACCGCGCGTCAGCCCGGCGCTTTCCGCCGCGACCGCTGAGCGCACCGGAGCGGAAGCACCCTCGGCACGTGAGGGGATAAGCGGCAGTTCCGCACTTGCGGCGGCTGCAGCCGGCGTTCTCACCCACTCCGGAAGCGGAGTGGTCGCGATCACAGCCACGTCCTCGGTCTTTTCGACCAGGCGCTCCTGTGGGTGGCACAGGCGCAGTATGGTCGGTTCGGCATCGAAGTCAGGATCCTGGTCAAGTGCAGGATCGTGCAAGATCTCAACCCCACCGGTTTTCGCTGCGGCATATTCCAGTCCGCGGCGAATTGCGTTGTACCAGCACGCGTTTGGCTCGGCCTTCTTGCCGCGCCAGCCGCAGACGATGAGACGATCCTCAGCGCGGGTCATGGCGACGTAGAGCAGACGGCGATACTCGCGCATCACCTCGATTTTCAGCCGCTCGCGCTCGCCCAGCGCGACCTCGTCGCAGGCGCCCACGCTCGGCGCCCACAGCGGCACGGCAACGCCGTCGTTCAACACCGGCCAGACAAGCTGACCGGGGCTGGACTGGGCGCTGCTCCCCGGTATTCCCATCGTGTCGGGCAGGAATACAATCGGCGCCTGCAGGCCCTTCGCTCCATGAACGGTCATGATCCGGACAGCCGCTGCCGCTTGCTCCAGATCGCGCTTAACGACGGTCTCGCCGGTCTCGAGCCAGTGCAGAAAGCCTTCGAGCGACGGCGGATGACGCCGCTCGTAGGCCATGGCAAGATCGAGAAATTCGGCGATAGGATCGTCGGCGTCCTGGCCGAGCCGGGCGAGCAGGCGAGCTCGGCCGCCGAGCGGGCCAAGCACCCTCATATAGAACTCAAACGGCGGCATGCTGTCAGCGGTATTAAGCAGTTCACTCAGGAGCGACACGGCTTCGTCGTAGCGCGCTCCCTTCATTCGCTGTTGGTGCTGCAACGCTCTCCACAGGCTGCCTTTGCGTGCGAAGGCAAGGTCGAACAGGTCATCGTCGTCAAAGCCGATGAGCGGGCTCTTGAGCACGCACGCCAGCGTCAGGTCGTCTTCCGGGAGGAGAACGAATCGGCCGAGCGCAACAAGATCCATCACGGCGATCTGCTTGCTCAGTTCCATCCGGTCGACCCCGGCAATCGGAACGCCGAGGCTTTTCAGCGCCCGCACCAACTCCTCGACGAAAGCTTTCCTCCGGCGCACGAGAACGAGGATGTCCTCCGGTCGCACCGGCCGGCCCTTCGATTCCAAGCGCGTGTTGCCGTCGAGCATCGCGCGAATGCGCCGGGCGACAACCCACGCCAGGCGTCGGCGCGGAGAATCGCTCGGCGTCTGCTCGACGGGTGGCCGCCACGGCTCCGGCATGTCTTCGCGTTGCGCCTTGAGCGGGGGCCAAAGTTCGACAAGCCCGCCGTCGCCGGCGCGCCCCGCCGAGACGGCGTGCTCAATTGGCTCGCCTTCGAGGGCTACGCCGTCGCTGTTATCATCCATTGAAAAAACGGCGTCGACTGCGGCCAACACCGCCCGCGTCGAACGAAACGAGACACTGAGCTTGACCTCTCGCCAGCTTTGACCGGCAGTGACGACGTCTTCGGCGAAGTGGCGCCCGTTTTCGAGGAACAGCGCAGGGTCGGCACCCTGAAAGCTGAAGATCGACTGTTTGACGTCGCCGACCGCGAAGACCGTTCGCGTTGCACTGCCGCTCCCGGCGCGCGAGAAAAACTCGGCGGTCATCGCACGGACGATACGCCATTGCTCGGGGCTGGTGTCCTGAGCTTCGTCGACGAGCACATGATCGATGCCGCCATCGAGCTTGAACAGCACCCATGCGGCGCCTTCCTGTTCGAGCAGATCCGCGGCCCGCTCGATCAGATCCTCGTAGTCGAGACAGGCGTGCAAGTCCTTGTAGCGCGTGTAGGCACTGATGAGCGCATCGGCGAGGTTCAGGACTGCCGCGCTGGTATCGGCGCAGGCCGCGCTGCGGCGGCGGGCAGCAAAACTGACCAGCCGTTGCCCCTCGGCACACAGCGCCTTGGCAGCGTCACAAGTGTTTCCGGCGCAGGCCTTGCTCATCAGAATTGCGCGGACCTTTTCCTTCTTGGTCAGAAAGACCCTGCAATAGGCGTCGAAAATCTCGACCCGTCGCGCACTGTCTGCCGCCAGCCACTCGGCAACCACCGCGCCACGCTCCCGATCCTTTTTCCCGCCGGTCAGCAGCGCCTCCGCCGCGGCGCGCAGGGCTGAGCCGTCAAACGCGCTTTCGTCACAGGCATCAGCCATCAGGCGGGCAGTCGTCTCGTCAGATCCGATGCCGAGATGCCGGCGCAGCGCGCTAGCAGCCGCCGTGGCGGAGCCGTAGTGGCGAAGCGCCAGGGCCAGTCGGCCGCGATGGCCGGCGAGGGTCTTTATCAGCGTGCGGAAGGCGCTCTCCTGCAGGTGCGCACCGACCAGTGCGAAGGCCTGTGCGAGAGGGTCAGCAGGACTCTGTACCTGCACGAGCAGGGTCTCACAGGCAGCCGCCAGAGCCTCGACGGTGTCGCGCTCATTCATGACCGAAAAATGTGGCGCAAGCCCGGCTTCGAGGGGAAAGCGGCCAAGCAGCGATTGGCAGAAGGCGTGGATCGTCAAAACCTTCAGACCACCCGGGGCATCGAGCACCGCCGGAAAGAGTGTTCGCGCACGGTGCAATTCCAATTCGTCGGCGGGACGACCGAGCAGACGGACGAGGGCGGCCTGGAGTTCGAACTCTGGCGTCTTTGCCCAGAGTCCCAGCTCGAAATTGATCCGGCTCTCCATCTCCGCGGCTGCCGCTTTGGTGAAAGTGAGGCAAAGGATGCGCTCCGGCCGCGTACCGTTCAGCATCAACCGGAGCGCCCGGTCGGTCAGCACTTTGGTCTTGCCGGTGCCGGCCGAAGCGCCGACCCATACCGATGCTTTCGGGTCGGTCGCCTGCCGCTGCGTCTTGTCCGCGGTTTCGTCGCCGGCTTTCTGCCACTCTACCGGCTTGCCAACGCATGCAGCGTCTTCCAGAAGGGGCAGGGACAGCTGCTTCATTCCTCGCTCGCCCCTGGGCCGGCTGACCATTCGCGGACACGAGCCAAATGCTCGTAGTCGTCGAATTTTGGAGCGGCCGAAGCGCGTGGCCGGGCCAGGTAGGCGGTCTCCGCCAGATCGAAGCGCGCAAGAAGTTCTTGGACGCCCTCGAGCGCGGCCCGGCCCAGCGCGGCGGCATCGTCGCACTTCACCGTGCTCTGCGCGCCGCCGTCGACTTTGCCGTGCAGGTGCCAGAACTCCAGAGCGGCCACGGACGCCGCGGCCACGTCGATGAATGCGCCCGCCTGCGCCATGGCTGCTTCGAGCGGAAGTTGTGGCGCGAAGCCCGCCTGAATCTCCTTTATGTCCGGCGGGGTTCCGGTCTTGTAGTCGACGATGACCAAACCGCTCGCGTCGCGGCGTTGATCGATGCGGTCGGCCCGCGCGGTAAGCGTGAATGGTCCTGCCGGAGCGCCAAGCGTCAGCCGGCCCTCGGCCTCGCAGGCGACGGTGACGATGTCCTCACGGCGCTCCTCTTCGGTCGCCACGAACCAGCGAGCGATGCGCTCGAACCGCGGCCACCAGAAGGCCCGCACGCTGGGCCGATCTTCCCACTGCGCCAACTCGCCCCGGCCGATGGCAAGCAGCTGGTCCAATGCGCTCGCGTCAAGGGGAGCCGACGAGTTGGTCTTGACGAACAGGTCGAGCGCCGTGTGGACGAACTGCCCGTAGTCGGCAGCGGACGGATCCTCGTCGATTGGCTTCAGGCGCTTCAGCCCGAGGATGTGCCGGCCGTAAATGCTGTACGGGTTGCGCATCCACGCCTCGATCTGAGTTACGGAAAGTTGGCGGGGGCGGGCCGCGACAGGAGGGCGCGGCTGTGGCGGTTCAACAGGACGAATTGCCGCCGGCCGGTCGAGTTCGTCCTGCCAGCGAAGATGCGGCGAACCATTGGCCAGCCAGTCTTTGCTTGCGGTGTTGCCCACCACGTTTTCAAGTCGGACGAGCCAGCGCGAAGGAACCGTTGGTGCGCCTTCCACCCGCGCGGCGCGGGTGAGGTAGACGCTGGGCGCGCAGAACGCCTGCGCGAAGTCGTGAGCGGATAAGCCGATGCGGCGCTCCGGAAGCGGCAGGCCGAAGCTCTCCATCATCTGCCGGCTCATCCACGGGCTTGCTTGTGCTCTCGCCGGCCAGGCGCCTTCATTGAGCCCGGCGAGAACGACGACATCCGCTGAGATCAGTCGGGCTTCCAGCGGGCCGAGAATCGCGAGGTCAGGTTGGAGGCCATAGCGCGGCCGGACCGTACGCCCGCTCATAAGTTCCGTCAGCAGGGCAGGGTAGGACGCGGCGGGCAGCACGACGGCGGCGCCGGCAGCCTCATGGGCTTCGGTTACAAAAGCCAAGGCCGCTTCGCCGGCGTCGCCACGCCAGACGCGCGCGGCCCCGGAGTCGCTCGCAGCTTCAGCGAGAGCTTCGACAAGGGCCAGATGGGCGCCGAGCAAGTTCTGGAAGAGCTGTTCGCCGGGCGCGAATACGGCCTGCGTCGGCGTCATGACCCGTCTCAGCCGCGCGATCAGATCCCGGCACCCAGCGTCGCCGCCCGTGCGGTCGAACGCGCCCTTCAGCCCGTCGAGGCCGGGGGCCGGGCGAGGGCCGCGCAGCAGGGTCAACTCGAGCCGGCGGACCGCGTGGCGGAAGGCACCGGGTGCCATCCCGGCGGCCGCGAGCGGGTGCTTCAGGGCAGCGAGGAGCGACACCGGTGCCAAGTGGTCGGCAAGCATCCTTGCGGTCAGGCGAAGAAACGTACCCGGTTCAGTCCGGTCCAGCGGGACGCCGGCGCTGTCGTCGACGGCGATGCCCCAACGGCCGAGATCCGCCGCGACCCGGCGTGCCAGGGTCCTCTCGGGCGTGATCAGTACGCCGCGGCGCTTGTGGAAAAGCGCTTCGCGCAGGATGAGCGCGATCGTGCGGGCTTCCTCCTGTGGTGTCGGTGCGACGATGCGCGTGCAACCGGCCAGGGCCTGCTCCAGGGGTGGCCAGAGCGCCGACGCATGAGCTGTAGCTGCCGGGCGCAGAACGAGATTGATCAGGCGAGAACGAAGTGACGCTGTTGGCGTCGACGGCGCGGCGAACTCCGGCCATGGCCTCACGGCCGTGCGATCGAGTTTCAGCCTGTCCAGGAGCTGGGCCAAGCCGTACTGGGGATGCGATGGCTCGAGCGCTGTCCAGGTCGCCTCGTCTGCACGGAGATCGAGCCCGGGCAGAACCACGGCGCCCAGCGGCAAGGTGGCGATAACCGCCAACAGGTCCGCGGTTGCGGGGATGCTGCCGGTTGATCCGGCGGCAATGATCGGTGCCGACGGCGGATGGGCGCGCCAAGAAGCAGCCTGTGCCTGGAGCAGGCGGTTGCGCCGGTCAGCCGGGTCGATCCCGCCCTCTTCGGCGAGGATCTTGGGCCAGTGATCGGTGATCAACCTGAGAAAGTCGAGGGTGATTTGCCAATGTCGAGCGAAGTCTTCGGGCGCCAGCGCAACCAGGGCGGAGAACTCGAGGCGCTCGGTATGAACCTGATCGATCAGGCGAGCGAGTTCCACCGCGAGGATCGCTGCCTGCTCTGGCGAAATCGTTTCCTTACTCGCCTGCTTCGTCGCGCTCACCAGCCGGGCGAGGAGGAACTGGCGACGGAGTGGCGGGATTGCTGCCGGGATAGCGGCCAAAGCCGCTGCGTCGTATCCGTGTTCCCCCTGATCGGACGAAGACTCGGCGTACTCCTCGTCGATATCGCCGAGCGGCGTGATACGCGGCAGGAGCAGCGGGCGGCCCCCGTTCGCTTCGACAAAAACGTCAGCCAGCGCCCGGCAGGCGCGTCGCGTCGGGAGGAAAATCCGCATGCGCGCCAGCGCTGCCGGATTGCCGCCAAGCCCCCATCGAGGGTCGGCATACAAGCCATCCACCAGGTCATGAAGAAACGGGCGCTCGGGCCCGATAGTGAAAAGAGCAGGGCGGCTCATGGCTCCCTGGCCGCGGCGTCGAGACGGGCAAGTTCATCTTCTGCCAGCGCCAAGTCCGCCGGAGTGCCGACGTGGAACCAACGCCCGTGGTGGACGATGCCGAACAGTCGTCCGCCCGCGGCAGCGCGATCGTAGAGGACGTTGAGGGAGAACGGTGGGACGGGCAAATCCGAAAAAAGCCTCGGACTAAGGATCTGGATACCGGCGAACAGATAAGGTGCCACCGTGCCTTTCGGGCGACGACACAGGCGTCCGTCGTCGGCAACGAGGAAATCGCCCTCACCGTCGTAGCCGAGCGCGGTTTGCGTCGACTGCATGAGTAGCAGCGCGTCCATCGCCGCCTCATCCCAGGCCGCGGCGAGGCGATCAAGCGTCGGCCGTGGACCGTCCAGCCAGAGCACATCGCCGTTCACGACGAAGAACGGAGATTCTCCCAGAAGCGGCAAAGCGAGCGCGATGCCGCCGCCGGTCTCCAGGCGCTCCGCTTCCACCGAGACCTTGAACCGCGACCTCGCGCCAAATTCGGAGCGGGCAGGGCCGGTAGTGACGGCGCCGCGCGAAGCCACATGATCGGCGATCTGATCCGCCAAATAGTGGGCGTTGACGACGATGTCGACGACGCCGAAGGCCTCGAGCCGGTCAAGCACGCGATCGAGCAGCGTTCGCCCGGCGACCGAGATGAGCGGCTTAGGCCGCTGCGCGCTGAGGGGCCGCATGCGCAGGCCGAGGCCCGCAGCCAGCACCATAGCATGTCGCGGTGTCATCGCCGCGAAGGCGGGATCAATTCCGGTCATTGCGTCGCTGTTGGCAATTGCGGGATGACGCGCCTGTCTTCGGGCACATGACGCTTAAACCAGCCCGCCACCGGCGCCAGCGACGGATGTTCAAGGGCGCGCTCGAGCAGGCGCCAAACCCGGGGGATGTGACTTAGATAACTGTGCTTTTGATCGCGTCGGCTGAGCCGGGTAAAGATGCCGATCACTTTGGCATGGCGCTGGGCGGAGAGGATTGCGTAGGTCGTCTCGAAACCTTTCACGTCATAAGGAAGCGCGCTTTCGCGGTAGCGTATGAGCATTGCGGCGCGGAGAGGCTCGGCGATGTCGCGGCGCGCGTCTTCGAGCAGCGACATAAGGTCGTAGGCCGCAGCGCCGGTAGCCGCGTCCTGAAAGTCGAGCAGACCGCAGGCGGCGATCCCTGCTCGCTCCTGGAGCCGCAGCAAGTTGTCGATGTGGAAGTCGCGCAGAACCAAACTGGGCGGCTGCGCCATGACCGTCGGCAGGATCATCTCCCAAACGGCCACGTAGGCCGCGCGCGCCTCCGGGGGAAGCGGTTGGGCCAGAACCGCAGGCAGATGCCAATCGACGAGCAGCAGCGCTTCGTCGACCAGTCGGCAAATGTCGTAGAGCGGAAGGCCGGAGGGAACAGCGCGGTCAGCAGGTAGACGGTGCAGATAGGAGAGGACGTCGACCGCAAGAGCGTAGAGCGCAACCTCGTCGGCGTCGGTTGTGAGCAACCGGGTGAACGTTTCGTCGCCCAGATCCTCGAGAAGCAGGAGCCCAGCGCCGGGATCGGCGGCGTAAATTTTCGGCGCGCTCAAACCAAGTCCACGCAGATGCTCCGCCATCCGCACGAAGGGACGAACATCCTCACGTTCAGGCGGCGCATCCATCAACACAGCCCGTCGTCGGCCATCGTGCAGTCGGCTGTATGTGCGAAATGAAGCATCGCCGGCGAGCGGGCGCAGCGCGCTCGCGTCCCACCCTTCGGTTGCGAGAAAGCGGGCGACTTGCGATGCGCGCTCAGCCGTACCCTCAGGCAAACCCGGCCTCGCGCAGTCGTTGCTGCCAGTCGCCGTGGCCGGTCAGAGTAAGCTGGCGAGCCATTGCCGCTGCCGGCACATCGGCCAGAACCACGTCGAGACGCTGCGAGGGAAGAAAAGGGCCGAGCCGGTCGGGCCACTCGATCAGCGAGATTGCGCTGGCGAAGGCGTCCTCGATGCCAAGCTCCAAGGCCTCTTCGGCGGCGTCGATGCGGAATAGGTCGAAGTGAAAGATGTCCGCAGCCACCGGTTTCGCTCCTTCATAGGTCTGCACCAGTGTGAAAGTCGGACTCGGAACCTCGACCGGTGCTCCGACGCGGGCGCGGATGAAGGCGCGCGCAAAGAAGGTCTTGCCGACGCCGAGCCCGCCCCATAACGCGAGCACGTCCCCGGGGCGGGCTATCATCGCCACACGCGCGGCGAGCGCATTCGTTGCATTCTCATCGGCCAGTGGCAAAGTAGGCTTTGCGCTTCCGACGTGACCTGCCGCCACCGGCCGGATGACGGCCTCACGGTAATCCGTCTGTCCGGCCATGGTCGCTGGTTGAATGCACGCGCGCATCCCTTCATGATATCGGCAATAGCGACCGTACTATACACGCCTTTCGCGGAGCCTTCATGCCCGACCAGCCCCTCCGTACAGACGTCGCCATCATCGGCGCCGGACCCGTCGGCCTGTTCGCCGTTTTCGAGTGCGGAATGCTGAATATGCACTGTCACGTCATTGACGCGCTCGATGAGCCGGGCGGACAGTGCACGGCTCTTTACCCGGAAAAGCCCATCTACGACATTCCCGGCTATCCGGCGATTCTCGCCCACGAGTTGGTCGACAGGCTTCACGTACAAGCGGCTCCTTTCGAGCCGATTTTTCATCTTGGTGAGCAGGTGGAGGGGCTCGGCGAAACCGAGCGCGGTCGGTGGCTGCTGACGACGACGAAAGGCGCGCGAATCGAGGCTGCGGCGGTAATCATCGCAGCCGGGGTCGGCGCCTTCGGGCCCAATCGGCCGCCGCTGCCACATATCGAAGATTACGAGGGACAGGGCGAGGGCCGAGGCGTGCATTACATGGTCCGCCGGCGGGAGCAATTTCGTGGCCGACGGGTCGTTATCGCAGGCGGTGGCGATTCGGCAGTCGACTGGGCTCTGTCGCTGGCCGATGTTGCCGCGTCGGTGGCCGTGGTCCACCGTCGCGCAAAGTTCCGCGCCGCTCCCGACACGGTGCTCAAGCTTGGTCAACTCGCCGGCGAAGGACGGGTCGATCTCGTCGTGCCGTTCCAACTCCAAGGACTTGAGGGTGCTAACGGTCGCCTCGAGGCGGTGATCGTAAGCGATCTCGACGGAAAGCGGCGCACCCTGCCGGCTGACGCGCTCCTGCCGTTCTTCGGCCTTGCGCAGAACCTCGGCCCGATCGCCGACTGGGGATTGAACCTGCACCGCAACCTGATCCGGATCGATCCGGCCTCGTGCGGGACCGGTCGCCCGGGCGTGTATGCGATCGGCGATATCGCCAGTTATCCCGGGAAGCTCAAGTTAATTCTCACCGGGTTTGCCGAGGCCGCGGCCGCCGCACATTCCGCTTACGCCGAGGTGCATCCCGGCGAAGCGTTGCATTTCGAGTATTCCACCACCAAGGGGTTGCCCGCCCATACATGACGCAAACGGCATGGCGCATCGCGGGCCGTACGGGGCAGCAGCCGATGGCGAGGCGCAGCTATTGACATCATAACTAACAGGTCGCTGCTAGGCGGCCTCGTGAACGTCGTCAAGCAGCGCCTCGATCCGACTCGGATCGGTTTCGCTCATGATCAGGTTGGCACGGCGAACCGCCGAAGATCGGTCGATGCCAAGAATGCGACGCTTTACAGCCGGGATACTGCTTGCCGTCATGGACAATTCGCGAAAGCCGAGGCCGACTAGCAGTGCGGTAAAACGCGGATCGCCGGCAACCTCGCCGCAAATGCTGATCGGGATCCGCGCGCGGACCGCAGCGGCGCTTGCGAATTGTATCAGGCGCAGAACAGCCGGGTGGAGCGGGTTGTAAAGGTGAGCGACGTGCTCGTCGCTTCGGTCGATGGCCAAGGTGTACATGGTGAGGTCGTTCGAGCCGATGGCGAAAAAGTCGCTGACCTGGGCAAGAGCGTCTGCGGAAAGCGCGGCCCCCGGAACCTCGATCATCGTTCCCAGCGGCGGGAGGGGATGGGGAATGTGCTCGTTGCGCCGGTGCAGGGTCCGGGCCGCGCGGGCAAGCAGGTCGCGGGCTGTCCTGATGTCCTGGACGGAGGTCACCATTGGCAGCAGAATTTGCACCGGACCGTGGGCGAACGCGCGCAGAATGGCGCGGAACTGGATCTCCAGCATCTCCGGGCATGCGATCGACAGCCGGATGCCGCGCAGACCGAGGGCCGAGGCGGCGCTTTCGCCAAATCGCGTGATCAGATCGCTGGAGCTCTTGTCGCCGCCGAGATCCAATGTCCGGATCGTCACCTGTCTACCGCGGGCGCGCTCAACTACGTCGATCAGGGCAGCGGCTTGCTCATCTTCCGTGGGGACCGTTGCTCGATTGAGAAACAGGAATTCGGTCCTTAGGAGCCCGACGCCCTCTGCGCCGGCATTGGCGACGCTGTCCATTTCGAACGGCAGCTCGACGTTGGCGCGCAGGCTGATTTCGATCCCGTCGAGGGTCACCGCCGGCCGCTTGGCGAGGCGACGGAGCTGCTTGCGCTCGGCCCTGAGCTGATCGATCCGCCGACGGATGGCGCGCAGAGAATCCTGAGATGGATGGACGATAATCTCGCCGCGATCGCCGTCAATAGCTATCAGGTCGCCGGTTTCGATCTCGGCGAGCGCGCTGCCAGCGCCCAGCACGGCCGGCAGGCCCAAGGCGCGGGCCATGATCGCGGTATGGCCCTGCGGGCTGCCGATCTGGGCGGCGAGCCCGACGACGATATCCGGATCGAGTTGGGCAGTATCCGCCGGCCTTAGCTCTTCTGCAACGAGGACACACCCCTTTGGCAGCGCCGTGATCGGTTTGACGTCCTCCTTCTTGAGCAGGAACGCGATCAAACGATTGCCGATCTCGCGAATGTCTTCGATGCGCGCTGAAAGGTAGGCGTCGTCCATTCGCTTGAACGCATCGGTGATTAGTCCGACCTCGATGCGGACCGCGTCCTCCGCGTTGATTCGCTCGGTGCCGATTCGCGCCATTGCTCCGCGCACCAGCCGCGAGTCCTTGAGGATGTGCACGTAGGCATCGAACAGATAGCCGAGCTCCTCCGCCCCCATTTCAGGAATCAATTTAGCCCGGCTTGCCGCCCTGGCCCTGATTCGGGCGACGCGCCGCCGTGCCCGGGCGATTGCCGCTGCAAGTCGTCGTTGTTCATCCTCGACGTGCTGAGCCGCAATGCGATACCGCGGAACGTGCAGCCTGTCCGGCTCCCGAAGGTAGGCGCGACCAAGACCGACGCCTGACGCGGCCGCAAGACCGTGAATGACCCGCTCGTTACGATCGCGGTCCTCGCGAACGAAATCCGACATTTCCTTCCCTGATCGCCGATTACAATCGGTCTATGTTCGCCGGCGCGAACGCTAGCTCATATTAGCATATCAGTCTTCTTCGAAGCGCGCTTCGATGATATTGCTCAGAACCTCGATCGCCTCCTGCTTCTCGCGGCCGGAGGCCGTTATCTCGAGTTCCGTTCCGGGGCCGGCGGCCAGCATCATCAGTCCAAGGATGGAGAGCCCGGAAACGGTTTGACCGCGTTTGGTTACCGTGATGTCGGCGTCGAAGCCGGCAGCCAGCTTGACGAACTTGGCTGCGGCGCGAGCGTGCAGTCCGCGCCGATTGGCAATAACCGCGACACAGCGCAAGGTGTCGCCGTCGCCGCTAACGTCCGCCATGCCCTGCCGTTAGGACTCCTCCTGCGTGAGCAACCGGGAAGCGATGTTGATGTATTTCCGACCCGCCTCCTGGGCGCTTTGCGCAGCTTCCTCCAGTGATTCAGTCTGGCGAACGCTAGCCAGCTTGACCAACATTGGCAAGTTTACGCCGGCTATCACCTCGACATTCGCCTTGTCCATTATGGAAATCGCAAGATTGGACGGCGTACCGCCGAACATGTCGGTCAGCAGAATAACGCCGTTGCCTTCCTCCGCTCGCGCCGCGGCATCGAGGATGTGAGAGCGGCGCTGCTCCATGTCGTCGTCGGGACCGATACAGACCGCGTTGATGTTTGCCTGCGGCCCGACGACGTGCTCCAGAGCGGAGATCAATTCCTCGGCGAGCCGCCCATGAGTGACGAGGACCAGTCCAATCATACCAGTGCGCGATCCTTCGCCGCGGAGATCGTTCTCATATGGGCAGCCGGTCAAGCCCACGGTGTTCGATTAGCACATGTTGCCCGCAGGTTTCGAGCCACGCAGCCAAGCGCTCGACGACAAAAACGGAGCGGTGCCGGCCGCCAGTACATCCCACAGCGATTGTCAAGTACGTCTTGCCTTCGGCAGCGTAGCGCGGCAGGAGCGGTTCGAGAAGCGTTGTCAACGACGAGAAGAACGGGGCAAAGCTGGGCTCATCGGCCAGAAACGTCGCAACAGGGGCATCGCGACCAGTGAGCGGGCGGAGTTCGGGTTGGTAATGCGGGTTGTTGAGAAAGCGTACGTCAAAGACCAGATCCGCGTCCCGCGGTAGACCGAGCGCATATGAGAAGGAGGTCACGAGGATGACGAGACCGGGCCTGATACTGCTGGCGAATGTGCCGGCCAGGCGGCGCTTCAGGGCGCCGGGCGAAAGCGCAGTCGTGTCTATGATCAGATCCGCGCGGGCCCGCAGCGGCGCCATGATCTGACGCTCGGTCGCGATCCCGTCGGGCAGCGGTCGGTCCACCGCGAGGGGATGACGATGGCGGCTCGCCTTGTAGCGCCGACACAACTCATCATCATCACAGGAGAGAAAGACGACCTTCAGGTCAAGATTAGCTTGCCCGTCGAGGCGCGCCACCTCGGCCATGAGGGCTTCAATGGTGAAGTCGCGCGTGCGCACATCAACACCGACTGCGAGCAGACGATCTCCCATAAGCGCGCCGCAACCGCTCGCCGGCACGAGTTTTTCAAACAACGCGAGCGGTAGATGGTCGATCGAATCACAGCCGAGATCCTGGAGGGCCTTCAGCGCCGCGGTTTTTCCCGCGCCGGACAATCCGGTAACGAGCAGCAGCCTGTTTTCTGCCGATGGACCGGCCGACCGCCGACGCTCCTCTGCGTTCGGCGGCGGCGACGCCTGCGCGATTTCGGTCATGTCCGACGCATTATACCGCCGGTGCACAGGCGCACGGCAAGCCGAACCTTCGCCGTCGCCGAGCTCTCGAATGGCGCCAGACGAAAAAGAGGAATGACCTGTCCGGTGGTACCGATTGCGGCGGTCTCAGCGCATGGCATGCGTTCGATGACGTCCGTCGTCACGAGATCGACGCAGGCGGCAAGCGTAGTTGGTCCCGCCGGGATCAACTCCACGATACCCAGTCCGCGCACTTCGAGAAGGCCGGCGATGGCTGGCGGCGGGTGCGCCACCAGCCTGGCACCTTCGCACTCGATTTCGGTGAAGTCGTCGGCGACGAGACACGCGCCTTCGTCGATCAGGCGCAGCGCGAGATCGGATTTGCCGGAACTCGAAGGCCCGCGCAACATGACGCCGTGGCCCTCGATGGCTACTGTGGTGGCGTTAATCCGCTCCATGGTCGCGCACCGTGGCGGGGCAGGCCGGCGCTGTCAACCGAAGTCGGCAAAGGCTCAGGACAACCGACCTGGACGCTCGCCTCAAGCAACCGGCAGGCGGACTACAAATCGTGCACCCCTGACACCGCCGCCTTCGCCGCGCCGGTTCTCTGCGATGACGCTGCCGCCGTGCGCCTCGATGATCTGCTTGGAGATGCTGAGGCCAAGGCCCGAATGCATCCCGAACTTCTCGCCGTGCGGGCGTTCGGAGTAAAACCGCACGAAGATATCCTTCTCCTTGCCCTCGGGAATGCCGGGTCCTTCATCGAGAACCTCAGTAACGACCATGCCATTGCGGCGCGCCGCCCTAAGCATGATCATGCCGCCGGGCGGGCTAAACGACATCGCGTTGGCGATGAGGTTGCGATAGACCTGAACCAGCCGTCCCTCAATGCCGTTAACCACGAGCTTGCCGCGGTTATGCACATCCAGCCGCATTCGGGCCTGACGCTCGGCCGCGGTTGCTTCGGTAACATCGACCAGCGTCGCCAGCATTTGGCCGATGTCCACCGGTTCTGTTTCCGCGCGCGACAGTTCGGCGTCAAGGCGAGAGGCGTCGGAGATGTCGCTGATCAACCGGTCTAGCCGTTGCACGTCCTGCTGGATGATGTCGAGCAGCTTGCGTCGCTTGTCCGGATCGTTGACTTGGGCGGCGGTTTCGACGGCGCTGCGCAGTGAACTGAGCGGGTTTTTGATCTCGTGAGCCACGTCGGCGGCGAAGCGTTCGATTGCGTCCATTCGCTGCCACAGCGCCTCGGTCATCTCGTGCAAGGCAGCAGCGAGCTGACCGATCTCGTCCGAGCGGTTGCCAAAGTCCGGAAGCGTGCGCTTTCGATGACGATCTCGGCGGACGCCTTCCGCAGCCGCGGCCAAACGCCGGATAGGCCTCGCGATGGTTCCGGCGAGATAGAGCGAAAGAAGAACGGTGACGGCCAGAGCAATTGCAAAGACCTTGAGGATATCGAGGCGAACATCGAGCACGGCGGCGTCAATGTCGCGCGACGTCTTGTTGAGCATCAGGGCGCCGAGTACCTGTTTGTATCGTTGCACCGGCGCGGCAACGCTCAACACCATCCCGTCTCCGCCTGGTGCGGCGCGGACCATATTCTTGACGCCGCCGGACAGCGCATGGACGACCTCTTGGTAATCGGCGGCGGTCTGGACGGCATACTCCGCGTATGGCGTAAGCGTCGCCCGCGTTGACAGGCGAGAAGCAATGAGGTCGTAGAGGCCGAGAACAGCTTCGAGCGGTTCCGTTTCGGTTTTTGGGGGCGGCAGCTCCGTGATCTGAACCATTCCCCCCGGACCGGCGAGCATCCTGCTGTCGGCCAGAAGCGAGCCATCGATCCCGAAGAGCCGCGCGCGCGTACCGGTTGTTTCAACCAGTCGGCGGATGAGCTGCTGAGCCAGTCGCGCGTTTAGCGCCTCGGCTGCGGGCACCTCCGGATCGGTGGCGCTCTCTCCTAACGCCGCGGCAAATAACTCGGTCTGTGTCTGCAGGGCTGCAAGTTCAGCGGAAATTAAGCCACGTCGATAATTGTCGAGGTAAAGCATCCCGGCAAAAAGGACGACGAGAGCCAAGACGTTAATGGCAAGAATACGCCTCGTAATAGGCGAAAAGAATCGCCCGCCTACTCGAGTCGCTTCCTTCGCCATAACCCCGCGCTCACGCGGCCCGGTAGCGATAGCCCACGCCGTAAAGAGTCTCGATCTGGGCGAAGTCGTCGTCGACGTCCTTGAACTTCTTTCGCAGCCGTTTGATATGACTGTCTATGGTCCGGTCGTCGACGTAGATGTGTTCGCCGTAGGCGGCGTCGATGAGTTGGTCGCGACTCTTGACATGGCCAGGCCGGCGGGCGAGAGCCTGGACAAGAAGGAACTCGGTCACCGTCAGATTGATGGGTGTGCCCTTCCAAGCGCAAAGATGACGCGTGGAATCGAGAACGAGTTCCCCGCGGCGGATTACCTCGCTCTCGGGTTCGCCTTCGACGGGCACAGCGCGGCGGCGGAGCACCGCGCGGATCCGTTCGATCAGAAGCCGCTGCGAAAAGGGCTTGGTGATATAGTCGTCGGCCCCCATGCGTAGGCCGACGACCTCATCAAGCTCGTCGTCCTTTGACGTTAGGAAAATGACTGGCAACTCGCTCTGCTGGCGCAGGCGGTTAAGAAGTTCCATGCCGTCCATGCGAGGCATCTTGATATCAAGCACGGCAAGGTCGACCGGATCGCGCGACAGGCCGGCCAGCGCGTCGGCTCCATCGATGTAGGTTTGCACCACGAACCCTTCGTTCTCCAGGGCCATGGCCACGGATGTCAGTATGTTCCGGTCATCATCGACCAGAGCGATTGTTTCAGGCACAGCGCCTCACCTTCAATTTACGAACGCAACCCGCTTCGCCACGCGGGCCGCCGACCGAGTTGACGGGCGTTCAATGGCGAAAATATAGTCCGCTTTTGGCGATTCAGCGAGGAGGCGATTGTACTCGCCTTGGCGCACCCGGATGGCGAGAGATTGCGTCAAGAGTGGACTATCAAGTGAGCATCAGGTCTTGACCAGCTCGGCCGACGCTAGGCGACCACCGCCACGTGTGCCAGTCGCCGCACTGATCGATCGCGGTGCCCTTGCATACAGCAGCAGATAACGTTCATTACCCTCGCGCTTGTTTCCTTAGTGTTAGGAGAAACAGCATTCTATGCTTCGATGCGAGCGGCTTCGCTCGCGTCAGAGGGATCGTGAACGGACGGATCCAGCACCGGCTTCCGACGTTGCTCGCGCATGGGCGGCGCGACGATGCCACCGGAAATCACCATTTTCAGGGCCTCCTCTATGGTCATGTCGAGCACGACGAGATCGCGGCGCGGCACGAACAACAGGAATCCGGAGGTCGGGTTCGGCGTCGTCGGCAGAAAGACGTTGAGTACCTCCTCGTCCGTCAGTTTCTGCACCTCGCCTCGGGTCACACCGGTAAGAAAGCCGATGCACCAGATGCCTCGGCGTGGATACTCGACCAGCACGGCTTCGCGAAATGCGGTGGACTGGTGAGCTACGACCGTTTCGATAATCTGCTTGCTAGCGCTGTATACGCTCCGGAGGACCGGCATGCGGCTGAGTAACCGCTCGTAGAAGCGCATGAGCATCCGGCCGAAGAAGCCCGCGGACATGGCGCCAATCAGCGTCAGGACCACAATGACGATGACCAAGCCGAGCCCGGGCAATCCGAACGGGAGGTAGGTGGTCGGATTGTAGGCGGCGGGTATCAGCGGCGTGACTTTAGAATCAACGAAACTGACAAATAGCCAAGCGAGATAGAAAGTGATCGAGATCGGAGCCGTGATGACGATGCCGGCGAGCAAGTAGGCTCGCAAACGCCCGCCGAACCCCGCCTTCGGCTCGGCAGGCTTGCTATCGGCTCGGGTGTCACCAGCATCCTTGATCTTGTCGGTCATCCTTGCACAATTGGGCAATGAGGTCGCGCATGGCAACTGTCCGAATGATCTCAGGCTTGACCGATCGCAAACGACCCTCTTGTCTGCGAGCGTTTGTCGGCAAGAAGCCGGTTGGACCGCAGTGAGCCGCCTCTATCCGCGGGCGCCTCTCGTTGGTGTCGCTGCTGTGGTATTCGAGAACGAAAGCGTGCTTCTGGTTCGCCGTGGTAAGGCGCCTCGGCGGAACGAGTGGGGTCTGCCCGGTGGTCTGCAAAAGGTGGGCGAGACAATTTTCGCCGCTGCTTGCCGGGAGGTCCTCGAAGAAACAGCTTTGCACATCGAAGTTCTTTGCCTTGCCGACGTCGTTGATCTGATCGAGCGCGAATCCGAAAACGGGCGCGTTCGTTATCACTACACTCTTGTTGACTTCGTAGGCTGCCGGGCAAGTGGATCCATCTGTGCAGGCTCCGACGCCGTAGATGCAGCTTGGTTCGAACTCAGAAATTTAGATCGCTGTGCTTTATGGGCGGAAACCAGGCGGGTTATCGGGTTGGCTTACGAGAAATGGCTTGCGGCTGGTTCGCCATGATGCGCGGCCATAATGTGCGGGTATCGTACTACTCTAAAAATGTTGTAGCCTTCCGATTCCAACAATCGGCGGCACGAGTCGTCCACGCCCGAGTGTTTCGACAAACCTACCTAACAGGGCACATTGGGTTTTTTGCCGTGAAGGGACACACCGCTATGAGCTTGTTTCTAGTGTTTTGGCTCATAACTTGTTCGTCTTCTGCACAGGCCGCTGAACTTGTCGTGGATCTTGCACGACATCTGGTTGCGATTACTACGGGCTTTATCGGGAGTGACGTATTGCTCTTTGGTGCCACCGACGGCGACGGCGACGTTGTCGTCGTTGTCCGTGGCCCTGAGAACACAGAACTGGTCCGCCGCAAGGGCCGTCGCCTGGGGATTTGGATGAACGAAGAAGAGATGGCGTTCGACGGCGTGCCTGCCTACTATGCTGTTGCCTCCAGCCGGCCCCTTGACGAAATACTGGAGGAGCGTGTAATAAGTCGCCACCAAATAGGTTCGAACAACCTGCGTCTCAGGTCTCCGCGTGGCGGTGGAGAAGTTGACGTAAAAGAGTTTCGCGAGGCTTTGATCCGAAACAAACAGAATGCAGGTTTATACTCCGAAAGGCCGCAGCCAATTTTATTCCTCGGTAACCGGCTCTTCCGGACCGATTTGTGGTTCCCGGCGAATGCCCCAGTCGGCCGCTACATTGTTCAAGTGTTCTTGATCCGCAATGGCGATGTTGCAAGTGCGGAGATTACGCCCCTCGTTGTAAGCAAGGTCGGCTTCGAAGCGGGTGTTTACAACTTTGCTCAACGCTATTCGCTTGCCTACGGAGTCCTTGCAATCCTAATTGCAGCAATAGCAGGGTGGTCGGCTAGCGCTGTATTCCGCAATAGTTGATTTACCCTTCGACGAGGACCATGTGGTCGGACTTGGGCGAGTTCGATCGGGAAGGAATGGCCGGTCCCGGCAGTGACTTTGAGAGCAATCGTCGGAAGCTCCTTTGGAGGCCTCGATGTCGAGTTCCGCTGGCCGTACTCTATTTGTGGCGCGGGGAGCGAACTTGAGGGTTCTGCTGCGACGGGGATCTTTCCCGCTCCGTGCCACTGAAGGGCATGGGACCTAAAGGGTGCAGACGATGTGCGGATTCCTGAATAAGAAGTCCACAGGCCAAAAGCGTCGTGGCTTTCGCGTAAAACTCCAAACGAAGCAACATAGGCACCCTGCCCACCGCACGGCGGTCGGTTCGGCATGAGCTGCAACTCGGACCCTGAGGCAACGTCTCGCCCACCCCTGGCTCGGACCTTCTTGTGCGTTGTTGACGAAAGTTCGGAGCTCCACCAGGCGCTGCGCTTCGCCTGTCTCCGCGCCCGGAAGACAGGGGGGCGAGTTGCTTTGCTTTACGTCATCGAACCCGCTGAATTTCAGCATTGGATGGCCGTGCGTCACCTGATGGAAGAAGAAAAGCGAGAACAGGCTGAGGAGCTATTGCAAGTTGTGTCCGCAGTGGTCCAAAAACTTTCGGGAACTACGCCCGTGGTGTACATCCGAGAGGGCACTCTCAACGAGCAGCTTCTAGACGTAATCAACGCGGAGACCGATATTTCAGTGCTTGTACTCGGCGCCGCTGAAAGTAATGAAGGGCCGGGACAAACCGTATCCTACGTAATGAAGAACATTAATAAGCTGCGCGTTCCAATAACCATTGTGCCCGGAAACTTTACAAACAACCAGATTGATTCTTTGGCATGATAAGAAATAATATAAATAATAAAACCATCGAGGAAGGTACCAGTATATTTTTATCCTTTAGCCGCTACTGTAGCTGACAGCGGTATCAGCACGCCCCCGCTCTGGGCTCATGAGCGGGCTTGGACAAAAATTATCCAATACTACTTTAATCAGAAAAAAGAAGATACTTACATCCCAGATTGCACAATGATGCACAAACGGGTACATTAAAGGCGCTGCCACGTGCGGCTTTTGTGCGCGGTTACGACCGCAGAAAGTCTGCTGCATTGGAATGCTTTTTCGGGTTTGGGAATGAACGCATTGCCTTGGAAGCCATTGAATATTGACTCAAGCAGCACTCTGGGCGAGGCCTTAACCTGCAAATCCAGTGAAAGTATCGTGAGAAAGTCGCAGCACTACAAAAAGCAGAACTGGAAAAGAATAAGGCGGACACAACTCTTAAACAAGCCGAATTGCGAACATTGTTTGAGAGTTCCTGCTGTTGAGGTTCATCATAAGAATAATAATAGCTTCGATAATCGGCCTTCGAACCTCCAGAGTTTATGCAAACCGTGCCACTCCTTCAACACGCTGCGGACGCGCTTGATGAAGCGCGTCTAAACATCAATGCAAGACGAGAAACGACGGAACGCGGCCGCGGTATCGTTTTCGCGGCGAGACATGGGACATGTTAAAGCCAGGCTTAGAACGGGAAATAGCGTTACAGGTGTGTCTGTTAGACAAAAATGCTTTGAAAAAACGTTAGATTCGCCCGTGCTTCGAACACGGACAACGGACGGGTCATTACCGCCACCATACTTGAGTGACGAGATTGCCTTGCATGAATGGCACGCCATAGCACCAACCTTGGCGCGCCGCGGACTGCTCGATGAAGGCATGCGGCCATTGCTGGCTGGTTACTGTAGTGCTCTTGCCCGCACTGTAAGAGCGGAAGAAATTCTTTCGAAAGAGGGAAGGTACTATAAGACCCTGACCGCCGGTGGTTCTGTTATGAAGAGGCGTCATCCTGCTGTTCAGGATGCGGAGGAGGGCTGGGCATCGGTGCGCCAGTTTGCTCGGCATCTCGGACTATCAGCGTCATTTGTGTCGTCGCGTTCCACCAAGAGTGGCCGTAGTGACTTCTTCAAATGAGGAGTGCCAGTTTGATTGGAAGGTGGCTGATAAAGCCGTGGAGTTCGTTCAGAGCTTTTGTACGCACGTAAAGGGTTCCTTTACGGGGAGACCCTTTCTCCTGGACGCCTGGCAGGCGGAGATCGTACGGGAGGCGTTTGGCAGGAAGACGCTGCTCGGAAAGCGAAGATACAAGCATATATGGATCGAGGCTCCGAGGAAGTCGGGTAAAACCACGTTCGCGGCAGCAATAGCCGTATACATGTTGCTTGTCGATAACGAGAGTGATGCCGAGGCGTATATTTTCGGCCCTTCAGCGAGCAGGGCCCGCTTGTGCATGAATATCATGAAAATGATGATAGATAACGACGAGGACATGCGCTCAGTGTGTGCGGTCCGTGCAAATCAAATTCACTATAAGGATAGTTCGATTGCTTTGGGATCCGCGAGCGTAATGTCAATTTCTGGAAGTAATGTGTCTTTCGCCGTATTGGACGATGTACAGGAAATAATTTCCAAGGAAGGCTATGAAACCTTGGTTGCGTGCTCTGCAGCAAGGGAGGAGCCCCTTTTCTTATATCTGGCGGCTGCTGGAGGTGGTTGTTCCTTTGCATCGGAGATGCACGAATATGCGGTGGGGGTGGCTACAGGAAATATCCTCGATCAGGCGTGGTTGGTGCGGATTTTTGCGGCTGATCCAAAGGACGACTGGACCGATCCGGAAGTCTGGAAAAAAGCTCATCCTGGCCTCGGTCGATCGATAAGCCAGCGTTTTGTGCGCGAGCAGTGCCTAAGAGCTCTTCATAATCCGGGGTATATTGAACTCTTTCGCCGAATTTATCTGAACGTCTGGACGGATCAAATTGGTGCCTGGCTAGACATGGGCAGCTGGGACCAGTGCGCGTTTGAACTTGACGAACATAAATTTGCAGGGCGAACGTGTAGAATTGGCCTAGACCTGTCTACCACAACGGATCTTACAGCTTTAGTTGTCGTCTTTCGAGAAGTAAATGATGGGTATACAATATTTTCTCTACCGTTTTGTCCGGGTGAAACAATAAGGAAAAGAACGCAAGTGGATAGGGTAGATTATGAGTTGTGGCGCGACCAGGGTTTTCTGGTGGCGACCGAAGGGAACGTTGTGGACTATAGCGTGGTCAGAGATACGATAGAAAGACTATGCGAAGCGTACGATGTACGAGAAGTAGCTTATGATCAGTGGGGTTCATCGATGCTGATAAGCCAGCTTATCGAGCGCGGCATTCGGTGCACACCCGTAAATCAGGACGCCTCAACGATGTCCCGTCCCGTTGATGAGCTCGAGCGAGTTTTACGAGAGGGCACCCTTCGCCATGACGGTAATCCGGTTCTTCGGTGGTGCGCTTCGAATGTCATCCTGGCTCGGACGGCAAGCGGGTTTGCAAAGCCGTCGAAGCGGAGGAGTCGCGACAGAATCGATCTTATTATATCTGCGCTAATGGCTATTTCTCGTTTTGTTGCGTCTCCAGATATTTCCACCGGTGGCGATTGTACGAGCGCTTAAATTTGTTCGCTTGGAACTATGGGCTGCCTCGCTTTGACAGGGCAGTACGCAAATGGCTTGTTCATGCGCGCTTTTCCCATTTCCCCTGTCCGTCCTGCTGCCAGTAGGTCAGCGTGTGGCCCCCGACCTTCAGTGCCGTCCAGCGCTCGCGTGCAGCGGCGACGGCCGCCTCGTCGTTGCCGTCGAACAGGTCGAAGCAGCGCTCAAATTCGGCCATCCGGAGGCTGCCGGCGCCGTCAGTCAGGAACAGGTAGGTCGCTGCGTTCGGGTTGTCGTCCTTGTCGCTGAGCCAGATCGGCTGGTCGGCAGCGGTTCCATCTTTGACCGTGCCGTGCGGCAGCCACGAGTCGGAGCGGTAGGTCCACAAGAGCCCGGCGAGAGCCTCGACCCGTTCGGCGGACCCGACAAGAACCAAGGCGCGCCGGTTGGCCGCCAAGGTGCGTTCGAGCAGTCGGGGCAGGACCGCGTCGAGCGGCGCACGCTGCAAATGATAAAATGCGACCTCGGTCATGAACACTCCGCGCGCGGAAGATGTCCTTTATCGGCTCGCGCGATCGGCCCTGCGCACTTGATCGCTTCGGTGCGACGTAATTGCGCTCACGCTTCTTCTTCGTAGTTTTCGGCGACGAAGCGGTCAAGCAGACGAACGCCGTAACCGGTGCCGCCTTTCGGCACAATCGCGGCGTCCTTCTTCGACCAAGCAACGCCCGCTATATCGAGATGTGCCCACGGCGTTCCGTCGACGAAGCGCTGGAGGAACTGCGCCGCGGTGATGCTGCCGGCGCCGCGGTTGCCGATGTTCTTCATGTCGGCTGCATCGGACTTGATGCTTTTATCGTATTCCTCGCCGAGCGGCATCCGCCACAGAAGTTCGCCGACCGCCTTACCAGCGGCGCTGAGCCTGGTTGCCAGCCCGTCGTCGTTGGAAAAGAGGCCTGCCATCTCGTTGCCGAGCGCAATAATTATGGCCCCGGTTAGCGTCGCTAGATCGACCATCAGCCGCGGCTCGAAGCGGATTTTGGTGTACCACAGGGCGTCTGCAAGGACGAGCCGACCCTCGGCATCGGTGTTTAGCACCTCGATGGTCTGTCCCGACATCGAGGTGACGATGTCGCCGGGCCGCTGGGCGGTGCCCGACGGCATGTTTTCAACCAGGCCGACGACGCCGACGACGTTGGCCGCAGCCCGGCGTCCGGCCAGGGCTTTCATCAGCCCAATCACCGCAGCCGAGCCGGCCATGTCCCACTTCATGTCCTCCATGCCGGCGGCTGGCTTGATCGAGATTCCGCCGGTATCGAAGGTTACGCCCTTGCCGATGAACGCGAGCGGTCGCTTGGCCTCGTCGAGCCCTTCGCTCCCAGCGTCGCTCTTCGTGGATTTCTTTCCCTTCTTGCCTTTGCCCTCCGCGTCGGGCTTGCCAGCGCCCCACCACTGCATGACGACAAGCTGGGATTCGCGGCCGGACCCTTGCCCAACGCCAAGCAGGGCACCCATGCCCAGCTTCCTCATCTCCTTTTCCCCGAGCACCTCGACCTCGACGCCAAGATCTTCGAGTGTTTTCGCTTTGGCCGCCAGTGACTCCGGGTAGATCACGTTCGCCGGTTCCGAGACCAGGTCGCGTGTGAACGTCACCCCGGCCGCGATCGCATCCAGAGGTGCGAACAACTTCCGCGCCCGGGTATGGTTGTCACAGAGGAAGGTCAGCGCTTCGAGCGTCGGCTTGTCCTCTTCCTTCTGCTTTGTCAAATACTTGTCGAAGCGGTACGACCGCAGCCGCGCCCCATAGGCCAGCTCAGCGGCCATCTCGGCGGCGCCGAATTCGGCACCTTCCAGAACATCGACCGCTACGGAGGCTGACTTCACGCCGTCGCTAGCGAGCGCGGCGCAGATCCGACCGCCAGCAGCCTGAGCACGCATTGTGTCGATATCGCCCGCTTTGCCGAGACCGACGAGCACCACCCGGTCGTAGCTGCCTTCGCCCGGTGCCGGAATCGCCAGTACCTGGTCCTTTTTGCCCTTAAACCGCCCGGCCTCCATGACCCGGACCAGCGCACCCCGCAGCCTGTCATTCAGGATACGGGCACTGGCGCTGAGTTCGCGATCTTCGAGTACGAACGCGACGACGACGCCCTTCTCCGGAAGATCCGGCGCGGCAAAGGCGAGCTTCATGGAAGTCCCTCTCACGGCTGATGAAACGGCAGCCTTGGCCACCATGCCTCCTATTTATGCCACAGCGTCGCGAAAGACAGCAGGCTTTAAGCGTCGACCGAACGGATCGATCAGGCCGAATGTGGCACAGCCAGCCGTACCGGACGCCGGCGGCGGCCCCAAGTGCCGGGCGCCCCGTCGAAGACACCGGCGCAGCGGGTAGCGCACTGCCGACAGCGACCTTCATCGGTGAGCGCATAGCGGGTAAGTTCGTACCAGTCTCGCTCAATAACGGCTGCGCCGCAGCCATGGCAGTGGGTAGTATCGCCGGCGCTGTCATGGACGTTGCCGGTGTAGGCATAGTGCAGGCCGTTATTGAGCGCGATCTGGCGCGCGCGCGTCAGGGTTGCTGGCGACGTCGCGGGAAGATCGGTCATCTTCCAGTCTGGGTGGAACGCGGAGAAGTGGATCGGCACGTCCGGACCGAGTTCGGACACGATCCACCTCGTCATCGCGTCCAACTCGTCATCCGAGTCATTTTCGCCGGGGATCAATAGGTTCGTAATCTCGACCCAGACCTCGGTCTCTCGCTTGAGGTAGACCAGCGTGTCGAGAACCGGTTGCAGATGGCCGCTGCACAGCCGCTGATAGAAAGCCTCCGTGAACCCCTTCAGATCCACGTTGGCCGCGTCGATATTGCGGAAGAATTCGACACGGGGCTCGGCGCAGATGTAACCGGCTGTCACTGCCACGGTTTTCAGGTTCCGGGCATGGCAGGCCTGGGCGACATCGACGGCATACTCAAGGAAGATCACCGGGTCGTTGTAGGTAAAGGCGACGGAGCGGCAGCCGGTTGCCGCCGCTGTGGCGGCGATCGCTTGCGGGCTCGCCGCGTCGCAAAGCGTATCCGATTCGCGTGACTTGGAAATGTCCCAGTTCTGACAAAACTTGCAAGTCAGGTTGCAACCGGCTGTGCCGAAGGACAGAACCGCCGTTCCCGGCAGGAACTGCGCCAGCGGCTTTTTCTCGATCGGGTCGATACAGAAGCCGCTCGACCGCCCGTAGGTAGTCAATACGACCTGGTCGCCCTATCTGGCGCGAACAAAGCAGAGCCCCCGCTGGCTGTCATGCAGCCGGCACAGGCGGGGGCAGACGTCGCATTGAATGCGGCCGTCGCCGGTGCGGTGCCAGTAGCGCCCCGCAACCGCCGCCTTGGCTGTCTCTTGGGCCATGTCCGGTTCTCCCGCGGGATGGATTTCTTCTCCGTCACGCGCTCTGGCGGAGTGGCACATTGGCGCGAAATCGACTGGCGGAGCGCGTTGAGCCACCCGCGTGAGCTTGTTAGAATCATAGCACAAGACCGCGGAGCTCAGGCGATGAGTCACATCCGACCTGCTGCAGTTGCCGGAACATTCTATCCGGGCAATGCACACGATCTGGAAGCCTGCGTCCGATCGCTTTTGAGTCGGGCCGATCCCACGGAAATAGCGGGGCGACCGAAAGCAATCATCGCTCCCCACGCCGGCTATATCTACTCCGGCCCCGTTGCGGCTTCGGCCTATGCCTGCCTACGAGCCTATGCCGATGCAGTCCACCGCGTCGTGCTGATCGGGCCATGCCACCGCGTGCCTTTGCGTGGGATCGGGGCCACTGCGGCCGCCGCCTTTACAACGCCCCTAAGGCCGGTGCCGGTGGACACGACCGCCGTCGCCCAAATCCTGTCGCTGCCGCAGGTCTCAGTGCTTGAGGCCACTCATGCCGAAGAGCACAGCCTTGAGGTTCACCTGCCGTTTCTGCAGGAAATCCTCGGGGATTTTACGATCGTTCCGCTTGTTGCCGGCCAGGCGAAGGCCGCCGAGGTGGCGGAGGTTCTCGAGCGGCTTTGGGGCGGGCCGGAAACTCTCATCGTCGTTAGCTCCGATCTCAGCCACTATCTGGACTACGCAAGCGCGCGGGCCGTCGATGCAGTCACCACCCGGGCCATCGAAATGCTGTCGGCGGAAGACATCGGTGCCGACCAGGCATGCGGGCGTATACCTGTCAGCGGGCTGCTGTTGGCTGCCCGCCGACGCAAGCTGACAGTGGCAACGCTCGACGTGCGCAATTCGGGTGATACGGCCGGTGACCGGCGGCGGGTGGTTGGCTACGGCGCATGGCTGTTCACCGAACAGCCGCTAGCCGAAGCTGCTGATGAAGACGAGGAACCAAGCCTGCACGCAATCATTGCCCGTCACGGCGATACGATGCACGCCCTTGCTCGGGCGTCGATCGCACACGGGCTCTACCATGGTCGGTCTCTGCAGGCAGACCTTAGCGCTTATGCCAGCGCGCTGGCGGCCACCGGCGCCTCGTTCGTGACACTTCGCCGGCGGGGTCAGCTTCGCGGCTGCATCGGCACCGCCAAGGCTTTTCGGCCACTCGCTGCGGACATTGCGGAAAACGCATTTGCCGCTGCCTTCGCCGATCACCGCTTTCCGCCGCTCGATCGCAGCGAGTCCGTTAATCTGGACGTAACAGTCTCACTCCTGAGCCAGCCCGCTGCGATCGATTTCATTGACGAGCAAGATCTGCTCGCCCGGCTGCGTCCCGGTATTGACGGGCTCATCATCGAAGCCGACGGACGCCGTGCACTGTTCCTGCCTCAGGTGTGGAAGACGATCAGCGAGCCTCGGGAGTTCCTTGTCCAGCTTAAGAGGAAGGCCGGACTGGCGGATCATTCCTGGCCGGAAGGCATGCGGGCGTGGCGCTTTCTTGCAGCTTCTGTCCCGGCCACCGCATTTACCAAAAGGTAGAGGGTCGTTCGGCTAAAGTCCGCGCAAAGACTGCTTGGCTGGCGGCTGATAGTTCGCGAGATAGGTCGGAACAATGGCTTCGACCGCCGTCGGAGAAATGTTGAGGTCCTTCAGGCCGAGAGCGGCGGCCGAAACCACGTTGTCGATGCCGAGCAGCCTGACTTGGTCCCGGGTCAACGGCGGCGACGGTAGTTTTTCCAGGAACCAGCCTTGGATTGCGGCAATCGACAACGGCAGCGGCACGAGCCAGCGCCGCCGCCCGGTCTCCTTTAGCACGATCTCCATAATGTCCCTGTAGGTCATCACCCGGGGGCCGCCGAGTTCGTACGTCTTGCCGCGAGTCGACGGGTCGGCAAGGACGCGCATGACCGCGTCGGCAACATCGCCAACATAGACGGGCTGGACTTTGCTCTCAAAGGTCGGCAGCACCGGCATGATCCGCGCCATCGAGGCGAAGCGGTTGAAAAAGCGGTCCTCGGGGCCAAAAACCACGCTCGGCCTGAGGATGGCGACATCAGGGAATGCCGATCTCGCTGCCTGCTCGCCGGCCGCTTTGGTCCTGGCATAGACGGACTCTGACGATGAACTCGCTCCGATGGCGGAAAACTGGATCAGGCGCTCGGAGCCGGCATCGCGAGCCGCGGCGGCGATATTGGCGGCGCCCTGTGCGTGCACTGCATCGAAGCTGTGACGGCCGCTGGGCGACAGGACGCCAACAAGGTTGACGACCGCATCGGCGTCGACCACAGCAGCCTGAACACTCGCCATGTGCGTCACATCCGCTGCGACCGGCACGATCTGGCCGGCGTCGCCAGAAGTCTTAAGAAACATGGCACGCTCGCGATCGCGACCCGCGACCCGGATAATCCATCCGTCACGGGCAAGTCGCCAAACGATGTGACGGCCGATAAACCCTGCGCCGCCAAAGACGGTAATCAGGCGCCGATCCAACACTTTCCGGCCCTCCGCTGCGCCCGAGCCGGTCCCTGTGACGGCTCTACCCGATACCGATACGCCGCTTATCGCAGTTGCCCGGCGTCGTCAACCTCGCCAACCGCCACACTGCCGCCGCGACGCCTCATGTGCCTGTGCGCTGCGCCTGCGCGGCGGAACGCTGTTGACAGCCCGCGGCCCGAGTCGTAGCTACACCCATGATAGCGCATGCGTCGGTATCACCCACACCTCCTTTGCCCAGGTGGCGGAATTGGTAGACGCGCAGGTTTCAGGTACCTGTGGCCGAAAGGCCGTGGAAGTTCGAGTCTTCTCCTGGGCACCAAGCGCAGCGACGTGATGAACAAAAGGCCCGGCGCAGCTAGGTTGGATGGCGGATCGATCGAGCTCCATCGCGGCGACCTGCCCGAAGGCCTCGATCTCGGCAACGTCGTCGCTGTCGACACTGAGGCGATGGGCCTGCGCGCCCATCGAGACCGGCTCTGCCTCGTCCAGCTTTCGGCTGGCGACGGCGCGTGCCATCTCGTCCAGTTCCTTCGCGACCAGGATGGCGGCGACGACTACGACGCGCCGAATCTGAAGGCGCTTCTCGCTGACGAGCGCGTGACGAAACTGTTCCACTTCGCCCGCTTCGACGTCGGGCTCATGTACCGTTATCTCGGCGTGGTCTGCGCGCCCATCTATTGCACCAAGATCGCATCGAGACTGGCACGCACCTACACCGACCGGCATAGCCTCAAGGAGCTGTGCCGCGAACTGATTGGCGTCGATATGTCCAAGGAGCAGCAAAGCTCCGACTGGGGCCGCGCCCAACTGACGCCCGAGCAGCTCATGTACGCCGCCAGCGACGTACTCTACCTGCACCGCCTGCGCGCGCGTCTTGACGAGATGCTCGCGCGCGAAAATCGCGGCAAGCTGGCTGAAGACTGCTTCCGCTTCGTTCCGGCGCGCGCCCAGCTGGACGTCGAGGGCTGGCCTGACGAGGACATCTTCGCCTACTGAGCCGGCCGTCCTGTTATCCCGCCCCTCGCGCAGAGGGGCGGCGGCAATCGTGCGTTGATCCGCACGCGTCGGGTTCCCATACTGGCCACAGACGGGGCGCAATCGACGGACCAGACTGGGCCAAACAGCCCCTGTTGACGCCGGGCGTGCGCGGCTGCGGCGGGTAAATCGGGCGATGAGGTTGATGAGGATAAGGTCGTGAAGGACGCTGCGGTTGGTTTGCTTACCAACAATACCCACGACGGGCTCGAATCAGCGAGGCGGGTCCTCCGTCTTGAGGCGGCCGGCATCGACGCGCTCAGCCGCAATCTGAGCGATGAATTCACTCGCGCAGTAGATCTTCTCGGGAAAGTCACGGGGCGAGTAATCGTCAGCGGCATGGGAAAGAGCGGTCATATAGCGACGAAGATTGCGGCGACGCTGGCCTCGACCGGAACGCCGGCATCGTTCGTTCATCCGGCCGAGGCGAGCCACGGCGACCTTGGCATGATCACCGAGAACGACGCCGTGATTGCGCTGTCAAACTCGGGCGAAACCACCGAACTCGCCGATCTCGTAACCTATGCCAAGCGCTTTACGATTGGCCTGATCGCGATCACAGGGCGACGAAACAGCACGCTTGCCGAGGCAGCTGACGTTGTCCTGGTCTTGCCCGACGCGCCGGAAGCGTGCCCCATGGGTCTCGCTCCGACCACCTCGACCACGGTCATGCTGGCGCTTGGCGACGCTCTTGCGGTGGCCATGCTCGAGCGCAAGGGCTTCTCCGGCGACGACTTCCACGTCCTTCATCCAGGCGGCAAGCTCGGCCGCAGGCTGCTCAAGGTCTCTGCGATCATGCATTCGGGCGCGGCTCTTCCTCTGCTCGGCGAAGATGAGCCCATGTCGGAGGCTTTGATCGTCATGACAGTCAAGAGCTTCGGCTGCGTCGGCATCGTAGATGCTTCAGGGGCGCTTTGCGGCCTGATTACTGACGGCGACCTGCGCCGGCACATGGCGCCCGATCTGCTGTCGCGGCGCGTCGCGGATGTTATGACCCCGCATCCGAAGACGATCCGGCCCGAAGCGTTGGCCAGCGAAGCGCTCGGTTTTATGAATGGCCGCAACATCACCAGCCTGTTCGTGGTTGCGGACGAACATCCTGTCGGGATCATCCACATTCACGACTGCTTGCGGGCCGGCGTCGCCTGAAGGGAATCGTTGGAGGATATGCGGCGGTTCCCTCAGCCCGCTGCGCCGAAGGTGTTATCGCCAAACTCCGCGGCCGAGAGCCACGGCGGTGAGGTTGACGGTATCGAACGGAATCGCGCGGCGACGGCGCGCCGGACCCGGCGCTCTGTCGCGATCGCGCGGACGTTGCGGATCGTCCTGGTCGTAGTAGCTGCGACGACCGCGGCCTTTGTCGTCATCTGGCCCCAGATTCAGCCGCGGATGGACCGGCTGCGGATCGGCATGGCGTCCCTGGAGAAACTCGACGCCAACGGCGAGGGGCTTGTTAAGGCGCGCCTGACTGGCAGTGACGACAAGGGACGGCCGTTCGTCATTACCGCTGATTTTGTCCGGCAACAGGAAGGCCAACCCGGCGTACTCGGACTGACGCGGCCACGGGGCGAAATCGAAATGGAAGACGGCACGAAAACCGTCATTACCGCAGCCGAGGGCCTTTTTCATCAGGACGCCCGTTTGCTGGATTTGAGCGGTGGCGTCGTACTGGTGACGGGAGACGGCTCCCGTTACGAGACGGCAGCGGCGAATTTTGATCTGAGTTCGGGAACTGCCTCGGGAACCGATCCGGTGCACGGCGAGGGACCGCTAGGTTCGGTCGTTGGCGAAGGCTTTCGCGTGATCGGTTTCGGCCAGACCATCTTTGTCGACGGTCGCTCGACCCTGGTCGTTGCCGGCACAGCAGGGGAGAAGCCCTCATGAGCCGGTGCCGCTCGGAGTTGCAGCGCCTCAGTGGCTGGGTATGCCTGTGCAGCGTCTTCGCCTTGCTGTCGGCGCTTGGGCTGTCAGCCGAACCGGCGCTGGGAGCGCAGGCACAAGCAACCACCGGGGAGCCCGGTACGGAGTTGCGCATCGACGCGGACGAAGGCCTGGAGTGGCAACGTGGCGAGCAGGTTGTCATCGCCCGCGGCAATGCCCGAGCGGTTCGCGGCGATCTTGCGGTGCAGGCGCGGGAGCTGCGCGCCCTCTATCGCGACAATCCGGGCGGCAAGAGCGAGATCTTTCGCGTCATCGCCGATGGCGCGGTTCGGCTGTCGACGTCCGGTCAGACTGCCTTCGGCGGGCATGCCGTTTACGAGGTTGCCGACGACCGGTTGCTTCTGACCGGTGGCGACAGGGTAAAGCTGATCAGCGACCGCAACGAGATTACGGCCGACCGCAGCCTCGAGTATTGGCCCAAGGCCAATCGTCTGGTTGCCACCGGCAACGCCGTTGCGATCCAGCCTGACCGGCAGATCTACGGCGATACCATCACCGCGTATTTCGCCAAGGGCGCAGACGGCAAGTCGGAACTTTCGACCGCCGATGCGGACGGCAATGTGAAGGTTGTGACCGCGACGGAGACGATCTTCAGCGACCGCGGCAATTATGATGCCAAAAGCGGTATCGCGACCGTTGAAGGATCCGTTAAGATCTTCCGAGGCAATGACCGGCTCGACGGATGCCGGGGGCAGATGGATTTCAACTCCGGCGTAAGCAAGCTGTTTGCCTGTGAACAGCCCCAGCCTAGCTCGGGGCGCGTGCGCGGGCGAATTCAGTTGAAAAGCGGCAGCGGTGGCTGACCTTTACTGAGCGGATCTCGGCATCCTTGAAGATGGACCTTAGAAGCACCGTACCCTCCCGAACCCTCGATCAGCCGCCGCGAGCGTCGCAACGGCCGCGGCTGGTCAGCGGCGACCGGGGCCTCTTCGCGGTGAACATCAGCAAGCGCTACGGCCAGCGCACGGTGCTGCGCAGCGTCAGCCTGTCGCTTCAGCGCGGCGAGATCGTGGGCCTGCTCGGGCCCAACGGTGCCGGCAAGACGACCTGCTTCTACATCATCACCGGGCTGCTGGCTCCGGATGAAGGCAGCGTCACCATCGATGGAGAGGACGTCACCAGCTTCCCGATGCACCATCGGGCCAGGCTCGGCGTCGGCTATCTTCCGCAGGAAGCTTCCATATTTCGCGGCCTCAGCGTCGAGGACAATATCCGCTCCATCCTTGAGGTGGTCGAGCGAAAGCGAAAGCGGCGCGAAGCGATTCTCGAAGGCCTGCTTGCCGAGTTTTCCATCGGTCATGTCCGCCGGTCGCCGGCATTGGCCTTGTCCGGAGGCGAACGACGGCGAGTCGAAATTGCACGGGCCTTGGCTTCAGGACCGCATTTCATTTTCCTCGACGAGCCGTTCGCTGGCATCGACCCTATCGCGCTCAACGACATTCGCGATCTCGTTGTTCACCTCAAGGACCGCGGCATCGGAGTTTTGATCACCGACCACAACGTCCGCGAGACGCTGGATGTCATCGACCGGGCCTACATTATCCACGACGGCTTTGTGCTGACCGAAGGTACGGCTGCCGAAATTGTCGGCAACGAAGATGTGCGCCGCGTCTACCTCGGCGACCGGTTCAGCCTTTGAGCGGATCCGGTATGGTGCTTGGCCCACGTCTTGACCTGAGGCAAACTCAGGCGCTTGTCATGACGCCGCAACTGCAGCAGGCCATCAAGCTGCTGCAGTTCTCCAGTCTTGAGCTTTCTGCATACGTCGACCAGCAGTTGGAGCAAAACCCGCTGCTGGAGGCCGGCGAGGCTCCAACTGCTGGTGATGAGGCGGGCGGAACTGGAGATGCGCCGCCGGCTGATGCAGCCGACGGCAACGACGGGGGCGACCCGCGAGCGCTCGATCGGGCGCTGGCCGACGATTCGCCAGACTACGCGGGCGCCGGCATTGACAGCGACTTTTATGACAACGTGTTCGACAATAGCGTCGGTGCCGGTGACGCTGGCAGCGATGTCGGAGGCGGTGCAACGTGGCAGAGCCGCAACGGCACCTTCGACGATCGCGCAATCGCTTTCGAGGACATGCTGGCAGGCGGAACGTCGCTGCGCGAGGTGCTGAGCGGGCAGCTTGCCGTTGATATCGTCGATCCTGCAGAGCGCCTGATTGGCCATTACCTGATCGATCTGTTGGACGACGCGGGTTACCTCAGCGCCGATCTCTCGCTTGTGTCCGACGCCCTCGGTTGTTCGCAGGCTCAGGTGGAAGCCACGCTGGCGAAGCTGCAGACATTCGAGCCGGCCGGTATTTTCGCTCGGAGCCTGGCCGAGTGCCTGGGTCTGCAGCTTGCGGATCGCGGTCGGCTGGACATCGCGATGCAGACCCTGCTGGATCATCTTGATCTCGTTGCGAAGCGCGACTGGGCGAGCCTTGCCAGAATTTGCGGAGTGGAACACGGGCAGATTCTGAAGATGGCCGCCGAGATCCGCACACTAAGCCCCAAGCCTGCGCTGGCGTTCGATCATGTCGTTAGTCAGCCAGTCGTTCCTGACGTCATGATGCGGCCTCAGCAAAGCGGCGGCTGGGTCGTTGAATTGAACAGCGAGACTTTGCCGCGGGTGCTGGTCAACAATCAGTATTACGTTAAGCTGAACCGAAGCGCGCGCACGCGGGAGGACAAACAGTATATTGCCGAATGCATGCAGACGGCCAATTGGCTGGTTAAGTCCCTGCACCAGCGCGCGACGACCATTCTCAAAGTTTCGGCTGAGATCGTCCGGCAGCAGGAAAGCTTCTTTATCAACGGCGTCCACAGCCTGCGCCCGCTGATTTTGCGCGACATCGCAGAAGCCATCGGCATGCACGAGAGCACTGTCAGCCGCGTCACCTCCAATAAATTCATGGCGACTCCGCGTGGCATTTTCGAGCTTAAGTACTTTTTCACGCATGCCGTGGGAGGGTTGCGCGGCGGCGATATCCACTCCGCCGAGTCCGTGCGCCACCACATAAAGGCGCTGATCGAAGCCGAAACCGTCGGGGGAATTCTCTCCGACGATGGCCTCGCCGACCTCCTGCAGAAGGAAGGTATCGACATCGCGCGGCGAACTGTGGCCAAGTATCGCGAAGCGATGGGTATCCCATCCTCCGTGCAGCGTCGGCGCGAAAAGGACGCGCTGCATCGTTACGACGGAAAGGGCACAGCTTGACACCCAATGTCGCGACATCTATCGTCCCGGCCTCTCGGACCCTAGCGTGACGCAGACATGCGCGCTTTCTATGGTCTCCGCCTGAAAGTCTGGGACCTTATCGGCACCGAAGCTGTGGGCCTGTCACCCAGCCTCAGGATCCCATAATCATGGACATCTCGATTACCGGCAAAGGCTTGGACATTGGTGAGGCGCTGCACGACCATATCGGCGACGCCCTTGCCGCTGTCGTCGGCAAGTACTTTCCGAAAGCGCACGACGCAGTGGTTACGGTGTCTCGCGAGGCCCATCTCTTTCGTGCCGACGTCACCGTGCACCCGAGCCGAGGCTTTCTGGTTCAGGGTCGTGCCGCGGCCGACGATGCTTACGCCGCTGTCGATGCGGCCGTCGAGCGCATCGCAAAGCAACTGCGGCGCTACAAAAGGCGGCTGAACGACCATCATCACAGCCGCCGATCGGAAGAGGACAGCACCCCTGCGCAGCAATACGTCATCGCAGCGGAAAACGACGAAGAGGAATTGCCGGCCGATGGTCAACCCGCCATCATCGCAGAAATCGCGACGGAGATCGCTACCATGAGCGTCGGCGAAGCAGTTATGCGCATGGATCTGGCCGACAGCCCGGCAATGATCTTCCACAACCGCTCGACTGGCGGTCTTAACGTCATCTACCGTCGCACCGACGGTAACATCGGCTGGATCGACCCCGCGAATACGCGCAAGGCGTAGGGGGACGAAACAATGGACATTTCCGACCTGATCAAGCCCGACCACGTCATCGCGCGGCTGCGTGCGACCAGCAAGAAGCAGGCTTTACAGGATCTTGCGAAGCGGGCTGCGGAGATCACCGGACAGCCAGAGCGCGCTCTATTTTCGACCCTGATGAAGCGTGAGCGCCTCGGAACCACCGGCGTCGGCAACGGGATCGCCATCCCTCACGGCAAACTGTCGACGCTGGATCAGCTTTATGGCCTTTTTGCTCGCCTCGATCAGCCGATCGATTTCGACGCTATCGATGATCGTCCGGTCGATCTCATCTTTCTCCTGCTGGCGCCCGAGTCGTCGGGTGCCGATCATCTCAAGGCGCTCGCCAGGGTCTCGCGTCTGCTGCGCGATAAGCCGACATGCGAGAAGTTGCGGGGCACCGACGATGCCGAAGCGCTTTACGCGCTGCTTGTGGACACGGCGGCAAGCTGGGCCGCCTGAGCCCGTGAGGGGGCGGAACCGCCTGGCGGTGCGAGGCGACTTGCCGAAAGGCGCAGGAGATCCGTCGGCCGCCGGTGTGGGTGCCCGGTTCAGGCTGTAGCGGGTGCCTGAGGGCTTGGTGGTCGAATTCTGATCTGCGGCGGCGAGTTAGGAAAAGGGCGCGCCGCGATCCTCGGCGTTGACCACCACACAGACATCCTGAGCCATCACCCGAGAACCGCACAACCGCAGCTTCGGGTGATTCCCGCAATGGCTCGCGCCGTTACTCGGCAAACCGGGAATCGTCGCGCACGGCCTTGAGCAGAAAGCTCGTGATGCCGGTGTACCCTGCCGTGGGAACTCTGCTTGAAAGGCGTTGCCAAAGAACGACATCAGAGTCGGGACGATAAGGACTCGATAAAGGGCCACCGGGGAGGAGCGTCATGCGACATATTCTTGCCGTTGCGAGCATTGCGCTCGCGCTCGCAATCGGAGGCTCGCCACTCGCTCTTGCCGCGGGGCCCGAGACTTCCGATAGTCAACCCGACCGGACCGTTTTGCCGATAACGCCCGAACCGTTCAAGGGCAACATCGAACGCACGGCGAAGAATTCGACACCGGACTTCCCAAAGGCACTCGAAGCACCAGAGGGTGCTCCAAATGTGCTCCTGATTTTAACGGACGACGTTGGCTTCGGCGCCAGCAGTACTTTTGGGGGGCCAATTCAAACGCCCACCCTTCAGCGGCTCGCGGACAACGGCCTGCGCTATAACATGTTCCACACCACGGCGCTGTGCTCGCCGACGCGTGCGGCACTCATCACCGGGCGTAACCACCATTCGGTGGCGAGCGGCGTCATCACCGAGTTTGCGACAGGTTATCCGGGATACAATTCGCTCGTTCCGAAGGGTGCAGGGTCGGTCGGCGAAGTGCTCAAGGAAAATGGCTATAATACTTCATGGTTTGGCAAAATGCACAACGTGCCTGACTGGATGTCAAGCCAGGCAGGGCCGTTTGATTTGTGGCCGAGCGGTTTAGGATTCGAGTATTTCTACGGGTTCCTTGGGGGGGACTCCGATCAATGGCACCCCGCTTTGTATGAGAACACGACGCCGATCGAGCCGTACCTCGGGAAGTCAGACTACATCCTCGATCACGACCTCGCCGACAAAGCGGTTGCCTGGATGCGAATGCAGCATGCCCTGGCACCGAGCAAGCCTTGGTTGCTGTACTACGCAACCGGAACCGCACATGCGCCACATCATGCGCCGAAGGAATGGATTGAGAAGTATAAAGGCCAGTTTGACCAGGGCTGGGACAAAGTGCGCGAGGAAACGCTTGCCCGACAGATCAAACTCGGGATAGTCCCGCCGAATACCCAGTTGACCAAACGTCCGGAAGAGATTCCTGCCTGGGACTCCCTGTCGGCGGATCAGAAGCGTCTCTATTCGCGGATGATGGAGGTTTACGCGGGCGCACTCTCCTACGCCGACAATCAGATCGGACGCTTGCTCAGCGCCGTGGAGGAGTCTGGTCAGCTCGACAACACGCTCGTTATCTTCATCATGGGTGACAACGGAGCCAGCGCCGAAGGGACCCTACAAGGCACAACCAACGAAGTGGCGACCGCAGGCAACGGCGTTACGGAAAGTCTCCCCTTCCTTCTCTCCATGATCGACGAGTTGGGCGGTCCGCTTGCCTACAATCACTATCCGGTCGGCTGGGCACATGCGATGGACGCGCCCATGCAATGGACGAAGCAGGTCGCGTCGCATTTTGGCGGGACGCGCAACGGTCTTGTCATCTCATGGCCGGCGCGTATCAAGGATGATGGCGGTCTGAGATCTCAGTTCGCTCACGTGATCGATATCGTACCGACCATCTATGAGGCCGCTGGCATCAGCCCGCCGACGATGATGGACGGCGTCGAGCAGAAGCCGCTTGATGGCACCAGCCTTCTGTACACGTTCGATGGCGCAACGGCTCCCACGCGTCATTCAACGCAGTATTTCGAACTGGTCGGCAACCGCGGCATCTACAAGGACGGATGGATGGCAAATACAACCCCGCTTCGGCTGCCGTGGGTGACGATCGGGGAAGAGCCTGACCCCAACAACTTCAAGTGGGAACTTTACAATATAGACGAGGATTTCAGTCAGGCCAAGGACCTGGCAGCTAAGTATCCAGACAAGCTCAAGGAACTGCAGGCCGCCTTCGATGCCGAGGCAAAAAAGTACAACGTCTATCCGCTCGACTCGAGTTTCGCATCGCGCGCCGATCCCTCGATCAGACCCAGCCTCACGCGCGGCCGCACGGAGTTCAATTACTATCCTGGAATGATCCGGATTCCGGAGGGCTCGGCGCCCGACTTCAAGAACAAGTCGTGGACCGTCGCCGCTGAGATCAGTATTCCAACGGGCGGTGCGAGCGGGATCCTCGCGACCATCGGGGGGCGTTTCGGCGGCTGGGCGTTGCTGCTGCAGGACAGCAAACCGGAGTTTGTCTATGCGCTCTCAAACCAGCCCCAGCACAAATTTCGCATTGCCTCGGATCAGGCTATCCCGCCCGGCAATCATGTCGTGCGGGTCAAGTTCGACTATGACGGTGGAGGCATCGGCAAGGGCGCAACCGGCACGTTGTTGGTAGACGAAAAGCAGGTTGCCCAAGGGAAGATCCCGCAGACAATCGGCGTTCGCTTCTCCCTCGACGAAACTTTCGATGTCGGCGAGGACACGGGAACCCCGGTGAGCGAGGACTACGCGAGCGAAATGCCCCATGCATTTACGGGCACTCTCAAGCGGCTCGCCGTCGTTCTGGAACCGGAAAATCTGAGCGAAGCGGAGAAAGCATCCATGCGCGAGGAACTGGCAAAGGCTCTGATGGCAGTGCAGTGAGGAACCCGGCGCTCGACGAGCCATCGCCGCTTCTGGTTGCTAGCGCCGCATGAAGACTGCTGCACCACGTCCGGTCAGAGTTCGAAGTCGAATCAGTTCAGGGAAAAGCAGAAGTACCGCTTCGCGTTCCCGTAGCAAATTTGACCGGGCCTCGCCGAGGCCGGCCTACAGGTGAGGGCGGAATTGTTGTCGAACGCAACCATGCCCCCCATCGGCGCGAACCCGCGCTATGGCCGCGAACAGGCGCTCGCGACCCTCGGGGGGGGATCGTCAAGCTGATGCCGCTGATTAAGATCGCCGGGAGGCCGCCCGCCGCAGCAACCTTCGCGATTTCGAGGGGCGGAGCGCGCTGCTGTTGTCGAAGACGAGGGACAGCAGCGCATCGACCGCCGTCGGTCCCCTGATCCGCCTGTTCGACGCCCAATTCTCGCTCGACGATGTGCGGCACTGCGAGGTATCCCTACATGTTCCCGCGGGATCTCGGCACCCTGATCAACCGCGTGCGCACGAGTGACTGGGCGCCGCCGTGGCGTTTCGGCGTTCGCGCGCTCATGGCCAAACTCGTCGATCGGAACCTTACCCGCCCGGCGGTTTCACCATCGGCGTGCGCTTGAACACGCGGCGAAGGTCGCCGCGATAGGGAGACCCCATGCAGATCACGGGCGATATTCTGATTGGATCCAGGTTCGTCTCACCTGGGGACAGGCCGTTGCAGGCGCTCAACCCGGCGACCGGGGAAGCAATGGAACCCGCGTTCGGATTTGCCGGCGAGGACGAGATCGAGCAAGCCTGCGCGCTCGCGTGGACCGCCTTCCACGCCTACCGAGCCACAGACCGTGAGACGCGGGCTGGCTTCCTGGAGACGATGGCCGAGAACATCATGGCCATCGGCGATCAATTGATCGAGCGGGCCACCGCAGAGACCGCGCTGCCGCGCGTTCGCATCGAAAGCGAACGGGCGCGGACGGTCGGGCAGCTCATGCTGTTCGCCGACGTCGTGCGCAGCGGCGACGCGCTCGAGTTGCGGATCGATCATGCACTTCCCGAGCGCAAGCCGATGCCGCGGCCGGACCTCAGGGTGCGAACCATCCCGCTCGGCCCGGTCGCGGTATTCGGGGCGAGCAACTTTCCCCTGGCGTTTTCAGTCGCGGGCGGCGACACCGCCTCTGCGCTCGCGGCGGGATGTCCGGTTATCGTCAAGGGTCACCCGGCCCATCCCGGCACCGGCGAGATTGTCGCGCGGGCGGTGCAAAAGGCCGTTGCCGACTGCGGCTTGCCGGAGGGCGTTTTTTCCTACCTTCTCGGCGCGGTGGAAACCGGCTCGACCCTCGTTGCCGATCCGCGCATCAAGGCCGTTGGCTTTACCGGCTCACGCGGCGGCGGCCTGGCGGTGGTCGGGATTGCCGCGGCCCGTCCGGAACCGATCCCGGTCTATGCGGAGATGAGCAGCACCAATCCGGTATACCTGTTGCCGGCCGCGCTGGCGTTGCGCGCCGAGCAAATGGGCCGAGATTTCGTCGGCTCGCTGACCCTGGGCGCGGGACAGTTCTGCACAAATCCCGGGCTCTTGTTCGGATTGGCCGGGCCGGACTTCGACACCTTCCTCGCCTCGGCTGGCGCGGCGTTGAAACAATGGGAGCCGCCGGCGATGCTGACGCCGGGCATCTGCAAGGCCTTTGAGGCCGGCGTCGAAGCGCTGTCGCAGCACAACAAGGTCGAAACCGTCGCGCGCGGCCGCGTCGGCAACGGCGTCAACCAGGCGACGGCCGCTCTTTTCGCGACCGACGCCGAGAGCTTCCTCGCCGACGAGGCGCTCGGCCGCGAGGTTTTCGGCTCGTCGTCGCTTGCCATCCGGTGCGACAGTGCGGAGACCATCTATCGGCTCTCCGAGGCGCTGGAAGGCCAACTCACCGCCACTATCCACGTGGAGCCGAGGGACGCCGACATGGCGCGCCGGCTAGTCCCCGTTCTGGAGCGCAAGGCCGGCCGCATCATCGTCAACGGCTGGCCCACGGGCGTTGAGGTCTCGCACGCGATGGTTCACGGCGGACCGTTCCCCGCGACCTCAGACAGTCGCACGACGTCGGTCGGCTCGCTGGCAATCCGCCGGTTTCTTCGGCCGATCTGCTACCAGAACGTTCCTTCGGATCTGCTTCCCGCCGAACTGCGCGACGACGGGGATCCGAGCGTGCCCCGCCTTGTTGACGGCAAGCGAGAGCTTTGAGATGTCCGGGACAAACGCGAGAGCGCCAGTACGGCCACCAGCGGTATCGAAAACGGCACCGTCGCCGTCACGCAGCGTTCAAGCGGGAGGCCCGTAAACCCTGGTATGATCGGCAGCAGCACCGGCACTAGCATCAGCAATGGGGAACGCGTCGCGCGGTTCGCCGAGCGCGAACTGTTCAGAGAAGTTTGCGAGGATGCAGATCCCATTCGCTCCGGCATCGTCGCTCCGTGGTAGGGCGGTATCGCCATGACGATCCCTGCGCCGGCGACCTGAGCCCGGCGCAGATCGCTAGCTGAAGTGGTTGTCGGTGACGATCGCGGGCACGTGCCCGGCGACACGAGCCAGAATCGCGTCGATCAGCGCCTCGCGCTCGAAGGAAGGCGGGGTGATCGCTTCGGAAGCCCCGCGCCCCCCCGACAGTGCCGATCCATCCGGCGACGTGCGCCGGCCTCATCGAAACCGCCCGACGCCCGGATCCGCTTGTTCTTCGCTGGGCCCGGCAGCGCTGCCAGGCGCGCAGCGAGCCTTGGTGCAGTGCAATCGGCCGCCGACAAGAGCGGCGATAGGGCGTGTTGACACGCCCCATGCCCGGGTATATCAGTCAATCATGATGTTTCTTATGCGGGATTATCTTCAGAATTAATCTCGTTTAAGTAAGCGCCGCCTTCAGGGACAGCGTCCTTGACCGGATCGATATGAAACGGCGTGGGGGCCGGCAGGGGGTCGTCATGCGGCGGGTCGAAGCCGGCATTCATTCACGCATGCACGTGTCGGCTCTCGCCACTGCTGTCGGGTCCGTCATGTGCCCTTGCCGTCGCGCCGGCGAGCGACGGGTCGAGGGAGCGGCAACGAAAGAAGAGGCGGACAGCAAAGAGCGGACAGAAAGGAGAGTTCTCGGATGCGACCTTCATTGTTCGTTGCCATGGCTGCGATCGGCGCGGTTGGCGTCTCGTCGGCCTACGCCGCAGATGACCTGATGGCGCAGGCGCAAAGCCTGTTCCAGCCAATCCCGGAGACGGCGCCGACGATCGAGGGCGTCGCGAGCACGCCGGCGGTCATCGAGCTGGGGCGGATGCTTTACTTCGAACCGCGCCTGTCGGACAGCCACAACATCAGCTGCAATTCCTGCCACCAGATCGGTCTCGGCGGCGTCGACATGCTGCCGACTTCGCTCGGCCATAAATCCCAGCGTGGCGCACGCAATGCGCCGACCGTCCTCAACTCCTACTACAATGAGGCTCAGTTCTGGGACGGGCGAGCCAAGGATCTGGTCGAGCAGGCCGGCGGCCCGATCCAGAACCCGATCGAGATGGCGATCACCCACAAGCACGCCGTCGAGATGCTCAGGGGCATTCCGGGCTATGCAGATAAGTTTCAGGCGGCATTTCCCGGCCAGAAGGATCCGATCACGATCGGCAACGTCGAAAAGGCCATCGCCGTCTTCGAGACGACGCTGATTACCCCGAATGCGCCGTTCGACAAGTTCCTCCGCGGGGACGCGAAGGCACTGACCGCCGAGCAGAAGGAGGGCCTGCGCCTGTTCATCGACAACGGCTGTGCGGGCTGCCACAACGGCATCAATGTCGGCGGCGGTCAGTATGCGCCCTTCGGCGTCGTCGAGAAGCCCGGCGCCGAGTTCCTGCCGCCGGACGACAAGGGCCGGTTCATGGTGACCAAGACGCCCAGTGACGAGTATGTCTTCAAGGTCCCGACCTTGCGGAATATCGCGCTGACGCCGCCCTACTTCCACACCGGCAAGTCGTGGGATCTCGAACAGGCGGTCGGCGTCATGGGCGCCAGTCAACTGGGTATCGAGCTCACCAGCGACGAGGTCGTGAAGATAACGGCGTTTCTGCACAGCCTGACCGGCGAGCAGCCGCAGGTGGTTTATCCGATCCTGCCGCCCAGCACGGCCGAGACGCCGCAACCGGAGTTTTAGCGGATCATGCCCGCCCACTGCGCCGCCGGCGCCTTGGGCTGGGCGAAGCCTTCGACGGCCCGGGTCAGCGCCGAATAGAACGGCGGCGTCCGCTCGGCCGCGGACTGGAAAAACGTCCGCTGGTTGGGATCCGGGCCTAGCGCTTCGCCTTCCGCTTCGCCGCCTGGGCCGGCGTCTCCGGCGGGTCGATCAGCCGCTCCTGCATCGCCAGCGAGATCGCCGCCATCGCCTGCCCCGCGCGCCAGTTGCGTAAGATCCGCTCGGCGGACATCCCCGAGGAAGCGGCGCGCAGCTTCTCCTCGTCCAATTTCGCCGGACTTGAAGGCCCGGGCGGCGTCGGAGAGGGCGTCGGAGACCGGGCCGGCGCGGGTGGCGATCCGGGTGAGGAGTTCGAGGGCCTGTTCATCGGCGGTGAGCCTTTCGCGGTTGGCGGCATCGGCGAGGACGTTGCCGGCTTCCGCCAGCCGCTCGCCTTCCTCGACCAGCATGGCAAAGGCGGCCTTGTCGCGCTTCACCTGTTTGAGGGCAGTATCGAGCACTTGCGCTCGCTCGACGACGATCGACGACGCGAACGCCTCGTCGCCGATGTCGCTGAGCCCGCGGCTCGTTGGTCGAACGTATCAAACGTGAGCGAACCCGCCGGTCGCCGCTTGGTAGCCGAGCCCGAAGATCAGGCCGTAGAGGGTTTGCGCCAACACGGTCGTGGCCGGCGTCGCGCGGCCGTAGTTGAGCCCGAAGCGCCCCGGCGGCTCCAGCCGCGAGATGGCGTCCGGTCCGTCGTAATCGGTGGCGAGGCGAGGGTGGACGAAGGGCAGGAGCGGCAGGAAAACCGCGATGAGGAACAGCCCGTGCGCCATCCCGACAAGCGGACCGAACCACCATCCGGCGAAATGGGCGCTTTCGAACAAAATCGCGTAGACAAAGGCGAACGCCCAGCCGCCGGCGAGATAGAGGCCATAGCCGATGATGATCGCCTTGCGTCGGCTTTGCGAGAGGAAGGCGCCGAACAGGAAGGGCAGGCTCATCCGGGAAAAGCCGAGAAGCTGGACGCCTTCCAGCAGAGTCGCCATGGCTGCGCTGGCGACAAGCCCCCAGACCAGGACCACGAACCAATGATCCCCCAACGTTGCCAGGACGTTCATGGCGCCCGTCCTGCTCCGGCCACTGCCTGGTTCAGGGCCAGCGCCGCGCCCACGAGGCCGGTGTGCGAGAAGCCCTGCGGGAAGTTTCCGAGGAAGTCGCCGGTCTCCGGATCGATTTCCTCGGACAGCAGCAGAAGATCGTTGGTGAGCGAGACCAGCGCTTCCATCCGGCGATATGCCGCTTCCACATCGCCTCGCCGGGCGAGATAGTCCACCGCCCAGAAGCCGCACGCCGTGAACGTTCCCTCGGTCGATTGGAACCCGTCGACGCCTTTGCTGTAGCGGCGCAACTGGGCGCCGTGGCCGAGCTCTTCGTCGATGACGGTGAAGGTCGCGACCATGCGCGGATCGTCGGCCGCGATGATGCCGAGCCGGGGCATCAACAGTACGCTCGCGTCAAGGAAATCGTGGCCGAAGGCGCCGGTGAACGCGCCGCGCTTTGCGTTCCAGCCCTGCGACATGACGGCCGTGCGGATGGCGTCGCGCTCGCTGACGTATGGCGCGGGATCCGCCGATAGCGCCCCGCGCTCGCACAGCTTGACCACCGCGTCGAGCGCGGCCCAGCACATGACCTTCGAGTAGGTGTTGTGCTTGCGACCGCCGCGCATTTCCCACAAACCGTTGTCGGGCAACGTCCATTGGCTTCGGACAACGTCCGCGAATCCCCTCAGGCGACCCTGCTCGCTCCGGCCGAGACGCTCGCCGTGATCGGCATAGATCAGCGCCGACGTGAGTATCGCCCCGTAGGCGTCGAGCTGCAGCTGCGACTCGGCGCCGTTGCCGAGGTTGACCGGCGAAGATCGCCGGTAGCCCTCGAGCGACCGGATTTCGCGCTCGCGCACGTCGGTGCGCCCGAAGACCGTGTAAAGCGTCTGCAGGCGTGGCGCCGTAAGCTGAGTCGCGTGCGTCAGCCACCGGAAAAAACCGGCGCCCTCTTCCTCCAGGCCCATGGTGAGGAAGCTGTGCAGGACGAATGCCGCATCGCGCAGCCAACAGTAGCGGTAGTCCCAGTTGCGTGTGCCGCCGACGGCTTCGGGCAATGAGCAGGTCGGCGCTGCCACCACCGCCCCGGACAGGCTGAAGGTGAGCAGCCGTAGCGTGACCATGCTGCGAACGACGGCGGCGGCGAACGGCCCATCGTAGTGGATGGTCGCGCGGTACTTCTGCCAGAAGCGGAGCGTGTCGTCGCGCTCTCGGAGATAACTCTCGCCGCCTGCGGGGACGATGCCGATGCCGTTGCGGGTGTGGGAGAGCGACAGAACCCGCCGCTCGCCCGCCTGAAGCCGGGCTTCGCCGCAGAGTGTGCCACGGCTCGTCTGCGTGAGGTCGATATCCGACTGCAACAGAAGGAAGTCGCGACCATCGGCCATGACCCAGGCGCGCCCTCCGAGCCGGCGCAGCTTCGGCACGACGGCGCCGTATTCGGGTCGGGGCGCGTAGTCGACGACGACGCCGGGCGCGCCCTCCAGCGCTTCGACGGCGCGGATGACGCGGCGTGCCGGTGCGAACGGAGCATCCGCGCCGCCGGCGTCGATCGGCATGAAGTCCGTCACTTCGAAGACGCCGTCCTCGGTGGCGAAGCGGGTCGCGAGGATCGTGGAATCGGCGACGTATCGGCGGGTGATGTACGCCGCGGCGGTCGGACCGACGAGGAAGCGGCCGCCGCGCACGCGATCGAGAAGCGCCGCGAAGACGGACGCATCGTCGACGTTTGGCAGGCACAGCCAGTCGAGCGAGCCGTCGCGCGCCACCAGTGCGACCGTCCGGGTGTCTCCGATCACACCGTAGTCGGCGATCGGCGCGTAGCCGTCCACGCGTCGCGGCCGGCTCGAGGTGGTTACCGCATCGTCGCCCTGCGTTTCGTGTCCGCCGGCGCGCATTCAGAGGTCGCCGGCGGCGGCCAACGCCTTGATCCGGTCGGCGATGCGCGCCGAGTTCGCCATGATCGTCATGGCCGGGTTGACGCCGCTGGCCGTCGGCATCAGGGAGCCGTCGCAGACGAACAGGTTCGGGACGTCCCACGTCCGACCGTCGGCGTCGGTGACGCTGTCATCCGGCGAAAGGCCCATCCGACAACCGCCCATGAGATGGGCCGTGCTTTCCGTCTCGAAGATGTTCCGGCCTCCGGCGGCGGCCAGCATCCGCCTCATGAACGTCAGCGAATGGCGATAGAGCCGCTTGTCGTTGTCGCAATAGGAAAACGCGACATGGGCGCGGGGAATGCCGAACTCGTCCGCCTCGTCTGCGAGCGTCACCCTGTTCTCCGCCTGCGGCTGGGTTTCGCCGACGATTTTCAGGCCCGCCATCCGGTTGTAGTTCGCCATGCGCCGGCGCAGGTCCATGCCGAAGACACCCGAGTTCGTGACCATGCTGGTGGCGAAATCCGTCGGCAGCGGCCCCTGGCTCATGAAGGAGTAACCGCCGAAAAAGTCTTTCGTCGGATGGTCGTCGACGTAGTTCCAGTGCTCGCAGCAGGCCATGGACGGCGGCCCCTTGTACCAGCGGATTTCTTCGTCGAACTCGCCCCAGACCGCGTGGTTGGAATGAACCATGAGATAACGGCCGACCGCGCCGGACGAGTTGGCCAGCCCGTCCGGGTGCTGCGGACTGGCCGAATTGAGCAGCAGGCGCGGGGTCTCGATCGAGTAGCCGGAAACCACCACGTTGCGCGCCCGCTGGAAGCGCCATTCGCCGGAACGGTGGTAGTGGACTCCCGTCGCGCGGCCGTTCCCGTCGGTCTCCACCCGGCCGACCATGGCGAGATCGCGCATCTCCGCTCCGGCGGCCAGCGCGCGAGGAATGAATGCAATCAGGACGCTCTGCTTCGCGTTTGTCGAGCAGCCGATCTTGCATAACCCGCGGTAGACGCATGGCGGGGACTTGCCATGCGGCGCGGACACGGTGCACAGCGGCGTCGGGGCCCAGGCGACGCCCAGCGCTTCGGCCCCGCGGGCGAGCACAAGGCCGGCTGCGTTGACCTCGTGGGCGCGATATGGGTAGCGCCCGCGCGGCGGGCCCCACGGATAGGAAATCGGCCCCGAAATCTTGCAGGCGTTCTCAACCTCGGCGTAGTAGCGCCACATCGTCCGCCAGTCGACCGGCCAGTCGAAACCGTAGCCGAGTTTCGTCCGCGCCTTGAACCACTCGGGGCGGAAGCGCAACGAGACCATCTGAAAGTGGACCGTGGTGCCGCCGATGCAGCGGCCGGAGTTGTTCGAGCCCAGTTCGATGGCGTCCTCGCCTCCGGAGACGCGTTCATCCAGCCAGTAGAGCTTATCCTGCTCGCGCTCGTCGGACGCGAAGTCGGCCAGCGGTCGCCAGAACGGCCCGGCATCCAATGCGACGACCGAGAAGCCCGCCTCCGCCAGTTTCGCCGCGAGTACGCCGCCGCCGCAGCCGGTCCCGACAATGGCGAAGTCCACTGCGTCGGAGTCGCGAAATTCGCGCATCGCAACCGTGCCGTCGCGGCTGAAGACGTCTGGCGCCCGACCGCCCTGCGCACGCGGCCTGACCTCCGCTCCGTGACTTGCGGCGCCGACAGGTCGGGTCATTCGTCGTTCTCCCCGGGCCAGCGGCCTCGCGGCGCCTCCCACGGGTCGATCGCATCGACGCCGAGGCGCACATAACCGCGCGGCGATGCCGGCCCGCCATAGCCGACCTCGCTCATCGCGGCGGGATGGACGTAGTAGATCCTGACGATTTCCTTCAGGACGAGATGGCGGAAAAACCGCTTCGGCGGCAAGCCGGCCCAGGCTTCCCCTGCGCGGACGTCGCCGTCGTCTATCGCCTTCAGGACCGCGTCTTGCACATCCGCAGCGAGGGCGGCGAAGCGCAGGCCGTGGCGAACGCGCGCCTCGGCGTCGATCGCGTCGAGCCCCTGCTTCCAGGACCGCCGGTCGGTCGGCATGTCCGCATAGCGCGTGCCGGTGCCGCGCCGCTCGTGAAGGGCAGCGTCCAGCCATGGCGCGATCGGAACGCGCTCGTCGTGACGGCGCTCCGGCTGGGGAATGACCCGATTGCACACCGCCAGCAGCGTCGCCCATTGGATGGCGTCGAAGAAGCGACGGGGCGGCACCTCGTCGAGGCGGCGGCCGATGACCTCGCGCGTCTGGTCGTTGAAGGAGGGGCTGTCCCACTTGTCGAGGACGTTGTAGGTCGGATACGGGGTACGGAACGGCGTGCTCACCGGTTGGGCTTCCCTGCTGCGTCGATGAGGTCGAGCGCGGCGAGCCCGGCCAGGGCCAGACCGGTGAAGCTGATCGGCGCCGGCGTCGGCGGTCCGGCAAGTGCGTTCTGATGCCAGTTCCGCCAGCCGCCCATGTTTCGTTGAACGCCGTAGATGTGGAAGCCGGTGCCGGCGAAACCGAGGACTGCTGTGGCCCGCAAGCTCAGGCGGGCGAACGCGCGGCTGCCGCGTCGGGGGGCGATCGCCTGGGCCAACAGGGAAGCCGCCGCCGCCGGCGGCAGGCTCACCGGCAAGTACATGGCCGGATTATGGAATGCGCCCCGGAAGTGGAGCAGCCAGACCTCCGCGGTCTCTGCCAGCAGGGACGCGCCCGCGACAGCCGCAAGGAAGCGACCCTCCTCGCCGTAGCGCTCGGTCCAATGCTCGTCGTCGCGGTGACGCTCGCGGCCGAGCCCGGTCGGCGCTTCCGAGGCGAGACCGAGCAGACCGGAAAGAACGAGGGCGCCGGGCGCGCCCAGGGGCGCCGCGTAGAACAGGTTGTTCCAGCTGAAGCCGCCCGGGCGTTTGGCGACATTGTAGACGTGAAACCCGAGCCCGGCAAAACCGACGGTCAGCGCCAGGGCGTGTCCGATCCGCAGCGGCGTCTCCAGGCGTTCGCGTCGGGGCTCGGCGAGTGCAGCGGCGATCGAGATGGCCGCTGTCGCCGGGGCGAGATACATCGCCGCGTTGTGGAACCTGCCGCGGTAGTGCTCCATGGCGCTGTCGAGCAGAACGCTGGCGCCGAGTATCGCTGCGCCGTCGCGGACCCGGCGCGCGGCCAGAGCCGCCTCAGGCGCTGCCGGAACCGTCTTGGCGCGCACGGATGGACGCCGGGCGCGGGCGCCGATGACAACGGCCGCGGCCAGGCCCAGACCGGCAACCGCCAGAACATCGCCGAGCGCGAACCGGGACGTGGTGCGCCGAGTGTTGGAGACGTGGGCCACTTACGGCTTAAACTTTTGCACGCATATCGGGATATCCCGGGTCCGCCGAAGTCGCGCCGTGAACCGCCTCGCACTGCAACCTGGCGCGGCGCTGGGCGCATCTGCCTGCTCAAACGCGTGAACACCGCAGAAGGTTCCGTTCAGAGGATCGAGCCACAGCGTCGGCGCGCGCCGGTGCCTCAGGCATAATATGAATTGGTGCGTATCCACGACCGGCAGAAACGGGCGATGTCGCTCTGGCGTCGAGGCGTTCCGACTGTGATCATGTCGGTGCGGCAAACGGCAAAGGCGGCCGTCAGACCAGGACAAGGGGCGAGCGGATGAGACCAGCGAGCGCGATTACGGCCGCATGTATGGCCATGGCAATGCTTGGCGGAACGGCGTGGGCTGATCCCGGCGACCGGATCAAGAACGCGGTCGATCCGGACTGCACGGTCGGCAAGGCCGCCAGAGGCGCGGCGCAGAGGGCCACGGTCGGGGTCGGCAACCGCTGCGACGCGGGCGAGACGGCGCGCGACGTCCTTGGCGTTGATAACAATGGAAACTTGAAGGATCGTACTCGCGCCTCGGATCGCGACGGGGACAATGACGGCCCCCTCAGGAACCGAAACAAGAACTAGGCGCCAAAGGGCCGGCGATCGTCGCTCACCCCCGGCGGCCATGGCGTCGTCCCCGCGTTAAGGGCGCGGGGAGCGCGACGCGGCGCCTCCGCCGGCCGCCTGCTCGGCAAGCGCGAGGCGCATTTTCCGGCTGCAGTACATCGTCAGAGCGATCGAGATCATGAAGGGCACGATCGCCGGCGTCACGCTCGCGTCGGCGAACGCGCGCGTCTTGGCGGCGAAGACGAGGAGGGCTACGACGAACACGTCCAGCATCGACCATTTGCCGATGGCGTCGAGAAGGGAGGGCAGGTGGCGCGGCACCGGCTTGCCTCCTCGCCAGCGCCACCAAAGCAGGAGCAGGGCCAGGTTCTTGCCCGCAGGCGCCGCTACGGAAAAGGCGACGACGATGGCTGCGATCAGCACGTCGCCCTGGTCGATCAGCATGGAGATGCCGTCGAGGATCGAGTACGAGCCGTGAAAGATCCAGAAGTTGCGGACCTCCATGATCGGCAGCGTGAGGCCCAGTCCCAGGCATATCAGGGCGGCCGCGACCAGAACCGGGACGCCGCGGCCGTGTCGATTCCCGCTTCCGAACGAGGGTGGCATGCCCCACGCGCCCTTTGTCGCGCCTGGATCGACCGGCCGGCGTGCATCGGCGACCGGCCATAACGACAAAGCCCCCTGGGCGGACCCAGGGGGCTTTTTGCATTCCGAGCCTGCTTCGGCGATCAGCCGACGAGCGAGAGGTTCTCGGCCGAGCTCTTGCCGTTGCGGCCCGGGACGAGTTCGTACTCGACCCGCTGCCCCTCGGCGAGGTTGCTGATGCCAGCGCGCTCGACAGCCGAGATGTGGACGAATGCGTCCGCTCCGCCACTGTCAGGTTGGATAAAGCCGAAGCCCTTGGTGTGGTTGAACCACTTCACAGTTCCGGTCGTCACGTTCATTGCCTCACATAACTGGAAAACGCGCCGGGCGACATGCCCGAGCGCGGATAGCTTCAACGTCTTTTTACGATGTGAGCCGACCACGCGAAAAGCGAAGCAGCAACAAAAATCGAAGCGTTAGAAACTACTCGGACGGACATAGATCATTTCGCGCGCCGATACAAGGAGCAGAGAGGACGCGGCCCGTGACATTCGGACAGTCCGATCGCATGACACAGCCAGCGGCGTGCCTTCCGGTCGTGCGAAGATCTTGCAAGCCAGTCGCAGCAGGCGTCCAATGGAGGTACGTATCCGGCTCAAAGATACGCGCGCAAAGTGCAACGAGGGAGGGGAGCGACAATGCTCATCGGGGTGCCGAAGGAAATAAAGAACCACGAGTACCGGGTCGGGCTCACTCCGGACAGCGTTCGCGAACTGGACGCCCACGGCCACAAGGTCGTCGTCGAGACGCGGGCGGGCGGCGGCATCGGCTCGTCCGATGACGATTACCGGGCCGCCGGCGCCGATATTGCGGCGAAGCCCGAGGACGTGTTCGCCGCCGCCGACATGATCGTCAAGGTCAAGGAGCCGCAGTCGGGCGAACGGAAGATGCTGCGCGAGGGGCAGATCCTGTTCACCTACCTCCACTTGGCGCCCGATCCGGATCAGACCAGGGATCTGGTCGCCAGCGGTGCCATCTGCGTCGCCTATGAGACGGTGACCGATGGGCACGGCGGGCTGCCGTTGCTGGCGCCCATGTCGCAGGTCGCCGGCCGGCTCTCGATCCAGGCCGGGGCGCACTGTCTGGAGCGTGCGCACGGCGGCAAAGGCATCCTTCTGGGAGGCGTTCCCGGGGTTGCGCCGGCGAAGGTGGTGGTCATCGGCGGCGGCGTGGTCGGCGAAAATGCTATCCTCATGGCGCTGGGCATGGGCGCGGACGTGACCGTGCTCGATCGCAATGTCGACGTTCTCGGCCGCCTCGCGCGCCAGTTCGGCCCGGCGCTCAAGACCGTCTATTCGAACCGGGCGACGCTCGAGCAGTACGTCCTCGACGCCGATCTTGTCGTCGGTGCTGTGCTCGTTGCCGGCGCCGAGGCGCCCAAGCTGGTCACGGCCGAGATGGTCAGGAAAATGCGCGCCGGCTCGGTCCTGGTCGATGTCGCCATCGACCAGGGCGGCTGCTTCGAGACCTCGCACGCGACCACCCATGCGGATCCGACGTATGTCGTCGACGACGTTGTCCACTACTGTGTCGCCAACATGCCGGGCGCGGTGCCGAGCACGTCAACATACGCGCTTAACAACGTGACCCTCCCGTACGCTTTGGCTTTGGCCGATCGCGGCTACCGGCAGGCTCTGCTTGAAAACCCGAATTTCCGCGAGGGCTTGAACGTCCACCGCGGCAAGGTCACCTGCCGCGCGGTCGCCCACGACCTCGGCTACGACTATCTCGACGCGAAGACGGCGCTCGGCGACTGAACGAACGAACAGCGCGGCAAAGAAACGCCGCGCGGGGAGGAAATATGGTCATGGCAACGTCGCCCTACATGGCGCGCAAGCCGGTTCACGACCTTGTCCGTTCCGGCGGCGAGGGCGGTGGGCTGGAGCGCACGCTCGGGCCGTGGAACCTGCTCGCTTTGGGCATCGGCGCGATCATCGGCGCCGGCATTTTCGTCATCACCGGCACTGCGGCGGCGCAGTACGCCGGTCCGGCGATCATGCTGTCCTTCGTCCTCGGCGCCATCGCCTGCGCCTTTGTCGGAATGTGCTACACCGAGTTCGCAACGCTCATCCCGATCTCGGGCAGCGCTTACACGTATGCCTACGCGACCCTCGGCGAACTGATCGCCTGGATCATCGGCTGGGATCTGATCCTGGAATACGCGATGGTCGGCGCCACGGTCTCGGTCGGCTGGTCGGGCTACATCGTGAGCCTGCTCGGGGATCTGGGGATTCACCTGCCACCTTCGCTCACCGCGGCGCCCGGCAGCGTCGTCCAGGCCGCCGACGGCAGCCGAGTAACCGCGGTCTTCAACCTGCCGGCCTTCGCCATCGTTGCGGCGCTGAGTGCACTCTTGATCATCGGCGTCAAGGAGTCGTCGCGCTTCAACGTTCTTATTGTGGTCATCAAGGTCGGCGTCGTCCTTGTGTTCATCGCCGCTGGCGTGTCATTCGTCGTCACCGCCAACTGGCACCCCTTCATCCCCGATAACACCGGGACGTTCGGGCAGTTCGGCTGGACGGGGATCCTCCGCGGCGCGGCGGTCGTCTTCTTCGCCTACATCGGCTTCGACGCGGTGTCGACGGCCGCGCAGGAGGCGAAGAACCCACAGCGGCACATGCCGATCGGCATCCTCGGCTCGCTGATCATCTGTACGCTCCTGTACATGGCGGTGGCCGCGGTTCTGACCGGCCTCGTCCCCTATCCGCAGCTGAACGTTCCCGACCCGATCGCAAAGGGCATCGACGTCATCGGCGTGCCGTGGCTGGCGGTGCTGGTCAAGATCGGCGCGCTGCTCGGCCTGACGTCAGTGATTCTTGTTTTTCTATACGGTCAGAGCCGAATTTTCTTCACCATGGCCGGCGACGGCCTGCTGCCGCCTGCATTCCGCGTTGTACACGCTCGGTTTCACACACCCTACCTCGGTCACCTGATCCTCGGCCTTGCCGTCGGCGTCGTCGGCGGGCTGGTCCCGATCGGCATCCTGGGCGAGCTCGTGAGCATTGGCACGCTGTTCGCCTTCGTCGTCGTCTGCGCCGGGATCATCTATTTGCGCCGGGCTCAGCCGGATCTGCCGCGGCCTTTCCGCTGCCCGGCCGTCCCATGGGTGCCGGCGGCGGGGATCGCGAGCTGCGTTTTCCTGATGATCGGACTGCCCTTCGACACGTGGCTGCGACTGGTGGTCTGGCTGGCGATCGGCTTCGCCATCTACTTCGGCTATAGCCGTCGCCACAGCACCTTGGCCGTGGCCAGGAGAGGGGCGGCCGAGTAGGGCGGGCTCAGGCCCCCGCTGCGGATCGGCGGGTGCGGCCGAGGAGGACGTCGGCCTCGTCCGTGGTGACGATTGCCTTGCCGACGGGCCAGAGCGACAGCGCCGCGAGCTTGAGGTGAGCCCAGGCAAAGGGAATGCCGATGATGGTAAGCGCGAGGGCGACCGCGGTGATCAAATGACCAAGCGCGAGCCACCAGCCGGCAAGCACGAGCCAGATTATGTTGCCGACGAACCCCAGCGACCCGCTGCCGAAATCCGTTCGCCCGGAGACGAGATCGCGCGGGAGGGCGGTGTAGCCGAACGGCAACAGCGTGTATGCAGCGATGTTGAACGCCGCCCGCGCCCAAGGCAGACCGATGATCGTGATCGCCATGAGGACAGCCGCGACCAGCCATGCGATCGTCATCCACAAGCCGCCCGTGAAGATCCACAGCACATTGAGAAGGGCGTTCAGCATCCGCTTCCTCCAGGTACGCAACGGCGCGATCCGCCGGCCGCTTCGTCATGTGGGCCGATGCCGGCGCGAGGTCCAGGCCTTGCGCTTGCGTCAGTCGACGCGGCCGGTTATTGCCGCTGACATGCACGAGAAGGAGCACAGCTACCAGGTCCGCATCCGCTGGACGGGCAATCGCGGGACCGGCACGTCCGACTACCGGGCCTACGGCCGCGATCACCTCATCGAGGCGGCGGGCAAGCGCCCGCTCGAGGCGTCTGCCGACCCGGCCTTTCTTGGCGACCCCGGTCGCTATAATCCCGAGGATCTGCTCGTGGCCTCGCTCGCGGCCTGCCACATGCTCTGGTACCTGAGCTTGTGCGCCGCAGCCGGAGTGAACGTGACCGACTACGAGGACGATCCGGTCGCGACGATGGTCGAGGATGCCGGCGGCGGCGGACGCTTCATCGATGCGCGGCTGCGCCCTCGGGTCACGCTGAGCGCCGGCGCCGACCGCGGCAAGGCCTTGGCCCTCCACGACGAAGCCCACCGTTTCTGCTTCATCGCAAACTCGGTGACGTTTCCGGTCCTCTGCGAGCCGACGATCATCGAAGGGAGGAAAGGCCGATGACTGCGAAGATCCTGACCATAGCTCAGCAGAAGGGCGGGGCCGGAAAGACGACGTTGGCGGCGCAACTCGCCGTTGCCTTCGCCGCCGGCGGAAAAAGGGTCGCGCTGATCGATATCGACCCGCAGAAGAGCCTCTCCACCTGGTACCGGACGCGCGGTGAGGCCGCTGCGGCGCCGACGCAACCGCTGGATCTGACCGAGGTTGCCGGCTACCGGGTCACCAACGAGATCTCGCGTCTGCGCCAGCGCTACGAAGTGCTCATCATCGACAGCCCGCCGCATGCAGAAACCGAAGCGAAGGTCGCGGTTCGCGCCGCGGACCTGGTCATCGTCCCGGTTCAGCCGAGCCCGATGGACGTATGGGCCACCCAACCGACATTGGATCTGGCGCGGGGCGAGAAGGTCGCCATGCTGATCGTGCTGAACCGCGTTCCGCCGCGCGGCAAGATCGTCGAGACGATCCGCGCCAAGCTCAGCTCCGACGCGCTCCCGGTTGCGAAGGCAATGATCGGCAACCGCCTGGCTTTCGCATCGAGCATGATGATCGGCCGTTCGGTGCTCGAGACCGCCCCGCGCAGCGCGGCGGCCGCAGAGGTGCGGGCCTTGGCCGGAGAAATCGGCCCGGCGTTGTAAGCGCCTCCCGCCTGGGCCAGTTCATGGGCATGAAAACGACCCAAACCACCGGCTGTGCCGCCGTGCACGTCATCGGCGGCGGCCTCGCCGGCAGCGAGGCGGCGTGGCAACTGGCGCGGCGCGGCGTGCCCGTTATCCTTTGTGAGATGCGCCCAGTGCGTTCGACCGCCGCGCATCGCGGCGGCGGCCTCGCCGAACTCGTCTGCTCCAACTCCTTCCGCTCCGACGATGCCGAGGCCAACGCCGTCGGCTTGTTGCACGAGGAGATGCGTCGGGCCGGCTCGCTGATCCTGAGCGCCGCCGATGCGACGCGGGTGCCGGCCGGCTCTGCCCTGGCCGTCGACCGGGAGGCCTTCAGCGCCCGTGTCGAAGCGGCGCTGGCGGCCGAGCCGCTGGTGACGATTCGCCGCGGCGAGGTTGCGGGGTTGCCGCCGCCCGAGTGGGACAGCGTGATCATCGCCACCGGGCCGCTCACCGCGCCGCCTTTCGCTGAGGCCATGCGCGCCCTGACCGGAGAAGACGCGCTCGCCTTCTTCGACGCCATCGCTCCCGTCGTCTACCGCGACAGCATCGACTTCGCCAAGGCCTGGTACCAGTCGCGCTATGACAAGGGCGGGGGCCGCGACTACATCAACTGTCCGCTCTCACGCGAACAGTACGAAGCCTTTATCGCCGTCCTGCTTTCGGCCGAGGCGATGGAGTTCAAGGACTGGGAAAAGGACACGCCGTACTTCGAGGGCTGCCTGCCCATCGAGGTCATGGCGGTGCGCGGCCCCGAGACCCTGGCCCACGGGCCGATGAAGCCGGTCGGCCTGACCAATCCGCACGCACCGGACCGCCGCCCGTACGCCGTCGTTCAACTCCGCCAGGACAACGCGCTGGGCACGCTCTACAACATCGTCGGCTTCCAGACCAAGCTGCGCCATGGCGAGCAGGTCCGGGTCTTCAGGATGATCCCGGGGCTGGAGGAGGCAGAGTTTGCCCGGCTGGGCGGGCTCCATCGCAACACCTTCGTCAACAGCCCAAGCCTGCTCGACGCGACCCTGCGGCTGAAGGCGCGCCCGGCGCTACGCCTTGCCGGCCAGATCACCGGCTGCGAGGGCTATGTCGAGAGCGCCGCCATAGGCCTGCTCGCCGGCCGCTTCGCCGCCGCCGCACGCCACGGCTCTGCCCCCGTCCCGCCGCCGGCGGGGGGACGGCCATTGGCGCGCTCCTCGGCCACCACACCGGCGGCGCCACGGCCGAAACCTTCCAGCCGATGAACGTCAACTTCGGCCTGTTCCCGCCAATTGGCGACGACGCCGGCGCGGGGCGCAGACGGCTGCGCGGCCGCGAGCGCAAACGGGCGATGAGCCCCCGGGCGCTGGCGGATCTGGCCGGTTGGCTGGCCGAAGCCTCTGGCCCCGTGGCTGTCTAGCGGGATCAGCAGGCGTCGCCCATATTTGGTGTTGCGCGCGCTATTCCGTTCAATATATAGAACTGAACTCGCTTGCGGTACAAAGTTGACAAAGCGAATTCATGATGGCTGCAATGCAGGATGCCCACGAGCAGCAAGCGAGACGCCAAGCGTTCCTTGATTGGGCGCGTCACGAACTACAGAATCTTGATTGCCTGCAACTTGCCAATGGCAAAGCCTCTTTGTTGAGAAGGTACAAGAAGACCATTTTATTTGGCATTCTTGAGACACTCGCAAAAGCCTTTTATACTGATCCTTCACCTAGGAAAAGATTTGTAAAGCTTGTCGAGGCTCAAGGCGTATGGGAACATGCTACGCGCATTAGCGTCGTCCATCTGGCAAGAGCCTTGGACCTCCATGTGAGCCAGCGCAAAAATAAGGGATTTTCTACCCTCAAAACCCACCTGCAGGAAAATTTTGCCTGGGCATTCGAAAAATCGCTGTATAGCTCGCAGGAGCGCACAACAAATAATGATCCAGAATACAAGATTATAGAACAGCGATGGCCGGGATGTACACAAAGTAGCAAACTTGTAGCAGATGAAAAACCGTTAGCCATATGGGATTTTAAGCACTCAAGTCTATTATATAGGTACAGAAGCTGCATAAT